>JANLXZ010000284.1:0-22465 GCA_031365375.1 Hyphomicrobiaceae bacterium | reverse complement strand
ACTTGGGGGCAGGTGCGAGCCGATCTTGATCCGGGCCGTTTCACAATTCACACCGTACCGAAATTGTTAAGCAAGTCGACCGCTTGGAAGGATTACGCCGCAGCTGAGCGGCCATTAAAGACGGCGATCGAAAAGCTGGTCGGAAAGGTGCGATGAAGCGCGCCGCTAAGAAATCTCCTGTGCCGGCGTTTGTCGAGCCCTGCCTTGCCAAATTAGTCAGCACCGAGCCTGAGGGCGCCGAGTGGGTACATGAGATCAAGTTCGATGGCTATCGACTGCAAGCTCGTATCGAACGGGGTAGAGTTCAGCTGCTCACTCGCAATGGACTGGATTGGACGCATAAATTTAGCAAACTTGAGAGGGAATTAAACAAGCTCGATGTTAGCTCTGCGGTTATCGACGGTGAGGCCATCGTCGAAGCTGAGGGGGGTGTATCGAGCTTTCCAATGCTCGTCGGCGATTTGAAGTCCGGACACTCGAGCCGGATCGTCTATTGCGCTTTTGATTTGATGCATATCTCTGGAAGAGACGTTACCGGATTACCGCTCGCCGAACGAAAAAACTTACTTCACGCATTGTTGCAAGGTTTGCCCAAGGTAGGGGCAATCCGCTTCAGTCAACACATCGCTGGCAGTGGCGCAGCCATATTGAAAGAGGCGTGCAAACTAGGGTTAGAAGGGATCATATCTAAGCGGATTGATTTGCCGTATCACTCGGGCCGGCGCGGCGATTGGTTGAAAACCAAGTGCATTAATACAGACGAGTTCGTCATCGCTGGGTATCTGACTTCCTCGATTTCAAGCCAAGCGATTGGCGCTTTGGTCGTTGGCTACTTTGATCGTAGCCGTCTAATTTATGTGGGTCGAATAGGTACCGGTTTCAATCGGACTGCAGCGGGCGAGATCTGGCGGCAGTTACAGCCTCGGTTGACGACGAGCGCCGCGTTCTCCATGCCGCTCGATGCGCTTCAGCGGAAGAATGTTCATTGGGTTAAACCTGAACTGGTGGCGCAGGTCGAATATCGGGGCTGGACGCACGATAAGCTGCTGCGACATGCGTCGTTCAAAGGTATTCGCGACGATAAACCAGCGAAACAAGTAAGGCGGCCAGATTCAATTCTCGAGCTTTAAACTGAGAATTTAAACACGGTCCTGATAGTTAAAGGGCGCGGAGCCGAGCCTTCCGGTTTTCAGAATCCGGAACCGGCACCGAAGTTGAATGCCTGCGTCTTGTCCCCGGGCTGTTTCGATAGGGCAAAACCATAACTTGCCTGCAGTGGTCCGAGCGGTGAATCCCAGACCAGCCCGACCCCCGTCGAGATGCGGGGCGCGGCACTGTTTCCGATCAGGCCGGGCAGCGCGCTCGCCGTCTTGTTGGCGCTGAACAGGCTGCCTGCGTCGACGAAGCCGATCGCGCTGAGGCCGAGCGCTGCTGGCGCGAACGGGATTGGCGTGCGAACCTCAAGAGAGGATGAATAGAATGCTTTGCCGCCAAGCGCATCCTGGTTGAGGCTGTTGCCATCACGCGGACCGATGCCCCCAGGCGCAAACCCGCGCACCGACTCGTTGCCTCGGTAGTACAGATCAAGCAGGCGGACGTCCTGGCCGCCATATCCGCCGATGAAACCGCCGCCCAGATGGCCGCCAAGTACGATGCCGTCGGCGATAGGAACATAGCCGCGCACATCAGTGGCGGTGCGAATGTATGCGGCATCGCCGCCTAGCCCGGCAAAGTCCTGCTTCACGACCGAGTAGATTCCGCTTGTCGGCAGCTTGGCGTTGTCGCGCGTATCGTACACCGTGGCATAGCCAACCGATGAGGTGTCATAGGTGCTCGATGTCGCGTTCGGGAAGCCCGGCACCGCCTCCTTGATTGCAGCCGAGGCATTGGCGCCGACGCTATAGAGCGTGCTGCGCGTGAACGTATAGTTGAGCCCGGTCGTGATCGTGTCCGTGATAGGCACGCCGAGACGCACCGATCCGCCCCATCGCTGTTCTTTGTAGGACGATTGCAACGTCCGGTCGGTATCACGGTAGAACAGATCGAAACCGGCGGAGTTGTTACTGCCCAGGAAATGCGGATCGGTGAGACCGATCTCAGCCCCATAGCGCCGTTGGGCCAATTCCAATTTGATTTTGCCAGCGAGGCCAGTGCCCATGATATTGCGCTCGGTGTAGCTGACATCACCGATGATGCCGTCATTTTGCGAATAGCCCAATCCGAATGACAGATCGCCTGTGTCCTGTTCCACCAAGACGACGTGAAGGTTTACGCGATCGGGCTGCGCGGTTCGTTCGGGCTTCAACTCGACGGTTTTGAAGAACCCCGTACGCAGAAGCCGCTTGCGGGAGACTTCGGCCAGCACCGCGTTATAAGCATCGCCTTCGGCCAATTTCAACTCGCGGCGAACGACATAGTCTCGCGTGCGGACGTTACCGTTGATGTCGATGCGAGCGATGAACTGCTGCGGCCCATCCTCAAGCTTGTAGGTGACGGCCACGATCCGGCGGTTGGCGTCGCGCTCGTGTTTCGGTGTGACGCGAACGAAGGGATGGCGGGTATTGGCAAGCACGATCGACATCGCCGCAACCGTCGCCTCCAGTTTGCTGCTGTCGTAGACGCGGCCTTCGACCGCGACGATCTCGGCGGCGAGTGCTGCCGTATCGATGCCCTCCAATTTGCTTTCCACCCGTTGCGGACCGAACGTGAAACGGTCACCTTCATCCACGGTGAAAGTGATCCGAAATCCGTTCGAAGACGGCAGTTTATCCGACGTCGGCGCGGCGACGTTCACGTCGGGGAAACCGTGCTTTTGATAGTACTCTCTCAGAAGCACGCGATCGAATTCGAGCTGCTCCTTAATATTGTAGGTTGCGTTGCCCTTCAGGAAATCGAGCAATCCAGATTGCGTGGTATTGATCACGTCGCGCAGTTGTCCGGGTGTAAAGGCGCGGTTGCCGACAAATTCGATACTCTCGACTTTGTGGATCTCGCCCTCGACAACCTTGAATACGAGATCGACGCCGCCCCGAGGATCCTCCGTAACAGCCGAGCTGACGGCGGCCTGATAGCGCCCCTCGTTGACGTAAAGGTCGCGAATTTTTGCTTCATCGACGCGCGCGCGTGTTCGGGTGTAAATCCCTCCCCGCTTCAGCGCGACGGCCGCTCCGAGCTTCGCGCTGTCGATGGCGGTGTTGCCTTCAAAATTGATGCGGCCGATCCGCGGGTTTTCAACCACCTCGACTTTGATCTGGCCATTACCGGCATTTGAAATGCGAACATCAGCAAAGAATCCGGTCGCGAATAGGCGTTTAATGGATTGATCAATCCCCTGCGGGGTCAATCGCTCGCCGGCTTTGAAGGCCAATCCGGACCGTACCACGTCCGGTTCGGTAGTCTTGGTGCCCAGAATTTCGATCTGCTGCACGATGACGCCGGGCTCGGGTGCCGCCTCGGATTGGCCGCAGATACAGAGCGCGGCAAGCGCAACGTACAACAGCCTACCCTTCAGTAGCTGAGCGATTTGGCGGACAAATGACATGCGTCCGACTCCAACAAAGCGGCGGAAGCTCGCGGGCCGCCTTCAAGACTTTTTGGTTGTGGACAGGGAATAGGGCCACAATCTGTCGGGCACCGGCGCAAAAATCGTGCGCGATCGATGGTGCGAGAAACCACCGGTTGTTGTGACCCGCCGGACCCGAAGTAGCCGATCGCGTTATCCCAGGACGATCGAGTCGGGTGGCAGGCCGAGCATCACGCGGCCGATCGTGACGAAGTTGGACGGCCGGCCCTGCGTCTGCTGCGATGCCGACATGGCGTCGCGCAACCGTTGTTCAAATGGATTGGTTGGAAAAATCGCGTTCTGGCCGGCCGCGCGATAAGCTTCGTTCACGATCTCCACGCCTTGATTGATAACATAGGTGCCGGCCATTTTCAGGTTGGCCCGCTCGATCAGCGGCAACTCGCGTGTGCTGCTTGTCTTATCCCAAATTTCATCGAGAGTATTGTGCAGATACGCGCGGGCGGCACGCAGTCGAGCCTCGAGCACCGCAATCTGCGATTGGAAAACCGGGCTCTCTTTTAGCGACGATGGGGCGCCACGCGGCGTTTTCGTCATGGCGAGAGCTGTCAGATCGTCGACCATACCCTGAGCAATTCCGAGCATCAGCGCACTGAACGCCGCCGAGTAAATTTGCGTGGCCGGGAAGATGAAAAGCGTGCCGGCCTCGACCAGTTCTTTTGGCTCCTCGCGGTCGATTGTCTCGTCCTCGGGCACAAACAAGTTTTCGACCTCGTAGGTATAGCTCGCCGTGCCCCTGAGGCCGAGCGTGTGCCACATGTCATGAATTTTCGCCTTCGACTTCGCAAACAATGCGGTTCGATCGAGCGCGCGGCCGTCGGCGCGTTTTCGTGGCCCGCCGTCTGCTTCGACGACGTAGCAGTGCCCGCCGAGCAGCGTCGCGTTAGCGCAGCCGCTCGCGAACATCCATTTGCCGGAGACGAGATAGCCGCCCTTGGTCGCGACTGCCTTGCCGGTGATCCCTGCGCCCCACGCCAGGACTGCATCCGGCGGGCCGAACAAGCGTTGAGCGACCTCGGGTTTCAAGAAAGCAGCGGCCAGCGCGCAGCCCGCACCCTGGCCCATGCACCACGCCGTACTGGCGTCTGCTTTGGCAATAATCTCGATCACCTGTGCCAGCGTTTTGAGATGCATCTCATCACCGCCGAGGGAGCGTGGAAGCAGGAGCCGGAAAAGCTTCGCCTCATGCAATGCGCCAACAACATCGGCTGGCAGGGCGCGTTCGGCTTCGATGCGTGGCCCGTTAGTGCGCAGTCGCTCCACCAAACTTTTTGCACGCGCGACGGCGTCGCCGTGATCGTTTGCAGTGGTGGTGCCCGTTCTTGCTGGTCTGATCTGATCGTCTCTATCCGCTCGGCTGCTCATGTCGAACGATCCTCCCCGAAATACAAATGACAACATGAGTAATGAGCCAGCTTGATCAACAATAGGCGATCAAGGAAGTCAGGATCGGATCAACGGGCGGACCCTTGACCGGCCGTGTTCCAGCCGCGGTTGCCATCGCCGACGGCCTCGTACCCGTCAGTGGTGACGATGACCGTGTCTTCAAGTTTGACGAAGCCGCGCTTGGGATGTGCCACCGTCGTCTCGATCGAAACCACCATGCCGGGCTCCAATGGTCGCTCCATGTCGTAGCCGGTGTAAGACAGTCGCGCATAGTTCATAAGACGCGGTGCCTCATGGGTCACCAGCCCCATGCCGTGCGCCATGAAGTGCGCATATTTTCGGTGCGGTGACGCATCGAGCAGTTTCTCGGCTGTCGAACAAATATCGCCGCCGCGGCTGCCTGGCTTGATTGGCTTGCGCACCGCTTGCTGCACCTCGTCAATAAAGGCGAGGAGGTCGACCAGCTCCGCATCGGGTCTGCCACCGACAATGCCCATTCGGCACAAGTCGCCAATGTAGCCCTTGTAGTTACCCCCTGAATCCAAGGAGATGATGTCGCCGCTCGCGAGCCGCTGCTCGGAGGGTGCGCGATTGAGACTTGTTCCTGCGGTCATTAAGCAATAATCGAAGACGAGACCGCGGGTCACCTCCTCGCGGCGCAGTGCCTCGACCACCTCTAGCTTGGTTGCGCCGGGCACGCAGTGATTGCGGAACGTGGTCTGCATCGCATCCACCACGCGTTCCGAAGCCTGTCTCAGAAACCCGACTTCCTCGGGTGTCTTGCGGGCGCGCAGCCGTTCTAGCGGCAATACCGCATCGACGATCTCGCAATTTGACAATCCCTGACGCAAAACGGCATCGCCATCAGATGGCAAGAAGCCCGGCTCAACGCCGACGCGGCGGACGTGACTAAGCTTTTTGATGTGGTCGACGACTTGCCCCATCGCCTCCTTACTGCCGACGACCTTTAGATCGAGCGTCGAGGGCCAGAATTTGCCGAGTTCCTTCTCGAAGTTTTCCATGGCGCATCCAACGTAGGCGGCATTCTCTGGCTTGCCTTTTTGATAGATGACGGCCGGTAGATAGCGCGTCACGCCGACCGCATCCATCGTATCGAAAAAGTAGAAGCGGTAGCCGCCGAGCAGATACTGGACATTATGTTTTGAGGTGGCGACCAGAACATCGATCCCGGCCTCGTTCATCAGTTGGTCGAGCTGCGTCGCGTCGAAGGGAATTGGATTGCGGATCGTCGCCTCTGCAATTGTCATTTTTTTGCCCTTGCTGCGGCCGTGGAGCTTTGGTCAAATCCGGAGCGATCTCAACCACTCGTCAGTAAACTTCTCACTCTGGAAGTGCTTTGGCAACTGGGCCTAAGATTCAAGCCCGCTAGCATTGTTCTATAAAATCACCTTCGCGGCGCCATCCATTTTGTGCGACCACCATTGCGAAACTGCACCCTGGTCGGGCAATGGCGGCAGGGGTAGTCTTCGCGTTGAACTTCAATAGACGGCCTGCGGAGTACCGTTGGATGAGCTTGGTGGGCGCTATCGATTGCGATGTGCATCCATTGACGCCGAGGCCGTCGGCTCTCGCCCCGTACATGAGCGACTATTGGCGTGACACGGTTGAAGTGCGCGGGCTAGAGACGTGGGACTCGATCGCGTATCCAGCGAACGCGCCGCTGACGATCCGCTCCGATTGGAAAAATCAAACCCCGCGTGCCGATGCTAGTCCTGAAGCAGTGGCGAAAGCGCTTCTCGATCCGCACGGCTTCGATCACGCAATCCTCAATTGCCTGTTCCCGGTGCATATGTTCCGCGATGGCAATATGGGGGCGGCTTTCGCACGTGCCGCCAATGATTGGCTAGCGGACAAATGGCTGTCGCGCGATCCTCGGCTGCGGGCCAGTGTTTTGGTGCCGCTTCAGAACGTAGAGCTGGCGGTGGCGGAGATCGAGCGCCGGGCCGCTGATCGGCGCTTCGTCCAGATCCTGCTGATGGTGATGGGCGAGCAGCCACTTGGCAAGCCGCAGTACTGGCCGATTTATGCTGCCGCCGAGAAACACGGCTTCGCGATCGCGGTGCATGCCGGCTCCAGCTACTATCATCCTGTTACCGGATCGGGTTGGCCGAGCCACTATATCGAGGACTATGCGGCGCAGGCGAACGGCTTCCACACGCAGCTTGGCAGTCTCATCTGCGAGGGCGTGTTCATCAAATATCCGAAGCTCAAAGTGGTGCTGACAGAGTCGGGAATCACCTGGCTGCCCGCATATATGTGGCGGCTGTCGAAATTCTGGCGCGGCGTGCGCAATGAAGTGCCATGGATCGATCGCGAACCGATCGAGTTCGTGCGCTCCAATATCCGCCTGACATTGCAGCCGTTTGATGCTCCCGACGATGCGGCAATCGTCACGCGTATGATCGACCAATTACAGTGCGAAGATCTGGTCCTGTTCTCGACCGATTTCCCGCATTGGCAATTCGACGGTGATGCTATGCTCCCGCCAGGCTTGCCGCCCGCGCTCATTCGTCGGATCTTAATCGATAACCCACGCGCCACCTACGCACGCCTCAGTCAAGGAGCACGACCATGATACTCGATGGACACGTCGCACCCGAACGGACGTCTGGTATTGAAGACGCGGCTCACCGTCCCACCTCGAACCGTCTGGCGATCATCGACGGCGACGTGCATACGGCTCCGTCTAACGTCGCGGAGCTCGCGCCATTCCTGGAGGCACGCTGGTTCCAGCATCTCAAGACTTATGGCTCGCGCAAACGTCACGGGTCGCATTACGAGCCCTATCCGAAGGCAGCGCCCCGCGCCATGCGTCGCGATGCTTGGCCCGATGATGGCGGCTCGCCGGGCAGTGACCTGCAACTGGTTCGCCGGCAGCACCTCGATCACTACGGCGTCGAGGTCGGCATAATGGGCCCGCTTGGTCTTACCGGTCATGGCGAGATCAACCCGGATCTCAGTGCTGCGATGGCGAGCGCCATAAATCGCTGGCAGCTTGATGTGATGGCCGCCCCGGAGCCGCGGCTGAAGGCGTCGATTGTGGTACCGTTTGAGGATGCCGCTGCTTCGGTCAAGGAGATCGAGCGCCTAGGTGCCGACCGGCACTACGCACAAGTGTTCATGTTGACGCGCAGCATGGAGCCCCTCGGCGCGCGCCGGTACTGGCCGATCTACGAGGCAGCGCAAGCGTTCGATCTGCCGGTTGGGATTCACGTGTTCGGCGCTGGCGGACATCCATACACCGGTGCCGGTTGGCCGTCGTACTATGTCGAAGAAGGCGCGGGCCATTCGACTTCGTGCCAAACGGTTGTGACGAGCCTCGTCATGGAAGGCATATTCGAGCGCTTCCCGAAATTGAAGGTCGTGCTGATCGAAGGCGGTTTCGGCTGGCTGCCGGCGCTGTCGTGGCGACTTGACCGGCTCTACGGCCGGATGCGCGATGAAGTTCCGCATCTGCGTCGCATGCCGTCTGAGGTCATCCGGCAGCATATCTGGGTTACAACCCAACCGATGGAAGAGCCGGAGGCGCGCGCTGATCTCAATGATACGATGGATTGGATCGGCTGGGATCGGCTGTTGTTTGCGAGCGACTATCCGCACTGGGATTTCGACGATCCATTTCGCGCGTTTCCAGCCAACATCGGCGATGAGCGCAAACGCCAAATCCTGACCCAGAATGGCAAAGCGGTATATAGGCTCTGATGATGGCGCGGCATGTGATTGCGGCCATTAACGAGCTGCCACCCGGCACGCGGCGACGGTGCATGATCGATGGTAAGGCGGTGCTCGTTCTGAACATTAAGGGTGAGCTGTTCGCGCTGTCGGATACCTGTCCGCATCGCGGTGCGAGCTTATCCGGCGGCGTACTGACGGGCCACGTGGTCTCGCAAGAGCCGGGTCAGTATGCGTATTCGCGTTACGGCGAGATTCTGCGGTGTCCATGGCATGGCTGGGAGTTCGACGTTAGATCAGGTCGCTCGTGGTGCGACCCGAAGCGCTTGCGGCTGATGCAGCACACTGTCACAATCGAGCCGGGCGCCTCGCTCGTCGAGGGGCCGTACCAGGCCGAAACCTTCCCGGTTCGTGTCGAAGACGATTATGTCGTCATCGACACGGATGACAGCGCGTAACTCGGCCTAGATATCGCGCGGGTTGACCTCGTGCGCTAGTGTTTCGCCCTTTGTAAAGCGGGCGATATTATCGAGAAATAGCTTGTCCCATCGCGCGCGCCCGCCGCTACCGGCGAACGACGTGTGTGAGGTCAACCGCACATTTGGATGCGTCCATAACGGGCTACTGCCGGGGAGCGGCTCGACGTGAAAAACGTCGAGCACTGCGGTCGCGAGCTGGCCCTTGTCGAGCGCTGCAATCATCGCCGCATCATCGATCAGTGGACCGCGCGCAATATTGACCAGGATCGCGCCTTTTTTGGTGGCGTCAAAGAATGACTCGCCGGCAAAACCGCGCGTTTCGTCGTTGAGCGCGCACGCCAACACGATCACATCTGCTGCAAGTAGAAACGTCGCGAGATCAGCCATCGTGCCGACAGCGTCGGCGAGGGGCGAGGCTTGCGGTGAACGGCGAATGACAGCTGTCGTCGCATCGAACGCTTTGGCGCGTTTGGCGACCTCCTGCCCGATCGGCCCGAAGCCAATGATCAGCCAATTCGTCTGCCAGATTTCTCGAAACGGTGTGATCTGCCATTGTTTCTTGGCTTGCAGCTCGCGCTGTAGTTCTATCGGTTGCAGCACGCTCAGGACCTGCCCGAATACGTACTCGGCGATGGCGACGCCCTGAGCGCTGCTATTGCAGATGCGAATGCCTTTTTGAGAGGCTTTCTTATAGAATGGATGGTCCAGCCCGGCATTGAAAGTTTGCAGGACACCCACCGACTTGCAGCTCAGGGCCAATTCGAAAGCGCCGTCGCGAAAGCCATCAGCATTCAGGTGAGACGTCAGCCAGAGATAGTCGATGGCGACATCGCCCGGGTCAACCTTGGCACCATCGATCAGAAACTTGCCATCCTTACTGAATGTATGAACCAGAGTGTCCAATCCGAGCCCGTCGAGGCGCGGGCGAATGTGTTCGTAGGATTTGTCGTACATGGCGACGGTAACGGACATCATGCTTCCCCGGACAAGGTTTCTCGTCCGAGGCATAAAGCACATATGGCTGACGCGCCAGCAGTCACCTACGTGAGAGTTACTGCGGCTTCGGCGGCTCGGCGGGGGCCGGCTCCATCGCTTTCTTCGCAGCTTCCTTTGCCTTCTCCGCAGCCTCCCGGGCCTTCTCCATGGCCTCGCCGCCGAGCTCCTTTGCACGCTCCATCATCGGCTGCGCCTTTTCTCGGGCTGTCTCCGACATCTGCACGAGCTTCTCCACGCTTTGACCGGTAAGTTCGCGTGTGCGCCGCCACACCTTCGAGAAAAGACCCTCACGCGGCATCAACGCATCGACCTTGAGTGCCTGTACGGTCGCGATCATGTCCTTGTGGTCCTGCCGGGCCTTGTCGCTCGTTACGCGATCGGGCGTACCGGTGAACAATACGAGCGGCGTACAAGCAGTGACGACCTTTTGGCCGCTCTTCATCCACTTGGCATTCAGGACCTGGGTCTCCTGCGCGAAATAGACCTTCTGCCCGTCCACCTGCTGACGCAGGATTAAGCGATCCAACACCGGAACAATGTGCCCGCCCTGTTCCTGGATCGATTTGAAACGCGCGTTGTCGGGGTCGGGAAATTGCACAAAGAAAGTAACCGTGTCATCGGCCGACAGGGCGAGCTTGATTGCCTCGTCGGTGTTGGTTGCGTTCTCGACGCTTTTCGCTTTGGCGACACCATCGGTGTCTGCCTGCTGCAGGAAGCGGAACGTGCCAGCGCTACCCGAGGTTTTCGGTGGCATGATGAAGCGCAGGCGCGGCGCGTTGACGGCTATGTCACCATAGTTGGTGATTTCGCGGTTGCGGGTGACAGCGAACACACATTCGCGAACATCGTCGCCGCGCAACCGGGTGAAAGTTTTCGCACCTCCCAAAGCTGGTGCTTCGAGGGCGAAGATGTCGAGCTGGCCGTAGCCAATTTGGCGCGGGTCAGCGGCGATCCGGCTCATGTTGTCAAAGGTACCTTCTGACGTTGTGCACTTGTGCTCGAACTTCGATTTCGCAAGCTGCGATTCGAGCGCTGGGCAAAATGTCGTGTGATAGGCGCCCTCGGCACCGCCGGTGTTGATCTGATTGGCGGTGGCGATTCCGGCCGGAACAAGCAAAGCGATCGTTACGCACGCAAGATGTTTCAAGACACGTAAACTCCACGGTTCAACTCAGCTTGGCAACGACAGAAATGGTTAGTTGGTGCCCCCGATGCAAGATGTGCTGATCGATCAGCTTGCTGGCTTGGCGAGCGGGTGATGGTCGAGCACGAGCCGGCGCAACCGCTCCTCTAACACATGAGTATAAATCTGCGTCGTCGAGATGTCGGCGTGTCCAAGCAACTGCTGGACGGCTCGCAGGTCCGCGCCGCGATCGAGCAAGTGACTGGCGAATGCATGGCGCAGAACGTGGGGCGACACCCGGTCCGGATCGATGCCGGCCGCTTGCGACAACTCCTTCAACTCCTGGGCGAAGCGCTGGCGTGTCAGATGCCCCCCGGCAGCCTTCGATGGAAACAGCCACTTCGTCCTTAGCATCAGCGCGACGCCATCGGTCGGATCCGTGCCGACGCTCAGATAACGCGAAAGCGCTGCCCGGGCGGATGTGTTGAGCGGCACGAGGCGTTCGCGACCACCCTTGCCAGTGATCGTGAATACCCGTTCGTCGCCAGCGAGGACGGTGCGCGGCAGCGATACCAACTCGGTGACGCGCATGCCGGTGGCATAGAGCAGCTCAAGCAGCGCGTGCAGCCGCAGGCCACGGACGAGATCGCGCCCCTTGATGTCGCGCGTCCGTGCTTTCGCCGTTTCCAATAGACGGTCGACTTCGGCGACGGACAGGATTTTCGGCAGGCTCGCCGTCTTGCGCGGACCGGTGAGCCCATGCGTCGGGTCTTCACCGATTGCGTCCTCGGCGACAAGAAACTTGAAGAATTGTCGCAATGCTGAAAGCTTACGCGCGCGCGAAGATGAGCCGAGCCCATTGTCGTCGAGCGTGCGCAGGTGAGCGGTGACGTGAGACGGTGCGACGCCTTCGAGTGTCACTTGTGCACGACCGATCTCGTCGAGAAAGTCCACAAGATCACGCCGATAGGCATCGAGTGTGTTGCGAGCCGCTCCTCGCTCGGACGCCAGCATGTCAAGGAATGCTTCGAGCTGCTGGCGCGCTTCAGGGGGCATTAATTGCTCGTCATTCGCGGCCAGCCTGCAAACAGAGCTTCGAAACCCAGGCGGCGCGCGTCGGGTTCAAGATCAGCCCGCTTCAGCGCCCGCACCGCATCACCGAGCGCGATCATGTGCGCGCCCTCGGCACCATTCGCGCCCAAGGTGCGCAACGTCAACAATACCGTTCGGCCGAACTCTTTCTTTTTTGCCGCATCCTGCAGCTCCGTCAGAACGCCGGTCTCGGGCAGATGACCGGTGCTCGGTTGCGGCGTCTTGCTGGCCGCTTCCCACAGCGGAATTGGGACCTGGTAATCGAGGGCGTCGAGCACGGTTGCGAGACGATGCAACATCTCCGGCGTGAAGCGCCCGGCGAGCGCCATCTGTTCGACCGAGGCGAGACTGGTGCCACGCGTGACCTTCGCGCTCGGATCGGCGATGTCGATCAACGCCAGCCAGTGCTGCAGACCGACAGTGGCGGGGCCGGTCGTGGCGCGATCGAGACCTTGGCCGAAGCCAGCCCATGCGCGCGCGTCGTCATAACGTTCGGCGGCAATCATCGCTTCGACGGCTGATTCGGCGAACCAGCCGATCTCGATTTGGCGTTGCAGCGTGGCGATCGGTTTGGCCGCAATCCGCAGCATCGGCATATATAAACCGATCCTGCGCGCATCGTCGAGCAGAGCGCGGATGATGCGCGTCTTGCGTTGGGGCGTGCGCTCGGCTTCGGCCGCCTTTAGCAAGAGCGCGCGGCGGGTCAGCGGATCAGGTCGCGCTGTTAGCGGATCGGCAAGGTCAGTCGGTCCAAATTGCTGTGCGCGGTAGATGTCGGCCAGACGATCAGGTCCGATGACGTTCATGCGGGCTGCCGACTCGGCTGCTGCCAAGCGCAATTTCGGGTCGGTCGTATCTTCTGCAATGAGGACCGAAAGCAAGGTCGGATCGGCGCGCTCCAGTAGTGTTCCGAGTTCTTGTGGAGCGGTCATCTGCAACAGCCGATACTCGACTGCATCGATTTTCTTAGGGATCGCGATTTTCTGCGTCTTGGCTGCGTCCGGTCCAAGTGCGATCGCATCCAAGGCCGCGATTGCGAGCGGAGCATCGTGACCTTCTTCACGCGCAAGTTCGGCAGCCAAACCCGCAGCCGATGGATTGCCGGCGACCGCCGCGCAATAGCCGGCAATTACGATGATCTCGCCCTTGAGCCGCTTTGGCAGATCGGATTTGCGTCCGCCCGCTTCCTTTGCCGCCGCACAGCCAGCATCAGTCTGGCCGAGCGCGATGTCGGTTCTGGCTTTCAGGGCAAGAAGGACTGCATCGCCGCCAGCTGCCTCGTTGGCTGCAATGGCCTTAGCAAGTGCATCCGATTGTTCACGAGCGAGCCCGGATCTCGCGAAGGCTTCGGCGCGCAGCGCCTGAAACTTGCCGGCTCCGCCACTCGGCGTCGCCTCCGACTGGAGCAAACGGCGCCACAAGTTGTTCACGGCCGGCGAGCGTGGAGGGATCTCGATACGCGCGAGTTGCGCTTCGATGCCCGCGACATCGAGCCCTTTCCACAGTTCGAGCGGTAGGCCGGAGCCGTCTGATGAGATGATTGGCGCCAGATCGCCGCTCTCCACGGCGTTCGCTTTCGAATTGAACGGGGAGACCGGGTCGGCGAATGGTGGTTTTCCCGGCGTTGGCTGCGCGCGCCATTGAGAGGGTGCGGTTGATGCATCTGTCATCGATGGCAGGGCCGGCCTTTGCTCCGCCATCGGTTGGCTTGTCGAAGGCTGAGCCGGGCGCCTTGAAGCGGCAGCGTCCCTGGCGGCAAACGGGTTCCAACTATCCTCGGCCGCGGCCGGAGCCACGTTCAACAGCAAGGCCGCCGCCAGGCAGCACGAGGCGGTCGCTGCAACCTTGAAGGCTCGCATGGAGTGGTCACTCATCGCGCGGGGGTTGTTGATCACTTCCATCTCACCGGCGGATCTTGACGCCTGGCACCGATTTCGACACTTCCCTAGGTTCGGGCTCGAAATACGTCGCCGCAACGTAGAGCCCGCCGAACGCAACCGCAGACAAGGCACCTGCGATCACGAGGAACCGGAAAAGGCTGGGCATTTGGTATCCTGCTGTGCGATTCTTTTGACGTGCCAACTGGGCTTCTTTATGGCTCGTCGGACGATCAGCCAAGCCCGCACCGTTGCGCGTGTTCATTCTGTTTCTCTCAATAGGCGGCTAACATTATGCGCCGACGCAGCATTGTGGGTCTGAGAGTTTTTTGGATGATCTGAGGAGAAGTGAGCGAGCAGGCCTGAAACTGCGGCGTCGATCGGTGAGTGCAAGGTGATTCGGCTGGGTCAGAAAAGAGGGCGGCACACCGCCGCCGAGATTGCGAAGGTCAAGCTTGCGCTGGGCCAGCGTTCACTCGTCATGGTCGGCTTGATGGGGTGTGGCAAAAGCTCCGTTGGCCGTCGCTTAGGCGACGCACTCGGGTTGAAGTTTGTCGATGCCGATACCGAGATCGAAATCGCGGCCGGCAAGTCGATTGCCGAAATCTTCGAGGATCACGGCGAGCCTTATTTCAGGGATGGCGAAAGACGCGTCATTGCTCGATTGCTGAACGCCGGCCCTCAGGTGCTTGCGACCGGCGGCGGCGCCTTCATGAGCGAAGAGACACGCGCCAACATCACGGCGGCAGGTGTTTCGGTTTGGCTCAAGGCCGAATTGCACGTCCTGATGCGGCGCGTGATGCGGCGCGAAAATCGACCGCTTCTTCGGACTGGCGATCCGGAAGCGCGGATGCGCGATCTGATGGCACTGCGCTATCCGATTTATGGCGAAGCCGACCTGACAATTGAAAGCCGCGAAGTTGCGCACGACGAAATCGTCAGCAACATCATCAAGGGCTTGTTGAAGGGACCTTTGTTGCCGCCTGCAGACACAATCGAAGTCCGGTCATGAAAATGCCAATGCAAGCCATATCGCGGGACACGACATTGGGGGCAGCGCGCGTGGTCCGCGTCGCGCTTGGCGATCGAGCTTATGATGTCGTTATCGGGCCGAACCTTTTGCCGCACGCGGGGCAATTAATTGCGCAAAGGTTGGGCGCACGGAGAGCTGCGATTGTCACAGATCGAAACGTCGCCGGCCATCATCTCGCAACTCTGGAACGATCGTTCAGTAGCGACGACCGGCTGCGCGGCTCGGTTGTTCTGGAGCCGGGCGAGGCGACGAAGAGCTTTGGCCAGCTCGGTCCTTTGTGCGAGCGCCTGCTGGAGACCGGACTCGAACGCGGCGACCTTGTCGTGGCGCTGGGCGGCGGCGTGATCGGCGACCTCGCAGGTTTTGCTGCGGCGATCCTCAGGCGCGGTGTGCGCTTCGTGCAAATCCCAGCGTCACTTTTGGCGCTGGTCGACAGCTCGGTCGGCGGCAAGACGGGGATCAACACGCCGCAGGGCAAGAACCTAGTGGGTGCATTCCATCAGCCGAGCTTGGTGATCGCCGATACGGCGTTGCTCGCGACCTTGAGCCCGCGGCACTTACGGGCGGGCTATGCCGAGGTCGCCAAGTACGGGCTGCTGGGGGATGCGACGTTCTTTTCCTGGCTCGAGGCCAATTGGCCAGCCGTGATGGCGCTCGACCCGCAGGCTGTCGCGCACGCGGTTTTTCGCAGCGTCGAGATGAAAGCCCGCATCGTCGAGCGCGACGAGACGGAGACTGGCGAACGCATGTTGCTCAATCTCGGCCACACCTTCGGCCATGCGCTCGAAGCCTTCACCGGGTATTCCGACCGCCTTTTGCACGGCGAGGGTGTGGCGATCGGCATGTGCCTCGCATTCCGTCTATCGGAGGAGCTGCAACTCTTAGGCCCGCAAACGGCCGCGCAGGTCATTGGTCACCTCAAGGCGGTCGGCCTGCCGACCCGCATCGCCGATATTGCGGGAGAGCAACCGGACGCCGCAACGCTCGTTCGCTTGATGGGTCAAGACAAGAAAGTTGCCGACGGCCGATTGACGTTTATTCTCGCGCGCAGCATCGGCGACAGCTTCGTCACCCGCGACGTCGATGCTGCAAGGGTGGAGGCGTTTCTGGCCGGAATGCTGATGGACCAAGCCTGAGTGAGACTGGAGATTTCAGAAGTTTCCCTGACATTGCCGCCAACAAAGGTTGCGGGCCGGTTGGCGCGTAAGGTATGAGAGCCATACACACACATGCCGGCCGAGAGGCCGGACGAGCGAGGCCCAATGAACGTCGATGAAGCAACGGTCCGGCGGATTGCGCGGCTGGCCCGCATCAAGGTCACCTCGGAGGAAGCCAAGGGACTGGAAAAGGAACTCACCGGCATTCTCGATTGGGTCAAGATGCTCGATGAGGTCGACACCGCTAACGTCGAGCCGATGACGCGCGTGGTGCCGATTGAACTGCGTCAACGCGACGACAAGGTCACCGATGGCGAGATCGCGACCCAAGTGACCCAGAACGCGCCAAAAGTCGAAGATCACTTCTTTGTCGTACCGAAAGTTGTCGAATGAGCGCTGAGCCCGATCCGCCGTTCAAGATCCCAATGATTCACATCGAAATCGAGGATCCGCGCCAAGCCGAAGTCCAGGCGCTCATTGCGGCCCTCGATGAATATTCGAAATCGCTTTACCCGCCGGATAGTAATCATCTGCTCGACATCGAGGCACTCGCGAAACCGGATGTCGTGTTCTTCGTCGCTCGCCAAGATGACAAAGCGATTGGCTGCGGCGCGTTCCGGCTACTGGACAAGCGGCATGGCGAAATCAAACGCATGTACGTGCCGCACGAAGCCCGTGGGCGCGGGCTTGGTCACGCCATTCTCGCGACGATCGAAACCGAGGCCAAGCGCCGCGGTGTGCGGCGGCTTTCGCTCGAAACCGGGGTTCGCAACAGCGAGGCGCTGATCCTCTATCGGCGCGCCGGCTACGAGGATTGTCCAGCCTTTGGGCCCTACAAGCCCGACTCGCACAGCCTGTTCATGACGAAAGAGTTAGATTGATCCATGTCCAACACCGAATTGACCAGGCTGACGCTCGCCGAAGCACGCGATGGCTTGCTCCGGAAAGACTTTACTTCGGTCGAATTGACCAGTGCATTCAACGCGGTGATCGAGGCTGGTAACGGCGCGCTCAATGCATACGTGCTGCCGACGCCCGATCATGCGTTGGCGCAAGCCAGGGCGAGCGACAAGCGGATTGCCGATGGAAAGGCTGGTGCTCTCGAAGGTCTGCCGGTCGGCATCAAGGATCTCTACTGCACGAAGGGCGTGCGTACGACTGCGTGCTCGAACATTCTGGGAGACTTCACGCCGACCTACGAGTCGACAGTCACGCAGAACCTCTGGGATGCCGGCGCCGTCATGCTCGGCAAACTCAACAACGACGAGTTCGCGATGGGCTCGTCGAACGAGACGAGTTGCTTTGGGCCGGTCGTAAACCCGTGGCGGCGGAAGTCGAAAAGCGGCGCGATTTCAAACGACAAACTGGTGCCCGGTGGTTCATCGGGCGGCTCGTCGGCAGCAGTCGCGGCGGATTTCTGTTTGGCCGCGACCGCGACGGATACCGGCGGATCGATCCGTCAACCGGCAGCATTGACCGGCACCGTGGGTATAAAGCCGACCTACGGCCGTTGCTCGCGCTGGGGCATCGTCGCATTTGCGTCGTCGCTCGATCAGGCCGGACCGATCGCAAAGACGACGCGCGATGCTGCTATTTTGCTCAAGGCGATGGCCAGTCCCGATCCGAAAGACTCGACCTGCGTCGATGTCCCTGTGCCCGACTATGAAGCAGAGATCGGCAAGTCGCTGAACGGCCTGCGCGTTGGCGTACCGAAGGAATATCGCGTCGACGGCATGTCACCCGAGATCGATGCACTTTGGCAAAAGGGTATCGCCTGGCTGAAGGACGCCGGTGCGACCATCCACGATATCTCATTGCCGCATACGAAGTACGCGCTACCGGCGTACTACATCGTAGCGCCGGCGGAGTGTTCGTCGAATCTCGCACGTTACGATGGCGTTCGGTATGGGTTGCGCGTACCCGGCCGCGACGTGCTTGAAACCTACGAAAACACGCGCGCTGCAGGCTTCGGCCACGAAGTGCGCAAGCGCATCCTGATCGGCACCTACGTGCTGTCGGCAGGGTACTACGACGCCTACTATCTGAAAGCGCAAAAAGTCCGCACGCTCATCAAGCAGGACTTCGACAAGGCGTGGAACGCGGTCGATGTCGTGCTCACTCCGACCACGCCGTCATCAGCATTTGCGGCGGGGGAAAAGTCCGGCGATCCGCTGGCGATGTACCTCGAAGATATCTTTACGGTGACGGTCAATATGGCGGGCCTGCCGGGCATCTCGGTGCCGGCCGGATTGTCGAGCCAAGGCACACCTCTGGGCCTTCAGCTGATAGGCAAGCCGTTTGACGAAGGCACACTGTTCCGCACCGCCCAAGCGATCGAAGATGCGGCAGGGCGGTTCCCGGTGCCGGCAAAGTGGTGGGCGTGAGAGGACACGAACGCGACCGAGCCGCGTAGATGGGCATGCGTGCGCGTTAGCCACCCTCGGCGTATGCCTAGGGCGCTCGCATCTGAGCTTTGGTCCACATTGATCTTCCGCGGATAACGCGGCCGGGAGGTGAGTGTGGCGGTTCAAGGCTGGGCGTTGGTGGCGGTTGCGGCGTTACTTCTGGGTGGTTGCGCGCAGACATCGAAGGTCAACGATGCTGTATCCCCGGCCACACTCGCCACTGCAAACAAAGCCGTTGCGCTCATGCGGATTGGCGCTGCGAGCCCCAACTGTATCAACGTTGCAGTGCTTCTTGGCACCCGAGACGGTGATGGGTATCGCCGCGGCCAAGTGATCACGGTCGCTAACGTGCGTTCGATGGCCGAGCAGCCTGTCGCTGAAGTCGAGTTGGACGCAGGCGATCACCACGTGATCGGTTATGGCTGTGCGGCAGAAGGTGGCAAAGCAAACATGGTGATGGATAAGGCGGGGCCGCAGACCTACCGAACCAGTTACGCGCACTTCACCGTGAAATCGGGCGAGGTCGTAAATGTCGGTTATCTCAACTTCGGTGCATCGCACATTGGCCGCTCTGCATTCGGCCGGCCGTTGCTCGTCGAAGTTTCAGTCACCGATTGGCCATTGCGAGAAGCTGAGCAGTTCAAACAAAGGCGTCCCGGTTTATTCGCGCAGATGACGACGCGGTTGATGAAAGTTACGGATCGTGGACCAACGGCGCCCTCCGGCGAGGAGTGCCAGCGGCTCAAGGCGCTGCAAGCGGCGGGAAAAATGCAGACGCTGCCGGCGTCGTGCGTCGCGCCGGCCTCGGCAGTGTCGACCGCTAACAAGCCCCGCAGCACTTGAACAACAGATGCTGTGGCATGTAAGGACGAGGCAAGCCGCGCTTGATCCGGAGTACCTCAGCCATGCCCCCCCGCTTACCCGCCGACTGCCCGACCATGACTGAAGTTCGCACCGAGATCGACCGCGTCGATGGCGCCCTCGTCAGCCTGATCGCGGAGCGCTTCGGTTATGTCGAACGTGCTTGGCAGATCAAACTCGCCGAAAAAGCGGCAGCCAATGTGCCGTGGCGAAACCAGCAGGTGATCGACAAGGTACGTGCAATTGCCAGTGAAAAGGGAGTGCCGCCCGATTTATGTGAGGCGCTCTGGCGTCAGATGATCGGCTGGTTCATTCAATACGAAGAAGAAAAGCTGCGCGCCGACATCGAGAAGAAGTAAGTTCAATGTAATAAGATCTGATCCCGGTTGGGTCGGCGCATTCAGCGTTAAGGTGGCCGAACGCGTATCGGCAACAAGTTTCGCTCCGAGCAACCCGGGTCCGCCGAGCAAATCTTATTTTCACGGAGTACCGTCATGTCGAGAACCAACGCCAATAAATTCTACATCGATGGCGCCTGGGTTGCGCCGGTCGAGATGCGGATCGTCGATGTTATCAACCCAGCAACGGAAGCCGTCATCGGCCAAATCGCGCTTGGTTCGGCGGCCGACGTCGACCGCGCTGTTGCGGCCGCCAGAGCTGCGTTCCCGGCGTTCGCTGCGACCTCGCGGGAAGAGCGGATGGCACTACTTCAACGCATCATCGATGTCTATAAGCGCCGCTTCGGCGAGATGGGCGCCGCGATCTCAGAGGAGATGGGCGCACCACTAAGCTTCGCGACCAAGTTCCAGGCCGGGGCCGGCATGGGGCATTTCCGCACCGCCCTCGACATACTGAAAGTCTTTCCTTTCGAAGAGACCATTGGCACGACGCAAATTGTGCGCGAACCGATCGGTGTCGCCGGTATGATCACGCCGTGGAACTGGCCCGCCAATCAGATCGCCTGCAAGGTCGCGCCGGCACTCGCGAGCGGCTGCACGATGGTGCTGAAGCCGTCTGAATTGGCGCCCTATTCGGCGTTGTTGCTGGCGGAAATCCTGCACGAGGCCGGCGTGCCAAAGGGCGTGTTCAACCTCGTCAACGGCGACGGTCCAGGCGTCGGTTCACCAATGGCGGCACATCCCGGCATCGATGTGATCTCGTTCACCGGCTCGACCCGCGCCGGCGTCGACGTCGCGATCAAAGCGGCTCCGACCGTCAAGCGCGTTGGTCAGGAACTGGGCGGCAAGTCTGCGAACATTCTGCTCGACGACGCCGATTTTGGCCGGGCCGTCACGCAGGGGGTGCAAGCGGTGATGCGCAATTCCGGTCAGTCGTGCAATGCGCCGACGCGCATGCTGGTGCCCGTCGAGCGACTAGCTGAAGTGGTGGCGCTGGCCAAAGTCGCGACCGAGAAAATGAAGGTCGGCGATCCGAACGCTGCCGATTCCGAAATCGGTCCCGTCGTATCGAAAGCCCAGTGGGATAAGATCCAGGCCCTGATCGCCAAGGGTATCGCCGATGGGGCTGAGGTCGTCACTGGCGGCGGCGGTCGTCCAGACGGGTTGGCGAAGGGCTACTACGTCAAACCGACCGTGTTTTCCAATGTTGACAATGGCATGATGATCGCCCGCGAGGAAATTTTCGGGCCGGTATTGTCGATCATCGGATATCGCGATGAGGCGGACGCCATAGCAATCGCCAATGACAGCGATCTCGGGTTGGCGGCCTACGTGCAATCGGGCGATGTCGATCGGGCCAAGCGCGTCGCCCGGCAACTGCGGGCCGGCATGGTCCACATCAATGGCGCAAGCGGCGACCCCAAGGCCCCGTTCGGTGGCTACAAGCAATCCGGCAATGGTCGCGAGTGGGGTCGTTTCGGCTTCGATGAATACCTCGAAACAAAGGCTGTAATGGGCTGGGCTGCGGCGTAGAGGTAATTGCCTTTGCGACTGGCCGCCAACGCTGCAGGCCAGTCTGACGAAGTCATAAGCGGTGAGGCGGGGGTACAAGATGGGGGTTGGGAAGATGGGGGGCAGCATTGCCGCGCACGCTGTAGTAATCGTCGGTGCGGCGAGTTTATTGTTTGCCGAACCCGCCATCGGCGCTGGCATCGACGGCCGGACCATGGGGCTCGCCTGGACACTGCCGTTCGCCGGTGTGCTGCTTTCCATTGCTGTGCTGCCGCTTTGGACGCCATCATTCTGGCACCATCACTTCGGCAAGATATCCCTGGTCTGGGCGCTGGCCGTCATCGTGCCGCTCTTTTTGACTTATGGGACGCGCACCGCAACTACGGAGCTGCTGCACACGGCGTTGCTAGAATACATTCCGTTCATCATTCTGATTCTGACGCTGTTCACGGTCGCCAGCGGCATTTTCATCAAGGGCAACATCCATGGAGCGCCCGGCACTAACACCGCCATGCTCGCCATCGGAACTCTGCTTGCGAGTTTTGTCGGAACGACAGGCGCATCGATTCTCATGGTTCGGCCGATGATCCGCGCCAACGACGACCGCCCCTACAATGCTCATGTCTTCATATTTTTCATTTTCCTCGTGTCCAATGTCGGTGGGGCAGCACTTCTCCTGGCGGCGCTGAAAGCCGAACTCGGGTTCGGCGCTGGTTCCTGGCTGGTTGTGGCTTCCGGTTGCCGCCGGATCGGTGGTGCCGCGGTTCGCGCACTTGTAGCACGAACCCGAGCCCCGTGGCGCGAGCCTCTGACCCACTCGGCCCGTGGCGGCGGGGTGATTGCGGGGCCGGCTGTCAGTGCCCTCGGCCGTTT
>JANLXZ010000279.1:0-5931 GCA_031365375.1 Hyphomicrobiaceae bacterium | reverse complement strand
AGTTGACTCGCTGCTTGGGTCTTGGAGTTATTCGACTGCATAAAACGGGATGTTCCTAAACGCTCGATCGAGCATCTTTTCTCGATTTAATCTTCGACGCGCACAAAGTGCAGAACGGTGTTTTTGAACACGAGCGCGGACTGTTGAATTCGCGGTAGGGACCGACGGTCCTTGAGGTCGGCATTGGCCAGCACGACATGCCCGGTTCGATGCGCTTCGGCCAACATGCTCTTGAACTCGAGTTCGGTCAGACCCCATTCGGCGTGTGCTGCGCTGACCGCTTGCCAAACATCGCTGATATACGCCTTGCGGTTGCCCGGCCAGCCTTCCGCACGCGCGCCCGCAACGGCCTGAACGGCCCTCGCGAAGCCCTCGAGATCTGGGCGCGACGCAGCCGGCGGTCGCGAGGGCGTTATTACAGCAACCGCGGCTGCAGCGGGTTTCGGCCCTGCCGCAAGAGTAGCAGCTGACGCGATTGCGCTAGGTGTCGGTTGTGAAACTTCCCCGACGAAGCGCCGTAATATTGCTGCTCGAAGTGCATCGGCGTCGGTTTGCGGACTGCCGGCGGCCTCGGCAGCAAGCGCTGCAATCAATCGTGCGTCGGTGCCGAAATCACGAGGCTTTTGCGCGAGCTGGCCAGCCATCACGCGGCCCGCTTTTGCCGAAATACCTCCGCCCGCGTCCAATCCGTTCTTGATCGTATTGCCGAACGCGCGTTGGAGTGCGGTTACAACCAACGCCGTGCGCAATCGGGCGGGGCTGGTTCTGCTGCGGGCGGGAAGATTAAAGGATTTCTGTAAAGTCGCCGCCCGCAAGCCGTCCGGGCGCGCAAGTAGTTTAAGTTTCGCCGTCGGCTCCTCTTGGATGCCGAGCGCCACCGCCACCAACCGAATATCCCTAATTTCAGCCCAAGTTTGTTTTGCCGGCTTAGGTGCCGGCTTGATTCCGAGAGCGGCTTGAGCTGCATGCATTCCGATGTCGGTTAATGTCAGGCGGTTACGCATTTCTTTGGCGTGACCGATCGCGATTAGCGCCGCGATTTCGTCGTCTAGCCTGGCTCGGAGCTCGGCCGGCGAAAGTCGGTGCGACGAAAGTAATCCCAAATCCTTGGCCAACTCCGCTCTGGTCGCGCCGCCATCGACACAGGCCCGCGCTGCAACCAGCAGTCGCCACGAACGACCGATGGGCTTATCCGCCAGATTCGGTTGCGCTTCGAGCGCAGCTGACGCCATGGCGCTTAGCCCTTCCGGCTTCTAGGGTTTGCTGTTGATAGCGAAGGGCTGTGATTTCGAATCACCCTGCGCTGAAACGAATAGTGCGGCTTGGCGCCGGTTCCGCCAAGGGGGTGTGTCAGAGGTCACACACCGCTGGAGCAGTTTTTGTGCGTTTTTCGCGCGGCGAATTTCCTTGCTGCGAACCTCGATTGCGTTTCATCTTTGTGGGAGTTGTTTATTCGCGGTCTCGGGAAGTTGTAGGCTCATCGTATGACCTGGTCGATTATTGCGCGCGACGTGACCACTAACCGTATTGGCGTTATCGTTGCGACGAAATTCTTCGCGGTCGGAAGCCGGGTTCCGCACATCAAGACCGGTGTCGGCGCGGTGGCATCGCAGGCGTTCGTAAATCCTTTTTATGGACCGCAAGGGATTGCCCTCCTGCAAGCGGGCGCGAGCGCGGACGATGTCGTGCGACTGCTGACCAAGGCCGACGAGGGGCGGGATCATCGCCAGCTTCATGTGATGGATCGCGATGGGCGGTTCGCCGCGTATACCGGCGGCGCTTGCGTCGATTGGTGCGGACATCGGATCCACGATGGTTTTTCGGTTGCCGGGAACATGTTGGCCGGCCCTGGAGTGATCGAGGAAACCGCGCGCACGTTTGCCGGGTCGGAATCGCTCCCCTTTGCACGCCGTTTGATCGCTGCAATGAAAGCTGGCGAGGCCGCTGGCGGAGACAAACGCGGCAAACAGTCGGCGGCGCTCCTGATCCACGACAAGCAGGATTATTCACTGCTCGACCTGCGCGTCGATGACCACGCCGATCCACTGACTGAACTTAGCCGGATTGAGCAAATCGCGCGTGAGCGCTGGGTGCATTTCCGCCGGTACATGCCGTCGGCTGAAAATCCATCCGGCCTTGTCGATCGCGCAGCGCTTGATGATCGCATCGCGAAATCGATCGCCGAAGGTTACGAATGACCTCAAGTGCATTGCTGCGCGTCGATGATCTGAAGATTGCCTTCGAGGGTGATCGTGGCCGGCGTACAGATGCTGTAACTGGTATTTCATTCGAGATCGGTCGCGGCGAAACCCTTGGCGTCGTTGGCGAGAGTGGCTGCGGAAAAAGCGTAACGGCGCTCGCTCTGATGCGCCTGTTGCCACGTGACACCGCCCGCGTGTCAGGGGCCATGACGTTCGAAGGACGCAGCCTGCAGGACCTGCCGGAGCGTGACATGCAGGCCTTGCGCGGCAATCGACTGGCGATGATCTTCCAAGAACCGATGACGTCGCTTAATCCGTCGTACACCGTCGGCGACCAAATCGGTGAAGCACTTGAACGGCATCGCGGACTATCGGCGAAGGACGCGCGTATCGAAGCGATCCGGCTTTTGAAGATCGTCCGCATTCCCTCTCCCGAAACACGCGTCGATGTCTATCCGCATAAGTTGTCTGGCGGTATGCGGCAACGCGTGATGATTGCGATGGCGCTTGCCTGCGAACCGGCGCTGCTCATTGCCGACGAACCGACAACGGCATTGGACGTGACGATCCAGGCGCAAATCCTCGATCTGTTGCGGGATTTGAGTGCGGCCACGGGCACCTCGGTTCTGCTGATCACCCACGATCTCGGGGTGGTAGCTGAGATGTGCCAGCGCGTGATTGTGATGTATGCTGGCGAAATCGTGGAGCAGGCGCTGGTTGGTGATTTGTTCGCGCGGCCGCAGCATCCCTACACAGTCGGCCTCCTCGGCTCGATCCCGCGCGCGGGTGATGCAAGGGCGCGGCTCTCCTCGATCGCCGGCATGGTGCCAGCGTTGACAGCGGCTCTCACCGGCTGCCGGTTTGCCGCCCGCTGTCCATTTGCCGACGACCATTGCCGCGCGGTGCCGCCCCCCCTGATCGACACCGGCGGTGGTCACTTGTCGCGCTGCTGGAAAACGCCACTGGAGAAGCTCGTCGCATGAGCGAACCGCTCCTATCCGTTCGAGATTTGACCAAACATTTCATCGGACATCGTTCGCTGTTTGGCACAGCCAAAGCCCACGTAAAGGCCGTCGACTGCGTCTCATTCGACGTGAAGGCTGGCGAGACATTTGCGATCGTCGGCGAGTCGGGTTGCGGGAAATCGACAGTCGGCCGGCTCGTTTTGCGCCTTATCGAGCCGACGTCGGGTTTGGTTAACTTTGCCGGTCAGGACATTGCATCGATAGAGCCGGCAGCGCTCCGGTCGTTTCGCGCAAAGGCGCAGCTGATCTTTCAGGACCCGTACGCGTCGCTCAACCCGCGCATGACCGTCGGCGATACACTTGCCGAACCGCTGATGTTGCACACTGATCTGTCTCCGGTCGACCGGCGATCTCGGGTTGGCGAACTTCTCCAAACGGTCGGGCTGAAAGCCGAGCATTCGCAGCGATTTCCGCACGAGTTTTCAGGCGGCCAGCGCCAGCGTATCGCGATCGCGCGTGCACTTGCGCCCGGCCCGAAGCTGATTGTATGCGATGAGCCGGTGTCCGCTTTGGACGTTTCGATCCGTGCTCAGGTGCTTAACTTGTTGCAGGACCTGCAGCAACAGTTCGGGTTGGCCTACATTTTCATTAGCCACGATCTGTCGGTCGTGCGCCACATCGCGGATCGGATCGCCGTGATGTACCTCGGACGCATCGTCGAGACGGCGTCGGCCAGTCAGCTTTTTGCCGAGCCGCGTCACCCCTACAGCAGCGCATTGCTTTCTGCGATTCCGGTGGCGCAGCCGGCGGCAGTTCGCGCCCGCCGCCTGTTGCCGGGCGATCCGCCGAGCCCGATCGATCCGCCGCCAGGCTGTCATCTGTCGCCGCGCTGCCCGCATGTCCAGGATATCTGCCGGATTCTGGTTCCCGCGTTGGAAATGACGGCGGACGGACACGCCACCCGTTGTCACCTCTGGCGCGACATTGCGGCCTCTGGCACGGTACGAGCCGACGCTGAAACGGCCTCGCCGGAACTCATGCGGCTGTTCGCCCGGTTCAAGGCACCCGTTGAAACAGAATGATCAGTCGCGGAGGAAACCTAGAATGAAACGCACCCTCGTTGCCTTGGCAGCGCTAACGCTGCAGGCACTCGCGCCTGCAAGCGCTCAAACGACATTGCGCATCGGTCTGGCCGAAGACCCAGATATCCTCGATCCCACTCTGGGCCGCACCTACGTGGGGCGCATTGTCTTCGCTTCAATCTGCGATAAGTTGTTCGACGTCGACGATAAGCTATCGATCATTCCGCAGTTGGCGCTCAATCATGACACCTCAGCCGATGGCAAAACAGTAACGATCAAACTGCGGCCGGGCGTGAAGTTTCACGACGGCGAAACAATGGACGCCGAGGCCGTCAAGTTCTCACTGGAGCGGCATCTGAGTTTTCCGAGCTCGTTCCGGAAGCCGGAGCTCTCCGCGATCGACAAGATCGAAGTCGCCGATCCGTTGACTGTTCGGCTTCTACTCAAGAACCCGTTCTCTCCATTGATTGCCCAGTTGTCAGATCGCGCCGGCATGATTGTCAGCCCAAAGGCCGCCACTGCGTCCGGTGATAAGTTTGGTCTCAATCCGGTTTGCGCCGGCCCCTACAAATTCGTTGAGCGCGTGCAGCAAGATCGCATCGTCGTTGAGAAGTTCGCCGACTACTGGGACGCGAAAAATGTCTTCATCGACAAGGTCGTCTTCCGTCCGGTGATCGACTCGACCATCCGGCTCGCCAACCTTAAGTCGGGTAGTCTCGATCTTATCGAGCGGGCGCTTGCGACCGACATCAAGGAGATCAAGGCTGACACCAAGCTCAAGCTCGCGACCCAAATCGAGATTGGCTATCAGGGCTTGACGCTCAATCTCGCAAACGGACCAGCGGGGACCGACGGACCGTTCGGCAAAAACCCGAAGGCACGGCAAGCACTGGAAGCAGCGATCGATCGCGAAGCCTTGAATCAAGTCGTATTCAACGGCGAGGCATTGCCCGGCAACCAGTGGATCAGCGCGCGCAACCCGTACTATCAAGAGAAATTTCCGGTCCCGAACCGCGATGTCGCCAAGGCCAAGAAGTTGCTCGAGGAAGCCGGGCTGAAGGCGCCGGTTGCGGTTGACTTCATGGTGCCGAACAATCCCGAATCGCGACAGGCAGCCGAGGTGCTCCAGTCGATGGCGGCCGAGGCCGGTTTCGACATGAAGATCCGCGTCACTGAATTTGCGACCTCGCTGAAGGAGGCCGAACAAGGTCGCTTTCAAGCCTACTTCATTGGCTGGTCAGGACGCGTCGATCCGGATGGTAATATTTACGTATTCATGAAGACCAAGGCGCCGCAGAACAATGGGTTCTACTCGGACGCCGAGGTCGACCAATGGCTCGATGATCAGCGCAAGGTGTCGAGTGTCGCCGAGCGCAAGGCGATCTTTGAGAAAGCCACCGCCAAGCTGCTTGCCGATGGACCGATCATCTATCTTTATCATCGCCCGGTCATCATCGCGCACTCGATCAAGCTCGATGGCTATAAACAGTTGCCCGACGGCCTCGTCCGCGTCACGGGTCTGAAGTTGAAACCGTGATGATCGTGAGGGTGGAACTTGCAATACGACCTACGGGTTCGAACGTTCCCGCCCCGAAAAGAGGCGGTGACGTAGGTTGGGTCAAGCGTAGCGCGACCCAACATCAACGAGCCGTGCCTGCCACGTTGGGTCGCGCGAAACGCTTG
>JANLXZ010000277.1:0-7452 GCA_031365375.1 Hyphomicrobiaceae bacterium | reverse complement strand
CGCAAGATCAAGCGCAAAGGCGCGCTCGACGGTTTAAGCCTGCCTGGGGGGCTAGCCGAGTGCCAGGATCGAAACGCGGCCAACACCGAACTATTCATCGTCGAGGGTGACAGCGCCGGTGGCTCCGCAAAGCAGGGACGCAAGCGTGAGTATCAGGCCGTGCTGCCAATCCGCGGTAAGATCCTAAACGTTGAACGCGCTCGCACCGACAAAATGCTGTCGTCCGAGCAGGTGACCAACATCATCGGAGCGCTCGGCACCGGCATCGGTAAGGACGAAAAGAACGGCTTCAACCTCGAGAAGCTGCGCTATCACAAGATCATCATTATGACGGACGCCGACGTCGACGGCGCGCACATTCGTACGCTGCTGCTGACGTTCTTCTACCGGCAGATGCCGGAGCTGGTCGAGAAAGGGCATCTCTACATTGCCCAACCGCCGCTCTACAAAGTCTCGAAAGGCAAGTCCGAGCGCTACCTCAAGGATCAGGCGGCACTTGAGGACTATCTGATCGACGTCGGTCTCGACGATGCAATGCTCAGTCTAGGAACGGGTGCCGATCGGGCTGGACGCGATTTGCGCGACATCGTCATCCAGGCGCGAACGGTCCAGCGCATCCTTGATGCACTTCATACGCGCTACTCGCGGAGCGTCTGCGAGCAGGCAGCAATTGGCGGCGCGCTCGACTTCAAGTTGATGGCAGATCGAGACCGTGCCGAGAAAACCGCCTTGGCAGTTGCCAAGCGACTCGACATGATCTCGGAGGAGACCGAACGAGGCTGGACGGGCAAGTTGGCCGACAACGAAGGTCTCGTATTCAGCCGGGAGAAGCGCGGTGTGCGCGAAACCCATACGCTTGATCGAGCTTTCCTGGCATCGCTCGATGCGCGCAAGCTGAACGATCGGCAGGTCCATCTCGACGAGATTTACTCGACGGTCGGCACGTTGAAACGCAAGGACACGAGTCTCGACATCTTTGGTCCAATTTCGCTGCTCAAAGCGGTGTTCGATACCGGCCGCAAAGGTTTGTCGCTGCAGCGTTACAAAGGTCTCGGTGAGATGAACCCGGAGCAGCTGTGGGAGACGACGTTGGATCGCGATGCCCGCACGCTGATGCAAGTGAAGGTCGGTGACCTCAGTGAGGCCGACGAAATCTTCTCGAAGCTGATGGGCGACGTCGTCGAGCCGCGCCGCGAGTTCATCCAGGCCAACGCGCTTTCGGCCAACGTCGATGCTTAGTTGGTTGTGAACGGCAGCTCGCTTCACGGGAGCCGCCCGTCGTTCACGAAAAAACCGGTCGGGAAGATTGAAACGATGAACGTACTTCTCCTCGGCTCGGGCGGTCGCGAACATGCGCTCGCGTGGGCGATCGCGGCCAGTCCGCTGTTGACCAAACTGTGGTGCGCGCCGGGTAATGCTGGCATCGCAGAGGTGGCAGATTGCGTTGCAATTGACATCGCCGATCATGCGCGCGTCGTCGCGTTCTGCCGGGAGCAGCAAATCGACTTCGTCGTCGTCGGTCCCGAAGTGCCGCTCGTCGCGGGCATCGTCGATGATCTGGTGACGGCAGGTATCAAGGCGTTCGGTCCGACCAAGAAAGCTGCCCAGCTCGAAGGCTCGAAAGGCTTCGCCAAAGACTTCTTCGCCGAGTTCGGCATTCCGACCGCAGCCTATGGGCGGTTCAGGGATGCCGAGAGTGCGAAGGCCTATCTCGACAAGCGGCCAATTCCAATTGTCGTCAAGGCCGACGGGCTCGCTGCCGGCAAGGGCGTCGTAATTGCTGAGACGGCAGCCGAAGCCGAAGCGGCGGTCGATGCCTGCTTCGATGGCGCATTCGGTGCGGCCGGGGCCGAAGTCGTGATCGAGGAGTTCATGGAAGGCGAGGAAGCGAGCTTCTTCGCGCTCGTCGACGGCAATCACGCCCTCGCACTGGCGACAGCCCAAGATCACAAGCGCGTGGGCGATGGCGATGTGGGATTGAACACCGGCGGCATGGGTGCCTATTCGCCGGCCCCGATCATGACCCCAGCTATGGTCAGCCGCGTGATGGACGAGATCATTCGCCCGACGGTCGATGGCATGAAACGACGTGGCAGTCCTTTCAAGGGCGTGCTCTACGCCGGCTTGATGATCACCGCGACGGGACCGAAACTGATCGAATATAATGTGCGCTTCGGCGATCCGGAAACCCAGGCACTGATGCCGCGATTGAAATCTGATCTGCTGGCGGCATTGGTTGCGACGGTGGATGGGGTGCTCAACACGTTCGATTTGCGTTGGTGCGACGAGGTGGCGTTGACGGTTGTGATGGCGGCCAACGGGTATCCTGAAGCGCCAAAAAAGGGTAGCGAGATCAGAGGTCTAAAAGATGCGGGCGAGACATCTGGCGTCATCGTGTTTCACGCCGGAACGGTCGCACAGGACGGCCGCATCCTTGCCGATGGCGGACGCGTCTTGAATATCACGGCAACCGGCCGCACCGTTGCCGAAGCGCAAAAGCGCGCCTACGCTGCGATTGACAAGATCGATTGGCCGGGCGGCTTTTGCCGCCGCGACATCGGTTGGCGCGCCATTGCCCGCGAGGAAGATAAATCATGAGTGCACTGCCCGATCTTTTCGCCGGATTTGAAACGCGGCGGATCAAGACCAGCGGAGCCGAAATCTTTTGCCGCATCGGCGGCTCCGGCCCGCCGCTGGTGCTGCTGCACGGTTACCCGCAAACGCACGTATGCTGGCACAAAATAGCACCAGACTTGGCGCGGCAATGCACGCTCGTCATTCCTGATTTGCGTGGCTACGGCGCGAGTTCGGCGCCAATCAGCACACGCGAAACAGATCCGGATCACGCGGTCTATTCGAAGCGTGCGATGGCGCTCGACGTGAAGGAGTTGATGGCAGCTTTGGGCCACACGCGCTTTATGGTTGCCGGCCACGATCGCGGCGCGCGCGTCGCCTATCGTCTGGCCCTCGATCACCCGGAAGTCGTGACGCGCCTGATCCCGATCGACATTCTACCGACGGTCGAGGTGTGGGATGCGCTGCGATGGAAGAGCGCGATAGGCTCATATCATTGGGCATTCTTGGCGCAACCCTCGCCGATGCCCGAAACGCTCATCGGGGCTGATCCAGCTTACTACGTGAGCCACACCATCGCGAGTTGGACCGCCGACAAGACGCTTGGCGCGATTTCACCCGGAGCACTGCAGCATTATCGCGCGGCCCTGATGTCGCCCGATCGAATCCATGCCGTGTGTGAAGACTATCGCGCTGGCGCCACCTTCGATTATCGCGCAGACGACGAAGACCGCAAGGCTGGGCGGCAGATCAAATGCCCGACCCTGTTTCTGTGGGGTTCGGAGTACATCGGCAAGAGCGCATCCAATCCGATTGATGTCTGGCGGCGATGGGCACCCGATTTGACGTACGCCGAGATCAAGTCCGGCCATTTTCTAGCCGAAGAAAACCCGTCCGATACGTTGCTGGCTTTGATGCCCTTTGTAGCGGCGGGAAAGAATAAATGAACGAGACCGCCATCGTGCCCCGACGCGATCAGTTGCCCCGGAGAATTCCGACGGTGGCCCTCGCTCTGGGTGGTGGTGGCGCGCGCGGGCTCGCCCACATTCTGGTACTCGAGGCATTCGACGAACTTGGCATCAAGCCTAAGATCATCGCTGGGACGTCGATTGGTGCGCTGTACGGTGCAGCGTACGCTTCCGGATTATCGGCTGCGCTCATCCGAGCGATGACTGAGGAATCTCTTGCGCGCCGCATCGATATCGTGCGGCAACTGTTCTCTGCCCGATCGGATCCGGTTCAAAAATTCTTGAACTTGTTTCCACTGCGTTCAGCGTTTCTTAAATCTGAAGCTATTCTCGACATTGTGTTTCCATCGCAGGTCGCGTCCGATTTTGCGGCCCTCGCGATCCCGCTGCGCGTGGTCGCGACGGATCTTGGTACGCGCATGGCAGTTGTGCTGTCTGAGGGACCGTTGCGGCAGGCCGTGGCCGCCAGCATCGCAATACCCGTCATCTTCCAACCGGTCGTTATGAATGGACGGACATTGGTCGATGGTGGTCTTGTCAATCCGCTCCCGTTTGATCTGATCGCCCAAGACGCCGATATCACGGTCGCCATCGATGTAAGCGGCGCTGCTTCGGAAGCGACCGTCGGCGCGCGGCCATCGGCCCTGATGGTTGCCGCGCAATCGCTGCAGATCCTTGAGAAGAGCATCACGCGTGAGAAACTTTTGCGCACCAAGCCGGACATCTACATCGACGTCGATCTTGATCAATTCAACGCACTCGAGTTTCATCGCGCCAAGGAAATTCTGAAAGCTGCGGCTCCTGTGAAGGAACAGCTGAAGCGTCAACTCGGGCACGCGTTCGAGCGCAAAACACTGCCGGTGCCGGCAGAAATCAAGCAAAAATAATGATCCGTCGGCTGGCGAATAACTTGATGCCCGACGCTCTCAGCTAGATTATGCTTTGTCGGCAGCGGCTAGTGCCCGCGCCGTCATCGGAACTTCATCGAAGGCTGCGATCGAGGCTCAACGACAAGGGGAACTACATGCGCCTCATTTTTTGCACCGCGCTTGGTATCGTCATCGGCTGTGCCGCAGCGTCGGCCCAAACCATTTATCCGATCAATCGCGCGGACATTCTCGCGGGTTCGAAGTTTGATCTCAAGGTCGAGTTTCCACAGGGCTCGGCAGCGGATCCCCTGGCTGCCGATAGGCTTAAAGTTTCGATCAATGGACGCGACGCCGCCGAGGTTCTCGGCAAACCGCCGGTCGTCATGGTCAAGGAAGATGATCTGCCTCAGACATCGTATTGGATTCGCGACGTGGCGTTGCCGTCACCCGGTCCCTACGTGGTCGAAGCGACCGCTGGCGCCGCGGCGTCGAAGGTAACGTGGCAGGTGTATGCGACGAAAGAGCGTCGCGCACAGAACGTGATCTTGTTCATTGGCGATGGCATGGCGGTGGCGCATCGCACCGCCGCCCGCATCCTCTCCAAGGGCTTGATCGAGGGCAAGTACGGTGGCGAACTTGCCATGGATGATATGCCGGCGATGGCGCTTGTCTCGACGGCCGGCACGGATTCGGTGATCACCGATTCGGCAAACTCGATGAGCGCCTACACGACCGGCCACAAGTCCTGCAACAACGCGCTCGGCGTATACTGCGCGCGCAATAAATCGGTGCTAGGGCATCCGCGCGTCGAGGTGGTCTCGACGCTTGCCCAACGCGTGCACGGCATGGCTGTGGGCATCGTCACCAACTCCGAGATCGAGGACGCGACGCCAGCCGGCATGGTCTCGCAAATTCGAGACCGTCGCGCATACAACGACATCGTGCGGATGTTTTACGACGTAGCGCCAGATGTAATCATGGGGGGCGGCACGCCACACTTCATGCCGAAGTCGGAACCCGGTTCGAAGCGCATGGACGAAGACGACTACGTCAAGAAGTTCGCGGACAAAGGCTATAGGTTTGTCGCCACGGCTACCGAGATGAAAGCTGCAGCGGCAGAGGCTGGCACCAGCAAACTTCTCGGACTTTTCAATCCTGGCCATATCGACGGTGCACTCGATCTGTTCGTATTGAAGAAGGGGACGGTTCCGCGCTATCCGGATCAGCCAGACGTCGTGGCCCAGACGAAAGCCGCCCTGGAAATTCTGTCGCGGGCGCCGAACGGATTCGTGCTGATGGTGGAATCGGCCCGGATCGACAAGTACTCGCATTCGCTCGACTGGGAACGCGCTGTATTCGACACCATCATGCTCGACAACGCGGTAAAGGTGGCCAAGGACTTTGCCGGCACACGCGACGACACGCTGATCATCGTCGTGCCCGATCACGCCCACCCGGTCAGTCTGGTCGGCGTCTTTGACGACGACCGTCCCGGCCTGTTGCCACGCGACAAGCTTGCGACCTATGCGGCGGCGAAGTTCCCGAATTATCCGCCACCTAGTGCCGATGGCTACCCTTCAACCGTAGATGTGTCGCGCCGGCTCGCGGTGATGTTCGGCGCTTATCCAGATCATTGTTATTCGGGCAAACCATACAGCGAAGGTGAGTTCGTGCCGGCTGTGAAAGGGCCAGATGGGAAGACCGCATTGACCAACGAAGCCAATTGTTCGCCGAAAACCGTGCGGCTATTTGGTAATTTGCCGTTCGAGGCATTGTCCGGCGTACATTCCGGCGATGACGTGATCTTGACGGCTATGGGTCCTGGCTCTGAAATATTGCGAGGGCGCATCGACAATACGGTCGTCTTTCGCGCGATGGCGGAGGCATTGGGGTTAGCGCCGCGTTAATTCAATTGGTTATGCAGGGAGCTGATTATGTCGCTCGATCTCGATCAGGGACGTGCGTTTTTGAAGGGCCACGTTGACACCCGCGCGCCGACGCAAAATTTGCCGTCAGAAGGTCACGTTCACGGGAGCGGTTAAATCGACGAACTGTTCGTCGGTCGCGGAGCCGTCGAGCCACATCGTGATGGCAAACGACGCATCCCGGTCGAGCACCGTTAGCGGGTGATGCCATACGTTTTTGCCGTAAGTGACACCCTGATCGCCGCGCGCGAGGAATGCCCGCAGGCCGGTCTCATCGGGCCCGCCAATAGATGACATCGGCGCGACAATCACGAGGTACCGCCCGGCATCGAACGGCACGAAGCTTTGCGACGAGAATTCGTGGCGCTCCATTTTCCTCACCATGAGGGTGGGCATGGCAAGCGGTTTGACACGGATGACGGACAAGCTTGGGTGGGCGGTTGCCCGGCCGTTCGCCAATGCATCGCTGACATAGGTGCGGCGATAATCGGGCGGAGGCTCGAACACCTCGCCATAGGGATGGAATGATGCTGCGTCGAGAGGCGTTGTCGCGATCGATCTCATTGAAGGTCTTGGCCGGTCAATCAGGGGAAGAAATCGTCACTCAGCACGTAGGCGACCAGAGCCACGACTTCTTCTGGTTTGTAGGTGTATTTCCAGGGCGGCATGGCACGGAATCCATTGTGCACACGATCCCACACGAACTCGGGCTTATAGCGGCGGGGCTGCAACTTCGGAGCCTTGCCCGGATAGGCTTTCGAGCCATGGCAATGGGTGCATTGTTCGGCCCACAGTTTACCGCCGGTCGCGATCACCTTTTCATCTTTGAGGATTTCGGCCGGTAGAGGAGGCGTGGGATCGCGTGGCTCAATGGTGTCTGGCTCAACTGCTGCGCCCGCGGTTGCCGGAGCCGGGCTCGCCGTTTGCGCGTTGCCTGTCGAAGACAGCATCGAGGAGAGAGCGCCAACGACCACCGTCGCACACAGAGCAAACCTAATGAGGACTCGATTGGCAGGCATTAGAACTCCCGGCGAACAGTGTGGGCTCATAATAAAGTTGGCGATCCAGCCGAGAAACATGGCTGGATCGCCGCAATGCCAACTCGATCAGTTGGCC
>JANLXZ010000259.1:0-3844 GCA_031365375.1 Hyphomicrobiaceae bacterium | reverse complement strand
GGCTTGTCCCGAGGACCCATGGCGCGGCGCGTTCCATGTATTTCGCACCGCGGCGTCGTAGCATCAATACCTAAGCAATCGCTCGAAATGCCCGAGCTTGTGGATCGATGGGTCGTCGGGACAAGCCCGAGGATGACACCGGTGATTGAATTGCCGGCCGCCGCGACCAACTCCAGCGAGGTGCAGTGATGCGCTACCTTCCACTCGAGGCCGATGACCGGCGCGAAATGTTGGCCAAGATCGGCGTGACGTCAGTTGATGAGCTGTTTGCAGCCGTCCCTGAAGACAAACTGCTCAAGGCGCTTCCAAACTTGCCCAAGGCAAAGGGCGAGCTCGAGGTCGAACGCGAGATGGGCCGTTTGGCCGCGCGCAACACACCAGCCGGCAGCGTGCCGTTCTTTGTTGGTGCGGGGGCCTATCGGCATCACGTGCCGGCCTCCGTCGATCATCTGATCCAGCGTTCGGAGTTCCTCACGTCGTACACACCGTACCAGCCGGAAATCGCCCAAGGCACGTTGCAATATCTGTTCGAGTTCCAGACCCAAGTTGCGCGGCTCACCGCAATGGATGTCGCCAATGCCTCGATGTATGACGGCTCGACCGGCGCTGCTGAAGCCGTATTGATGGCGCATCGCGTAACGCGCCGAAAAAAGGCCGTCGTCTCGGGCGGGCTGCATTCACAGTATGCCGATGTGATCGATACGCTTTCGAAATATGCGGGTACCGCCGTTTCGAGCTTGGCAGTTGATCCTCTTGCAGCCGGGAACATCATAGGTTCGATCGATGCCGAGACATCTTGCGTCGTCGTGCAGTATCCGGACGTGTTCGGTAACATTCGCGATCTGCAGCCGATCGCTGAAGCCGCGCATGCAAAGGGTGCGCTCTTGGTCGTCATCGTTACCGAGATCGTAGCGCTGGGCGCTTTGAAAGCACCCGGCGACATGGGCGCTGATATCGTCGTCGCGGAGGGCCAGTCGATCGGCAATGGCTTGACGTTTGGTGGTCCCTACGTCGGCTTGTTTGCCACCCGCGAAAAGTACGTGCGGCAGATGCCCGGCCGGCTGTGCGGCGAAACGGTTGATGCTGAAGGCCGGCGCGGCTTCGTCCTCACGCTCTCAACGCGTGAACAACACATCCGCCGCGAGAAGGCGACGAGCAACATCTGCACCAACTCCGGGTTATGCGCGTTGGCGTTTACGATCCACATGACATTGCTGGGCGAAACCGGCTTGAAGCGGCTAGCCGCGATCAATCACGCCAATGCTTGCGATCTCGCCGACCGGCTGAGCGCGGTGCAAGGTGTCGAAGTACTTAACGAGAACTTTTTCAACGAATTTACAATCCGCGTGAAAGGCGATGCTGCGAGCGTGGTCGAGAAGCTCGTGGCCAAGCAGATCATGGGCGGCGTACCGGTGTCGCGGCTGCTGCCCGGCAACAAGGAAGTCGCCGATCTGATCCTAGTCGCATCTACCGAAATCAACACGGATGACGACCGTGCGGCGTACGCAAAAGCACTGGGGGAGGTTTTGTGATGGTCATGAATACGCAAGGGCGGCCGACGTCTGCGGGAAATGCGGCCTCGAGCAGCGACGCTACCTTCACTGGCCATCGCGGGCTGGACCACGAGGAGTCGCTGATTTTTGAGCGGCGCGGCAGCTACACTAAGACTGGTGTCGATCTGCCCGAGCCCAAGAAGCACCAGAGCCGGCTCGGCGGGCTGGAACGCAAGGGCGACATCGGATTGCCGGGCCTCAGCGAGCCGGAGACGATGCGCCACTACGTGAGACTTTCCCGCAAAAATTATGCGATCGATAGTGGGCTCTATCCGCTTGGATCGTGCACGATGAAGCACAATGCGCGGCTCAATGAGAAGATGGCGCGGCTGCCGGGGCTCGGCGACATTCATCCGCTGCAACCGCAATCGACGGTACAGGGCGCGCTTCAGTTGATGGAGGTTCTCGCCGGATATCTCCTCGAACTCACTGGCATGCATTCGGTAGCGATGAGCCCGAAGGCCGGCGCGCATGGCGAACTTTGCGGGATGCTCGCGATCAAGGCGGCCCACGAGGCGAAAGGCTCCAAGCGCTCGGTCGTGTTAGTGCCGGAATCGGCGCACGGCACTAACCCGGCAACGGCCGCCTTCATGGGTTACTCCGTGAAGCCAATCCCAGCACGCGACGACGGTACCGTGTCGGTGGATGCCGTGAAGGCAGCCCTTGGTCCGGACGTTGCCGCCATCATGCTGACCAATCCGAACACTTGCGGCCTGTTCGAGCCGGAAGTCGTCGAGATCGCCAAGGCGGTGCACGATGCCGGCGCCTACTTCTACTGCGACGGCGCGAACTTCAATGCGATCGTCGGTAAGGTGCGCCCCGGTGATCTCGGCATCGATGCAATGCACATCAACCTGCACAAAACGTTTTCGACGCCACATGGCGGTGGCGGACCAGGCTCGGGACCGGTCGTGCTGTCTGAGGTCTTGGCGCCGTTTGCGCCGCTCCCATTCGTGGCTAGGGACAATGGCGGCTATCGCCTCGTCGAAACGAGCGAGGCGGCGGCGGGAGCGCAGCCATTCGGCCGCCTCACTGCGTTTCACGGACAGATGGGCATGTACGTTCGCGCGCTGACCTACATGCTCAGTCACGGCGCGGACGGCATGCGCATGGCCAGCGAAGACGCGGTGCTAAGTGCCAATTACATTCGCGTCGGCCTGCGCGATCTGTTCAGCCAACCGTTCGGCGATCAAGCGTGCATGCACGAAGTTCTATTCGATGATGCCTGGCTCAAGGGCACAGGCGTTACCACGCTCGATTTCGCCAAGGCGATGATTGACGAGGGCTACCACCCAATGACGATGTATTTCCCGCTCGTCGTGCACGGTGCGATGCTGATCGAGCCGACGGAATCTGAATCGAAACAGTCGCTCGACTTGTTCATCGCAACGCTGCGAGATCTGGCGCAGGCAGCCAAGGCTGGCAATGTCGAACGCTTCACCCAGGCGCCCCGGTTCGCCCCGAGACGCCGATTGGACGAGACGAAAGCGGCTAGAGAGCCGAGGCTCACGTGGAAGGCTCGAACCGAGCATATGGAACCGGCGGAATAGGCCGCCGATCACAATTTGGAACCCGACGGAAACTGGACGCGTTCGTCGTTACGAGCCGGGGAGAAAAACCCGCAAATAGAGAAGGTATGTCCAATGTGGAAATTCAGATTGATGACTTTAGCGGCCAGCGCTACGGCGATGTCCGTCGGAGCTATCGCGGCGGCCGCATCGCCGCCGTCTAGCCAAGGCACGATTGCAGCGGACAGTACTGCAGTCGAGCAAGTCCAGTATCGCGGAGGCGGTGGCTGGGGCGGCGGTGGCCGAGGTGTGGGTGGTGGCGGCAGGGGCTGGGGCGGCGGCGGATGGCGAGGACCCGGCATCGGTCTTGGGATTGGTGCAGGCCTAGTGGCTGGCGCAATCATCGCCGATCGGGCTTATGCGCCGCGCCGTGGCTATTATTACGATACCTATGATTACGCCGGTCCGTACTATTATCCGGAAGGGTATTCCGGCGATCCGCGGCGGGTATGCGCGCAAAACTTCCGCTCATTCGAGTGGGAAACCGGGATGTACACGACCTACGGCGGCGAGCGCCGGGTTTGCCCTTACCTATGAAGTTCGACATGACGGTCGGAGCAATGGCTTCGACCGTTTTGTTCTTGTTCAAATCTGCTGCCATGACGGCGGCAGAAGGTCGTGCGTGTCATTATTGGAGCCGGCAAACCAGCGAGCAGGAGCGATGACGTGCTTGTCCTCGCGTGGATTGAGCCAAGCACCCCACCAGCTGAACGAACTGTTGGC
>JANLXZ010000258.1:0-3437 GCA_031365375.1 Hyphomicrobiaceae bacterium | reverse complement strand
CTAGCTCAGCTGTCCCCCGAGCAGTCGCTCGTACGACTCGAAAATTTAGCCAAGCTCATGGATTCCGCGTTCGTTATTCCTGGCACCAAAATTCGCATGGGGCTTGACGGCATTATAGGCATTTTTCCGGTCGCCGGCGATCTTATATCCGGAATGGTATCGACGTATCTAATTTGGGAAGCACATCAGCTCGGCGCTCCACGATTGCTGATCGCACGCATGTTGGCAAATACCGTTATCGATACCACGTTTGGAGCCGTTCCGGTTTTAGGGGATGCTTTCGACGTCTATTTCCGTTCTAATATGAAGAATATGAATCTCTTACGCCGTCACTTGGAAAAGCGTAGCTTGAGTGTGTAAATCGTTATTATTAATCTATAAACGAAATTACAACGAACCTAGTCCAAATACGAACCGGCGGCCGCAATAGCGACCGCCGGTATTGTTATGGGCAACTAGCGATAGTCACGGCGCATACGTTCAACTTCAGACTCGTTTGGCTTGTAAGGCTCGGCAGCGGGATCAAATTCTTTCCAGCCAGCCTTCCGATATTCCGCATCGCGCGACTGCGGGTCGATCGGCGAGTGCCTGTCCATAATCGATTGTACGTTCGGCAGCTGCGCATCGCTGACCCTGGCGGTCACCATTGTTCCGCCGCGGCGAACACTCTCGGCGTACACGTGGGCATCCCGCTCCGGCACGCCTTCACCAACGAGGGCGCCCAGTAGGCCACCGGTAGCCGCGCCAGCTGCAGCACCGAGCGCGGTGGAAGCTAACCAGCCTGCCGCTACGACGGGCCCGATGCCGGGGATTGCCATTAACCCCAATCCCGCTAAAAGGCCGGCGCCACCGCCCAGTGCAGCACCGATCCCGGCGCCGGTTCCGGCCGCAGACGTTTCATCGACGTCAGCGTATTGGTCACTGACGTGCTTGTTCGCCACCAAGCTGATTTCCCCTCCAGGGACGCCAGCCGCCTCTAAGTCGGTAACCGTCTGTTTGGCGTGAGAATACGTGTCGTAAACGCGTGTGATGGTAGCCATGGATATCTCCGATTGTTATGTACAGATCAGGCAAGGACCGAAATATTATTCGGCGACCACATTACCCTTGAAATCGACTCCGACCTTGACCGGCTTGCCGTCCTTTTGTGCAGTTCCGCGCCAGATGCCATCCGCATCTTTTTTCAGGCCTGTAACTTGTGAGAGCCCGTGAGCGGTAGCACGGTCAGTTGCCTGACTTTCAGTGAAACTGTTAGCGCCCTTCAACGGAGCTCCGGCATCGTTAGCGCGAACGCTGAAGAGGCCCGCTTTGCAATGTGCAAGAAAATCTGCTTGCGAAAGTTTGCCATCAACGATGGTTTTATCACCTACGCGGATTGCCGCGTGATATCGCGACCCTTCTTCCGCCGTCAAAATGCCGTCTTTATTGGCGTCCGCAGTGGTCCACGCGGTATTGCATTCGGCGTCAGTCATAGCAAACGCGGTCGTTGTGACTGACAACGCTGCGGTGCCAGCTAAAAGTGCAACTGCCATCAAATTCTTGTTCATGGATTTCATCTGAAGTACCTGCGTTGGGTTTTTTGGAGTGCTTGACCACCGCGAAAGCTTCCCTGCAGATGCAGAAGAAAATCAACCGCGGTGATTACTCACAGACAATTGATTGGATCATCATTTCGTTCCATCCGAGCGCCACGATCTTTTTGGAAGCGGATGTTTGGCTAGGGGCACCTTTTCTCACATGAGCAGGATGCAATTTCCCGACGCTCAACCGGGTCTTTACTGGGTACTCGTTATTATGCCCGCCGTGTGTGATGCTGCGTTTTCAGAGTGTTTGTTTCGACGCCACTAGCGCACCCCGCTAGCGCAGGCCAAACTAGTAGCCTCGTCGGGAAGCCAGAGGTCGCCTCGTTAACGGAAAGTTTTGGTGCGCGGTGCAAAAACAAGTGCTCGAGCTGCTTGATGATTTGCGCAAGCAGCTGGGCTTGAGCATGCTCTTCATTACGCACGATCTGCGCCTAGCGACGCATTTCTGCCGCCATCTGTGGCTGGGTTAAATGCTCACGCTTCGCCAGATCGAAGTCATTCGGGCGATCATGGTGACCGGCACGGTCGGCGGCGCGGCGCGGCTGCTCAATGTGTCATCGCCAGGTATCAGCCGCGTGATGAAACACGCTGAGAGCGTCCTTGGCATGAAGTTGTTCAGCCGCAAGGGTGGGCGCTATATGCCGACTCGCGAGGCGCACGATATTTTCGCGCAGATCAACGGGGTTTATGAGAAGGTCGAGGACCTAGGTTTTGTAATCTCGCGCTTGAAGCGGGGCGCCGGCTCGGAATTGCGAATAGGCTCGGTGCCGAGTATCTCGGCCGTGATGGTGCCGCGCGCCATTGCCGAGATTCAGCGCAAGCTGCCGAATTTGATCGTCGAGATCGATGTCCTCAAAATTGAAGAGGCAATCGACTATCTCCTCCTCGGAAAAGGCGAGGCGGTCGCCATGAGCTACAAGCTCGATCACCCGCTCCTCACCTTCGAAGCTCTCGCCACTGGCCGGTTGAAATGTATCGTGCCGGTGGGCCACGCTCTGGCGAAACGGCAGCAGATCTCGGCCAGGGAGATTGTCAAGCATCCGCTCATCGGCATTGACCCAAACGATCCTTACGGCCGCATCATGGCTGGAATCTTCAACAAGAATACGCTCGCCTACGATCTCAAGATCCGCGCCCGGTTTGGTTCGACAGTGTGCGCTCTCGTCACCAACAGCCTCGGCATTGGCGTGATCGACGAATTTACGTTGGCTGGCGATAACTGGCCAGGCATCCGCGCCCTCGAAATCGAGGAACCCACAGTCTTCGATACCTTTGTTGCTTACCGCAAGGATGCAACGCTCTCGAGCGCCTGCGAGCGATTCGTAATTTCGCTGCGCGGACATATGCAGGGGCTGGCAAAGGAACCACGCGCTCAAGATGGCGGTACCCGGCGTGCAAAAAGATAACATCGAGTTAATATCGGCTGCAGACTTGGTAATTGACGGTATATGGTCGCTAGGGCAGATCAACCGGGCCTCTAGCGCCGACAACGAGAGCTGTTAACCGCGCAACGATCAAGCAACAGAAAAACGATCCAAGGGAAACGCACATGCATCGTACACTGTCTTTGGCTGTGATAGCCGCGGCTGGGCTGAGCTTTGTGCTCCCAGCCACCGCGCAAGACACCATCAAGATCCCAAACATCATAGAGCTTTCGGGCGGTGGTGCCACTGTCGGCAAGAACTGGCAGAACGGCTCGCAGTTGGCGGTCGACGAAATCAACGCCAAGGGCGGCATCCTCGGCAAAAAAATTCAACTCGAGTTCGTTGACACCGCCTCCGATCCGGGCAAAGCGCGCGCCGGCATACAGCGTGCGATCGACGACAAGCCGATCGCAATCTTCGGGCCGATCTA
>JANLXZ010000220.1:0-4288 GCA_031365375.1 Hyphomicrobiaceae bacterium | reverse complement strand
AATGACAACTATGCTGAGGTTGCTGTCGCTGCTTAATGCAGTGCCGGAAGCCTAAAACTTGAAGCCCTGCCCCTTAGCCGGGTCAGGCGCGGTTCGGAGGGCACCGGGCAACAGAAGCCCTCCACTCATTTGTTCGTGTCGCTTTTTTCGGCATCGCGGACGACAAGACTGCCAACGGCGGCAACTGGCTCCCGCACCTCGAGGGTCAGAGCACCAAAGGAAACGCACCGGAACCCATGACCGGCGAGCACACGATCGACTACGAGGCCCTCGCGCAGGATGCCATGCGCGGCGTCGTACGCACCATCCTCACCAAGGTTGCGAAGACCGGCTTACCCGGCGAGCATCATTTCTATATCTCCTTCGACACGCTCGCACCGGGATCTTCGATCTCGAAGCGGCTGAAGGAGAAATATCCCGAGGAGATGACGATTGTACTTCAGCATCGCTTCTGGGATCTGATGGTCAACGAGGAGCGCTTCGAGGTGAAGCTGACATTCGACGGTATACCGGAGCGCCTCGTCGTGCCATTCGCGGCGATCAAAGTATTTTTTGATCCGAGTGTCCGTTACGGGCTGCAGTTCGAATCGCCCGACTTTGGCCCCGACGCTTTGGCCCATCCGCAAACTGGCCAGGATGATCAGCCGGTGGCTTTGGACGAGATTCCGGATCGAAGCGGAGCAACGCCAATTCGTCCGACCACCACGCGGTCGGTGTCGGAACGTAAACCGCGTGCCCCCCGCAAAACACGCACCGACAAATCAGCGACGGATGCGCCACCCACTGGCGAGCCCACTCGTCCGATCACGACACGCCAGCCGGATCCCAAACCAGAACGAGTGCCGGCGAACAAAACCGATGTTCCCCTACCGGCACCGGTCCAACCCGCAAATACGGGTGGGGCACAGGTGGTCAACCTCGATGCCTTTCGCAAGAAATAGGCGATCCTCAAACAAACTTAGGATCATGTCATGACCGGCACTGGTTTGTTTGCGGGCGAGCTGGCGGTTGTCACAGGATCCGCGTCGAACATTGGTCGCGCTATTGCGTGCGCGCTTGCCCGTGAAGGTGCCAGTGTTTTGCTCGCGGATATCAACGCGGAGGGAAATGCTGCGACGGCCGCTGTCATCGCCCCCAATGGTGGCATCGCTGAGATCCTCACCGTCGACCTGAGCGCTCGGGATGGCTGGCCGAAAATCATCGCCGCGTTAGGCGATCGCACGCCTCATATGCTCGTGCATGCCGCCTCACCCGCTCGCCGCGAAGCCGATCACGCGATGGCTGTCACTGAAGAAATCTGGGACCAAATGATCGACACCAACGTGCGGTCCGGTTTTTTCCTTGCTCGCGCGGTGGCCGAAAAGATGATTGCGGCGTCGATCAAAGGTCGCATCGTCTTCGTTACATCGCTGCACGCGAACACACCGCGCAACTTGCCGCATTATGCCGCCTCAAAGGCCGGCCAGACGATGGTGATGAAAGAGTTGGCTCGAGCCCTCGGCTCGAAAGGCATTCGCGTCAATGCTGTCGCACCCGGCGCCATTCCGGGCGGCGGTTTCAATGCCGGCGCCTACGATTGGGGTGGCAAGATCCCGCTCGGTCGCCTCGGTACCGCCGACGATATCGCCGCGATGACAATGGCCCTGTTGTCCGATCGCTTCTCCAGCTACGTCACCGGCACCACCGTCGACGTCGATGGCGGCCTCGCGTTGTTCAATTGGATTGCGCCGGCAGGTTGAATGCGCAAGATTACTTCATCAACACCACGAAATCCGTGCCGCGGCCGGTTTCGTTGCTCACCCCTTGATCCGAAATCACTAACGAGGCGCCGGTCCATAGGCGCCGCGAGATTTCTTCGCGCACGTGATCTGGAAGCGAGATCCGCGAAAGGGCGGCTTGGGCGTTCGAAGTCCTCTCTTGCCCGTTCGGCATTGTGACACCGAGCCACCGCAAGGTTCGCCCTTCGCCGGTGGTGGACATCGCCGTGAACACATGCGTGCCGAGGGGGATATCGACATCGGCGATGTCGATCGGCGATTCCAACACCGCCTCGAACCCCTGACGAATGAACACCGAGCGCTCTTCGCGGCTGACGAAAATCGACAGCGGCTCCAGCCGTCGCGCAATCTCTTTTGCCTGATCGGGTGCTTCGTCGGCAGCCATCTGCGCTTCCCGCGCGGCACGAGCGGCGGCAAACGACGGCGGGGTTTTGCCGGCTTCGTCCTCGACGGCTGCCGCATAATGCAAGCGTGCTTCGACGACGCGCTGGTCGGACGCCATTTTGGCAGCCGCTCGATCAATCGAATCCGAGGTATCGGCGACCAGAGTATTGCTGCGCGCCTCGGCCTCAGCCAATGCGAGGTCTGCGCGTCTACTGCGCAAGTGCGCTACCGCGGCGTTCGCCTCGGCTGATCGCACGGTTGCCTGGGCCAACGCTTCTCTCGCCGCCGCTACCTTGCGCTTGGCAGCTATACCCGCTTCGACCCTCAAACGCACTGCAACCTCGTGCGGATTGAACAGCCGGTCGGCTTCGCTGGCCTCCCCGGTGGGTGCATTTTCTGCAGTGCTTATTTTCAGCGCCAGAGATGCCAACTCCGGCACTGGCATGAAGTATGGTTGCGGCAGGCTCGCGTGCTCGATCCAGTGCGCCTGTGTGTCGGCCGGCGCGACGACGACACGCATACCCATTCTGGTCATACCAAACAGCCGCTGGGCCATGCCGTACGGTAGCCGAATACAGCCGTGAGAGGCTGGATAGTTCGGCACCACCCCGGCATGCAGTGCGATGCCGGACCACGTGATCCGCTGCATGAATGGCATCGGCGCACCGCTGTAAATATTGGATTCGTGATGACGGTTCTTCTGGATCACGCTGAACACGCCAGCGGGCGTACTGTGACCCGGCTGACCGCTGGAAATCCGCGTTTGCAGCACGGGTCCGTGCTCACCCCAAACCGTCATCGACTGGGTTTTGAGGGAAACGACAGCGATGAGCGGAGGCGTAGATGGTGCGGAAGCCGAGCTTGGGCGAGCCGGAATGGATAGGTCGGCAACGCGCTCTGGATTGAGCTTGGCTGCGGGTGCTCGATTTCTATTTTCAACGGCACCGCGATGGCGGCGCGGCTCCGAGCGGCGTATAATTTCTGCAGGACGTCTGCTCGAAGCATATGGTGATCCACCAAACAGATCGCTCCAAAAACTTTGAGCTCGTGCGGGAGCCGTCGGGTTGGCCGCCATTGTAGATACGATCGCAAGAACGGCGAATGTCTTGGTGAGCTTACGCATAACATGCCCCTAGTCACCGGCGATCCCAACAGTCGCTCACGCCGTTCAATTATAATCTAGACCTGGGGCAACGAACATCCAATTGCCGATAGACGTGCTGGCGTTATATCGCCGCCGAACGTGGCCCTGGCGACACGGTTATGACGGCAACAGAAAAAGCGCCCACACCGTTTCGGTGCAGGCGCTCTTTCATTTTCCACTTACCGCGCCTTCCGGCCGGCTGCCCACCGGGCAGTCGGAAGGCGCAAATAGAGTCAGTGTGAGAGCACGGCTAACATCAGCAATGCGACGATGTTGGTGATCTTGATCGCTGGGTTGACGGCTGGGCCGGCGGTATCCTTGTAGGGATCGCCGACGGTGTCGCCGGTCACCGAAGCCTTGTGCGCCTCGGAACCCTTCATGTGCTTGACGCCGTCCTTGTCCACGAAGCCATCCTCGAAGCTCTTCTTGGCATTGTCCCAAGCACCGCCACCCGAGGTCATCGAGATGGCGACGAACAGGCCGGTGACGATCACGCCGAGCAGCATCGCACCGACAGCCGAGAACGCGGCGCTCTTGCCGCCGATTGCGTTGATCACGATGAACAACACGATGGGTGACAGCACGGGCAGCAGCGACGGCACCACCATTTCATTGATGGCGGCCTTGGTCAGCAGGTCGACGGCGCGGGCATAATCGGGGCGATCCTTGCCCTTCATGATGCCGGGCTTTTCCTTGAACTGCCGCCGCACCTCCTCGACGATCGACGCCGCCGCGCGGCCGACGGCCGTCATGGCGATGCCGCCGAAGAGGTAGGGCAGCAGCCCGCCGAACAGCAGGCCGACGACCACGTAGGGGTTCGACAGCGAGAAATCGACGACGAGGTTCTTGAAGATCGAACCAACCGGCGCGCTCTCGGCGAAGAACTTCAGATCCTCGGTGTAGGCCGCGAACAGCACCAGCGCGCCTAAGCCCGCCGAGCCGATCGCGTAGCCCTTGGTGACCGCCTTGGTGGTGTTGCCGA
>JANLXZ010000185.1:0-2847 GCA_031365375.1 Hyphomicrobiaceae bacterium | reverse complement strand
GTTCGACGCGCAGGGCAGAACCCTTTCAGCTCGCGCAATCTAGCCGAGCTATTAACCCCAAGATACGGGAGACATGAATGACAGTCGTTCGCTCAATTGTCGCGACCCTTGCCCTGTTGGCGTTGATCGTCACTGCGCCGTTGGCAACGGCACAGGATAGGTCGATCGTTGTCGCGTCCACCACATCGACGCAAGATTCCGGCCTGTTCGGATCCATTCTACCGCTATTCCGCGCTAAAACTGGCATCGACGTAAAAGTGATCGCGCAAGGCACGGGCCAAGCACTTGATACCGGTCGTCGCGGCGACGCCGATGTCGTGTTCGTCCACGCCAAACCGCAAGAGGAGAAGTTTGTCGCGGAAGGCTACGGCGTGCGTCGCTTCGATGTCATGTACAATGACTTCGTATTGATTGGACCGAAATCTGACCCTGCCAAGATCAAAGACCGCAAGGATATTTCCGGCGCGCTGAAAGCCATTCAAAGCACCGCCAGCATATTCGTTTCGCGCGGCGACAAGAGCGGCACGCACGCAGCCGAGCTGGCGCTTTGGACGGGAGCCGGCCTCGACCCTGCCGGCACAAAGCCCGCTTGGTACCGCGAGATCGGCCAGGGCATGGGTGCCGCGCTAAACACGGCGGGCGCAATGGGCGCGTATGTACTTGCCGATCGCGGAACCTGGATCGCGTTCAACAACAAAGAAGCCCTTGAGATCGTCGTCGAGGGCGATCAACGATTGTTCAATCAATACGGCATCACACTTGTGAACCCCACCAAACATCCCCGAGTTAAAAGAGAACTCGGCCAATCGTTCGTCGATTGGATTATTTCGGGAGAAGGCCAGACCGTAATTGGCTCCTACAAGATCAATGGCCAACAGCTGTTCTTTCCGAACGCGCGGCCAGAGTGAAAAGTGCCGAAGTGGTGCTTGCCTCACAGATTTTCCGGTTTGAACATCGGGCGAAAACTAACTTCACGGCCTGACACCATAAATGCCCCATCGCCGCGATAGTGAATTGTACGTGGCGTCTTGGGGCTGGTCATCGCGTGCGCCTTCACCACTTCCAGGATAAAGAAGCTGTATTTTTTCAAGAAACTCGTATCGACCAATTTGCATTCAAAATTGGCGTAGCATTCCTTGATCAGTGGCGCGGCCACCTCGACCGCTTTACCCGGCGTCAACGCGAATTTTTCGAATTTGGCGATCTCGGCCCCCGTACAATTGCCAATGCCAATGACTTTCTTGGCCAAATCAAACGTCGGGATGTTGATCACGCATTCCTTGCTCGCCTTGATCATGCGCGAGGTATGACTTGCGCTGGAGATCATGCATCCGACCAGTGAGGGCTCGAACTCCATGACCGTATGCCAACCCAAAGTCATGATGTTGGTTTCGCCCTTCCAAGCCGAACTCACTAGAACGATCGGACCTGGTTCGAGGAAGCGCCTGATCTTCGAAACTGGATAGTCCTTCTTCAAGGCGGCTTTGAGCATCGGGTTCTCCACTGTTTCAAAATGATTTATGCAACGCGCCGGAACCGCATGAGATCCATCATCACCAGTGCGCCTTCAGCCCAACACACCCCCGATATTGCTGGATTGCCGCCGCCGCATTGAAATGTGAATATGAGCGATGCTCGTATGGTTCAAAGTCGTGTTCGATAGCGAAAGAGACTATGTCCCGGCATCGCCTTGGTAACTTGCTCGACGCGCGCGAGAGGACACTACGAGGCGTGGTGGCTCTCCATGACCTACCCGAGGATGTGCGCAACCGGTTGGAAAGAAATTGCAAATGGCATCGGTTTGAACCGCTTGCCGAGATTGTGGGTTACCGAGATCAGTCCCGCGATGTCTTCTTTGTAACGAGCGGACGCGTGCGTGCCGTAATCTACTCGGCCTCTGGAACAGTGGTGGCTTTCCGCGACGTCGGGCCCGGGCAAATGTTCGGCGAATATGCCGCCATCGACGGGCAGACAAGGTCGGCCAGTATCGAAGCAGTCGAGCACTCCGTCGTGGCGCAGATGAGTTGCGACACATTCTGGAAACTCATACTTGCGGAACCCGCCGTCGCAAAAGCGGTGCTGGTGCACCTCACAACAATGATCAGAGCCCTATCGACGAGGGTATATGAATTTAGCACCCTTACCGTACAGAACCGGATCCACGCCGAGCTGCTGCGTCTTGCACGCGAACATCCAATCGCCAGCACATCGGTCAAGATACCGAAGTTGCCAACCCATGCGGAAATCGCGAGTAGCATTAGCACGCATCGTGAAGCCGTATCACGGGAACTGACCAGATTAGCCAGACTCGGCATCGTCGAGCGCCGAGCGGGCGCACTCGTCATACCGGATATCAAGCGGCTGATCCGTATGGTCGAACAAGCGATCGGCGAATAACACCGAGCTTCGGCTATTATCGATATTGGCCTGCAACCGATCCCAAGTGTGACATTTGTCACTGCGGCTTCGCGCATCTTCAGTTAACAGTTTGTCAACCGGCGGTTATCAGCTGCCGGTTGATATTCAGAAGATCGACTTCGAAGGTAAGAATATTTGCGGCGTTATACTCCGATCCTCAAATTCTATTTCAACGATCGCATGTGTTTCGGTTCGTTCATTGCCAACTTCCGAGTTCGCTTGGAGCGTGTTGGCGAGTTCCCTCGCCGGCCGCTGCGGGAGAGCACTGCGAAGGATAGGGCGCACGGATTATTCGTGCGGTCTGGCGGGGGCCTGCGCGAGTTGGCTCTCATACTCTTCAAGGGAATTTTTTCCTTGGTTGGACGGACTAGCGGCCAACCGCAATTTCTGCGGACGGAAAAGGCGCCCGTTTTGGGTCGCCTTTTCCAC
>JANLXZ010000142.1:0-19734 GCA_031365375.1 Hyphomicrobiaceae bacterium | reverse complement strand
AGTGGCGACAAAGCGCCGAAGCAAAATTTGAAATGCATTGCCAAGTGTTGCGAAGCCACTGGCACTTGATACGCGGAGCAGAGAGTACGAACACCCCAGAACCGATCGCCACCTAACAAACAGTCCGTTTTGTGGGGATTTTCGTGGGGCTTTTCTTTTAAAAATTTGTAACCCGTTGAACTGAAGTAACATTATGCAGCCCCCTCTCCGCCACGACCATAAATGTCGAAGCGCTTGAATAAGCGGTCCGTCGCGCGGCTTCGAAAAAAATGCTCACTTCTGTACGTGCGCAGGGTCCATCCAAATAACTTCCCAGATGTGGCCATCGAGATCGTGAAAGCTTCGTCCGATCATGAAGCCGTAATCTTGCGGCGTACGCGCCTCTGTCGCGCCAGCCTTAAGCGCCGTTTCCACCAACCGACCGACCTCTGACTTCTCGTCGACGCTAAGGCAGACCAATACCTCAGTTGTTTGATGCGCGTCGGCGATGGGCTTCTTGGTAAACTCCTTGAACTTCGCGTGCGTGAGCAGCATGGCGTAGATGTCATCGGTGACAACCATGCAAGCTGCCGTTTCATCGGTGAATTGTGGATTGAACGTGAAGCCGAGCGTCTTGAAGAAGGCTATCGACGTGTCGAGCTCCTTCACCGGGAGATTGACGAAGATTTTGCTGAACATTCACAGCTCCATAGGTTGGGCACGAAATCGATCTCGAACCGCTCGCCAATTTAGATGATCCTGGGTTGATCTGTTTCATTGCTTTGGCTGCACGGTGACCATCCACGACACGCCGAACTTGTCGACGACGGCGCCGAAGCGCGGGGAGAAGAACGTCTTGCCAATTGGCATTTGAACGGTTCCATCGGCCGCGAGCGCGTTGAATACACGGTCGGCATCGGCCTCGCTCGGCAGGGACAGCGAAAGCGACATGCACTGGAAGTCGAGGTCCCCCGTCCGCATGCCGTCCGACATCATGATCTCCGCGCCCCCGATACGCAGCGTCGCATGCATGATCTTGTCGTTGAGCACTGCGGGCACCTTGTCTTGCCCCGGTTTGTCCGGATTGTCCTTGAAGCGCATCATCATCACGACCTCGGCGCCAAGCTTGGCCTTATAGTAGTTGATCGCCTCCTCGCAGCGGCCGCGGAAAAACAGGTAAGGTTGCACGCTGGTGCCTGCGCCGCTCGGCTCCGTCTCTGCACCGACGAAAGGCTTGAAGCCCCCGAAGAACATGCGCTTGCCGTCGAACGGCATGGTCTCGGGCTTCATTTCCGCCATGCGTGGATCCTTCATGGCGCGGGCATTGACCTCATCGCGGTGCGCCCGCGAGGCATACGTGATGATACCGACGAACACCCTTTCGTCGGTCTTGAGATCGACGCTCTGCGGGAACGAAGTCACTTTACCGGCAGGCACGTCGTCGGCCTCGACCTCGATGCCCGACAGTGCGCCGTGCTCGCGCCAGACCTCAAAGAACGTCTGAGCCTGCTTGCGATAGGCCTCGCGGTTCTTGGTCGGAACGGGGACGACAAAGATGTCTGTGTACGTGGTCATGTCTTAACTCCGTTTGTGAGGTTGGTCGGTTCGTTCAAATATACGCCGGGCGGTCACGAAACGTGGCGGCAGCAGTCGGCGTTCGTTGCGGCGTTTCGTTCGTACTCATCATGCAAGCGTACCCAGCTCATAATGCCTTGTTCATTGCGGCCCTTCGGCACCAAATCGAGCCACATGAACGCGCCGTCCAACAGCTCGGCTCCCCGAGCGTAGGTCGAGTAGGTGTGATAAACTAGGCCCCGCCCGTCCTTGGCGAAGATGCTCGTCCCATGCATATCCTCGCTGCTCTCGATCGTGCTGCCGTAATTGTAGACGGCGCGGCCCTCTTCGATGTCCTGCTTTGTGAACGAGACACCAAAGTCGAAGTTAAAATCGCTGTCGTGCGACGAGAGCCAATCGAAGGTCCATCCCATGCGCTTCTTCACCGGCTCAATCTGAGCGAGTGGAGCGCGCGAAATCGCGGCAAATGACAGATCGGCGTTCTCAAAATGCATACGTGCTGCGTCGATGTGGTCGGATATGAAAGAGCAGCCGGGGCAGATATGGTCGGAGGCCGGTGCGAGCATGAAGTGATAAACGGCAAGCTGGCTGCGCCCCTGGAATAAATCAGCCAGCGTTGTTTGGCCGCGCGTTCCCTCGAAAACATACTGCTTGTTGACTTTCACCCAAGGCAGCTGACGGCGCTCGGCTCTCAGCGCATCGAGTTCACGCGTCATCGCCTTCTCCTTGGTCAGTAGCGCCTTGCGGGCTTCGAGCCATTCCGCTTTTGATACAATCGGTGGCGAACCGGGGTCGGTAGAAGTCATCATCTCTTCTCCTTGACTCACCTGCAGCTTCGTCGCTTTCACCCGAAGGACGTTCGGCCGTGGCTCGCCCCGACATGGTCGTGAAAATTTTCTGCAGCTGCTTCTTCGCCCCGGGGCTGCCTCACGCTAAGGTGATTTTGCCAACCGGGCTCGCCGTTGAGAGAATTTGGCATGCGCAGCAAAGCGGCCCACAACTGCAGCGCGAGCGTTGAGGAGTAGAAAAGATGACCGAAATCGCAATCTCCAGAGACTTGACACCGACCAAGGGGCGCTATGCAGCCCGGATCGCTGGGGTCGATGGGGAAGCCGAGCTCACGTTTTCCCGTACCAGCCCGACACTCGTGACCGCTGACCACACGTTCGCACCGGACTCGATGCGCGGCAAAGGTGTGGCAGCGGCGCTGGTCGACCGGCTAGTTGCTGACGCGCGAGCGGAGGGCTTCAAGATCATCCCGTTATGCTCGTACGTCAAAGGTCGATACCTCCACCATCCAGAATGGGCAGATGTTATTCAGGGCTGACATGCAAGACTGGTCAAAGTAGAAATCCATTGCAGGGAGCACGTCATGCCCGCCACATCGGTCACTCGCGCCACCTTCAAGGGCAGTTCGGGGCTTGAGCTGGCGGCGCGGATCGACAGGCCGGTCAGCCCGGTGCGCGCGTTCGCCTTGTTCGCGCACTGCTTCACCTGCACCAAAAACATTCTGGCGGCAAAGCGCATCGCTGCCGGTCTGGCTGAAGCCGGGGTCGGCGTCCTGCGGTTTGACTTCACCGGGCTGGGCTCGTCCGAGGGCGAGTTCGCCAACACCGATTTCTCGTCAAACGTCGAGGACCTAGTGGCGGCCGCCAGCTACTTGCGCGACACGTACACAGCGCCAGCGATCCTGATCGGGCACTCGCTTGGTGGGGCGGCCGTGCTGGCCGCGGCAGCTGAAATTCCTGAAGCCAAGGCCGTAATAACGATCGGCGCGCCAGCCGATGTCGCCCACGTGCTGAACCAGTTCGGCAGTTCGATCGACGAAATCCGCGACAAGGGTCAGGCAACAGTAACGCTCGCCGGACGGCGGTTCGAAATTCGGCGCTCGTTCATCGAGAACACCGAGGAGCATCGATTGCTCGACCGCGTTGCTCATCTCGGCAAGGCGCTGCTAGTCATGCATGCCCCGCGCGATGCGATCGTCGGCATCGATAACGCGTCGAAGATATTTCTTGCCGCCAGGCATCCGAAGAGCTTCGTCTCCCTCGACGATGGCGACCACTTATTGTCGGACGCTGCATCTGCCACCTACGCCGCCGAGGTGATTGCTGCTTGGGCGGGAAAGTACATCCCGGTGGCCGAAAATAAAATCGACATTGTGGATCACGTGAGCGTCGCCGAGACCGGCCGAGGCAAGTTTCAAAACATTGTCGCGACGGGACCGCACCGATTGCTGGCAGATGAGCCCGTTACCGTCGGTGGCCTCGATTCCGGACCCAATCCCTACGACTACCTTGCCGCTGCGCTCGGCGCATGCACCTCAATGACTTTGCGGCTCTATGCCGAACACAAGAATTTGCAGCTCGGCCGCTTTAGCGTCAGCGTGCGACACGGCAAGGTCGCCACCGAGCACTGCCGTGACTGCGGCGAAGCACTGGAGGGACGTTCAGGCAAGATCGACCGATTTGAACGGGAAATCACAGTCGAAGGTGGAGTTGATGCGGCGTTGCAAACCAAACTCTTGGAGATTGCCGACAAGTGCCCGGTTCACCGCACGCTCGAGCAGGCGTCAGCAATCGTCACCACTTTCGTGAACGCGCCATAAGATTGGTCATCGGCCGACGGCTTCGCAGATCCGGTTCAACGAAACTGGGATGGCTCTGCGAGATCTCGGCCGAGGCAGCGAGTCGAGCTGACTCATGCGACGCCCTTGGCGCCAACCGCGCATACGAGTTGCGGCGGTTGTGACCTCATGTTGTTGCAAGCGTGCCGCATCAGGCTTGATGCGCGGCCCGGCTGTCAGCTGGCGCCTGCTCGCGTTCGTTCAAACCATAGTCACGCAGCACGTGGGCGACACGAAGACGATAATCGGCAAAGATGCCGCTGCGGCCGGCCGACTGCGTTGCGCGATGCCGCTCGTGATTGCGCCAGCGAATCACCGCATCCTCATCTCGAAAAAACGACAGCGACAGCAACTTGTCTGGATCCGTCAAGCTCTGGAACCGCTCGACCGAGATGAAGCCGTCGATCTGCTCGAGCTCATCGCGCAATCGCTTGGCGTGCTCGAGGTACGAGTCCTTGCGGCCGTCGGCCGGTCTCACTTCAAATATGACCGCGATCATGGGCAATTCCAATCTTGTTTTTGTTCAATGACCAGCGGGCGCGACCTGGCGCAGGAAACTGCGCTCTTCGCTGAGGATAAAGCGGTTTTCCTCGGCGGTTTTAAAATTGGCCTTTCCTTCGCCATCGGCCCGCAGCCGGGCTCGATACTCCTCATAGGCCGCAAGGCTGTCAAACGAGATCAGTCCAAAGGCGATGTTGTTCGTGCCCTCGTGTGGCATCCAATAGCCCAGAAGATTGCCGCCGCACTTCGGTATAATCGTCAACCAGCGCTGTGCGTAGGCCTCGAATTGGTCACGCTTGAAGGCGTCTATTTGATAGCGAATGAACACGGTGATGGTCATATCTGTCTCCATGTTTGAAACCATGGACTAACGCTACCTCAAGGCGGACGGTTGATGCTTCGGTTCACATCGAACTGTCCGATCCTTGTCGACTCTTGACACCCGGGGGAACGATCGCCGCTTGATGGCGTTGCATCCGTAGTTCATGGAGGCGGCAATCAATAAATCTCAGCGCGCTGAAACCATCGTTGTGCTGGGGCTTTTGCTAGCCGGAGCGGCCTTGTTGGCATTACAGCCTTCCGACTCGTCGACCTCTTCGACCTTTCCCCCAACCAAGCCAGACACGATCACGGATCGCGACGCCCCAGGTTCAAAACTCGAACCATCAGAGAAAGGCTGGTTCGGGACAGCTCGCCGTGTCTACACCGGTATAAATGAACATCGCATCCTGCTGATTGCAGCAGGAGTCACGTTCTACATCTTGCTGGCGCTGTTTCCAGCGATCGCCGGGCTGGTTTCACTATATGGTCTGTTCACCGATCCCACAACTTTGTCAGAGCATCTTTCAAAGCTGTCCGGCCTCCTTCCACAAGGCGCACTCGATATAATCGGGGAGCAGATCAAACGCGTGTCAGCCAATAGTACCGGCACCCTCGGGCTAGCCTTCTTCACCGGCCTAGGTATCGCAATGTGGAGCGCCAATGCCGGGATGAAATCGATGTTCGATGCACTGAACATCGTGTACGGCGAGCGCGAGCGGCGCGGTTTTGTGCAGTTTAACCTCCAATCGCTCGGTTTCACCTTCGGCAGCGTGTTATTCATTCTATTAGCCCTTGGCGCAATCGTCGTATTACCGTTTTTATCAAACCTTCTAGGCGGCAGCAGAGAAGGCTTCGGTGGCTTAAACCTCATCGGCTGGTTACGGTGGCCGGCTCTATTGGCGGTCGTCCTCCTGGCACTTGCAGTGCTCTACCGTTACGGGCCAAGCCACACCCGGGGCCAATGGCGTTGGGTGACATGGGGCAGCATCATCGCTGGCGTCGCTTGGCTCGGCAGCTCGATGCTCTTTTCCTGGTACGTTGCAAACTTTGGAACGTACAATCAGACCTATGGTTCGCTCGGCGCGGCGATCGGTTTCATGACTTGGATGTGGTTGTCGGCATTCATCGTTTTGAGCGGTGCGCAAATCAATGCCGAAATCGAGCGCGAGGAGAAGATGGGATCTTCGGTCACGCCTTGATCTTTGCGGCCACGCCGAGGATGCCCGACGGCTTCACCATCATCACGACGATCAGCAGTATGAATGCGTAAACGTCCTTGTAGGTGCCAGAGATGAAAGCCGCGCCCAAGCTTTCGACGACGCCGACTAAAAGTCCGCCGAGCACGGCCCCGGGCAAGCTGCCGAAGCCGCCGACAACGGCCGCTGCGAACGCCTTGATCAGCACGCCGATCCCCATCTGCACCTGAACATAGTTGATCGGCGCGATTAGAATACCGGCCGCTCCGCCGAGTGCGCAAGCAATGCCAAAGATCATCGAAATCATCAACGGCACGTTGACGCCCGAGAGATAGGCGATCTCCTTGTTATAGGCGACCGCGCGGATGGCGAGACCGATCATCGTCTTCTTAAGGACGAGGTTCAAGCCGAACATCAGGACGAGCGCCGTGACGATGATCCATAAATAGGACATCGGCAGCGCGAGATTACCGATTTCGATCGGCATGCCGAATGCCACGGGAAACGGTAGAGGCTTCGGCCCCCAGACCAAAAACGCTACGTTCTGCAACACGATTGACATGCCGAAGCCGGCGATCACCATGCCCATGCCAGCGACGGTGTAGCCACCCCCGCCGCTGGTCAGCCGCCGGTAAAACACGCGCTCGATGAAGACCCCGACGAGGCCGGTTAGGATCACTGCCAGCACGAATGCTACAATGAAAGGCATTCCGACGGTTTTATACAGAGTCAGGCCGATAAAGGCGCCAATCATGTAGATCTCGCCATGCGCGAAATGCACGATGTCGAGCCCGGAATAGATCAGCGAGATGCCGAGCGCGACCAGGGCATACACCATGCCGACCGAGACGCCGATGATCACGAGATCGATGACGAAATCCATGGCAGGCTCTTCTGGTTATCCGCTGCAACTTCCCTCCGGGGAGCCGGTCGCAGCGGAGAGGATACTATATGTATGAGGCGCGACTAGAGCGCCCCTTCGCGGTTCGCGACAGTGCCACCCAGATAGGACAGGCGCACGTTGTCATCGTGGATCATCTGCTCGGCCGGACCTTCGAGATGGATGACGCCATCCTTGATCACATAACCGTACTCCGCGAGCAGCAGCGCCATGCGCACGTTCTGCTCGACCATCAGCACCGTCATTCCATCGCGCGTTATGCGGTAAATTGTGCGGAAAATTTCCAACACGATCTGCGGTGCGAGTGCCGCACTGGGTTCGTCGAGCATGATCATTTTCGGCTCCGACATCAGCCCACGGCCGATACAAACCATTTGCAACTGCCCACCCGAAAGTCTGCCCGACAACTGCCGCCTCTTTTCCTTCAGGATTGGAAAATAACTATAAACACGTTCGAGCGAAGCTGCCGTTTTAACGCGATCTCGCACAACGTACGCGCCGAGCCGCAAGTTTTCTTCCACCGTCATGCCGGGAAAGGCTTCCTTGCCCTGCGTCACCTGGACAAGGCCACGGCGAACGATGGCATCGGGCCGCATCCCATCGATGCGCTCGCCATCGAACGTGATCGATCCACTCCACGGTTTGATCAGTCCCGAGGTCGCTTTGAGCAGTGTCGATTTGCCGGTCCCGTTGCCGCCGAGCAAGGCAACGATCTGCCCGCGATCCACCTTCAACGTGGCCCCGTTGAGGATCTGCACGCTACCGTAACCGCCGACAAGGTCCTTGATCTGCAGCATCTATCTTGCCCTAGGCTCCCGATCCTTGCCGCATCATGCCGAACGCAAGTAGGCGCGAACCTCATCGTCCTTCATTTCCTTGCCGAGGTAGGCCTCGATCACGGCATGATTTTCCTTGATCTCGGCCGGCGTCCCCTCTGCAATCTTCTCGCCGTGTTCGAGCACGCTGATGGTCTGGCAGGTGTCCATCACGAGTTTCAAAATGTGCTCGATGATGATGACGGTGAGCCCGAAGCGCTTTTGCAGTGCCAGCACGGTGTCGAGCAGAATATCGACGTTGGTTGGCGATAGACCGGCGCCCGGCTCATCAAGCATCAACAGCTTGGGTTTCGCGGCCATCGCGCGCCCGAGCGCCAGCAGCCGGCGTTGCCCACCCGACAGTTCGCCGGCCGGCATCGCGGCGTAGTCGGCGAGGCCGATAAAGGCGAGCAGCTCCATCATCTCCGTCCGCAGTCTCTTTTCGTCGCGCCATACGCGGCGCGTGCCCAATACTGCTGAGGCAGTGCCATAGGGGATCAGCGTGTGATTTCCGACCATCATATTTTCGATCACGCTCATACCGGCGAAAATGCGCAGCATCTGAAATGTGCGCGCGACACCAAGGCGAGCAATGTCGTGCGGCTCCATGCCGGTGATGTCGTGACCGTCGAACACGATGCTGGCACCGGGTTCCGGTTTGTAGACGCCTGAGATTAAATTGAAGAGCGTGCTTTTGCCCGAGCCGTTCGGCCCGATAATGCCGCGCACTTCGCCCTGCTCGATGGCCAAATTGACTTTCGAGATCGCGGTGAAGCCACCGAATTTCTTGCTGAGATTTTTTACTTCCAGCAGCATTATTTGACCCCCGCTTCAGCTGCTCGCCGCGCGGTGTCGCTCGTCGCGCGTATTGCTTTGAAGCGCCGTCGCACCAGGAAGCTGTCGATGATACCGCCGATACCTTTTGGCATGTACATGACGGTGAGCACGATCACGGCGCCGAACATCATCATCCGATAAGTGTAATAATCTCGCGTCAAGTCATCGATGATGGTGACGGCGATTGCGCCGATGACGCCACCCCAAATGTGGCCGATCCCGCCGAACACGACCATCAGCAGCAACGTCACCATTTCAGTGAGGGTGTAGCTGTTTGGATGCAGAAAACCGGGCGCCATGTGGGCTTGCAGGCTACCCGCGCAACCCGCGTAAAGCGCCGACAACACGAATGCGATCACCTTATACTTGCGCACGTTGACGCCGCTCGCGGCTGCCGCCAACTGGTCCTCGCGAATCGCCTTGAACGAACGGCCGATGTCGGAGCGCAGAATACTGAACGAAAAATACAGCCCGAGTAGCATCAGCGGCATCACCACATAATAGTAAGCGCGATGATCGCCGAGCGACTTGCCGAAAAAGAACGGCGGTGGAATGTTCTCGAAACCGATGCCGGCGCCTAGAAAATCAGTGCCGGAGATAATGATTCGCACGGACTCGCCGAGGCCCAGGGTCGCCAGCGCCAAGTAAGCACCTTCCAGTCGAAACGATGGAATACCGACGATGGCACCGGCCAGCGCCGTCACTAGCATCGCGATCGGCAAGGCGCCCCAAAACGGAAAGCCAAGGTATGTCGACACCACGGCGGATGTGTAGGCGCCGATCGCAGTCAAGGCGATGTGGCCGATCGTGACTTGGCCAGCAAAGCCTTTGACGATATTCAACCCAGTTGCCAAGATGATGTTGATCGCCATCACGTTGACGACGTATTGGGTATACGCGTTGCTCAAAACGAGCGGCAACGGCAATAGCGCAAGACAGGCGACGATCCACGGCACGATCGGGTGCAGGCGCGCGAACCAGGAGGGTCGATCCTCATCCGCCTCCGCCGACGGCGATTTCATGTCGCTCGCATTGTCCTGCACGTTAGACCTATTCGGCTGCTATCATCCCAGCATTCATTGCCAGGATGATAGCCGTTATGCGTCTTGCCCGGCGGCAAAGCAGGCTCGAACCGATCAGAGCCCGAAGTCGGGATCGAACGAGACGCGTGCGAGGATCGCCGTTTCGAAGTCTTTGCCGCCCTTGGTGTACTCGACCAGGATGCCGGCACGATTGCCATCGCGGCACTGCGGTGTCGGCTCGGCGCAGAAGTTGATCGGCCCGGAAGCGAGGCCCTGATAATCTTTGACGCCAGCGAGAGCATCGCGGATTGCTGTCCGGTCGGCCTTCAAGGTCGCGTCGGTCAGACCAAGCGTCGCCTTCGACAAGGCGAGCTTGACGATTTGCGCGGTCTCGTAGGCTTGGCTAAAGTCGTGATCGGGGCAGCGGACCTTGTACTTTTCCTGCACCATCTTCACGAAAGCTTTGGCCACCGGGCGATCATCGTTACAGTTAAAGGCGGCCGCATAAGTCAGACCGACGGCTGCATCACCAGCAAGTTCAGGCACCGGCGCGTTAGATGCGGCAGAGGCGGCGACCCGGCGAACCTTCTTTGGAATACCGACTTCGAACGACTGCTGCGAAATGCGCGCGATGGCATCGAGTTGGCCACCGATCGCCAGTACATCAACACCCAGCGATTTGATTTTCAGAAGATGCGCCCGGAAGTCGAGATCCGTTTCCTGCATCTGCGCTTCATATGCGGGCTCGACGTTGTACGTCTTGCGCATGAAGTTCATATAGTCCTTGGCAAAGCCAATGCCAGCGCCATCATTTGTGAAGAGATAAGCGACCTTCTTGCCGACATTCTCGGACAAGTACTTGGCGTGTACCGACGCGTAGAAGCGCTCCGACACCGAGGTGCGAAATACCCAGGCGCTGCCCTTCTTGGTGATGCCTGTATTTGTCGAGTGCGGGATGATCTGCGGCACCTCTTCCTTGGCCGTAATGTCGACCATCGGCATCGATACCGAACTGCAGGTCGAGCCCATCACCAAATGCACTTTATTCTGATTGATGAAGCGGTTGACGTTGGCGATGCCCTTGTCAGGTTTGCATTCGTCGTCGAGTAGGATGACCTCGATTTTTTTGCCGTTGATGCCACCGGTTGCGTTGACCGCTTCGAGCTCGTCCTTGGTCATCTGACCATACTTCAGACCATTATCGACGATCATCCGCAGCGAAACACCGATGCGGATCACGCCATCCTGGGCGGTGGCCGGCGTGGCAAGCCCACCCGTTGCAAAGGTCATCGCGGCCGCAACAGCGAACGCCGATTGCTTTATGGCTATCGTCATATCAAGATTTCCTCCGTTAAGTGATTATTATAGTGGTCCTCGAACGAGCCATTTGTGCGGATCGGTCACAGCACACCAATTCGGTGAGCGCAGCCAATCAGCAAAAATTTCGAGACCTCTTTTTTTTGATAGCTAAGGTTTAGGCGCTTACTTCTGTCAATCAAAAAACGGGAAAATCGAAACCGCCTGACATTGCGCAACGAGAAACAAGCGGCGTAAGCTCGATGTGCTTTCGTGCAACCAGCGACCTCTCTTCAATCGCCCAACCTCATTTTCTCCTTGGAGGCCCGGTGACCGACGCAACTGAAATGTTCGCACGAGATCTTGCCGAGGCATGGAAAACGGGAAGCACCGTTGTTCTGCCGTCTGATGAAATAGCACCGAAATCGCGCGCCGAGGCCTACGCGATACAAGATCGCATGGCGCAACTGATCGGCGGCCCCGTAGTTGGTTGGAAGGTGGGTGCGACCGTTGCGGCCGTGCAGCTATTCGAAGGTCACGACGGGCCATTGCCGGGTCGGATATTCGCCGATCGATGTTTAGCTTGTCCCGCTCGCATCGCCGCGAACTTGTTCAGGGGCGCGAAAATCGAGTGCGAATTCGCATTTCGCCTGACTGCCGAGTTGCCCGACCAAATCACCACCCAGAGCCTCGCGCCCCTGCTGACCTTCCATCCCGCGATCGAGCTTGCCGCGTCACGTTATGCTCCAGGAACAGGCCTACGTGCCGCGACGACTTTCGATGGGATTGCCGACAACGGCGGGGGCGGAGCGGCTGTTCTCGGCGTGGCGGTGGCTGCTTGGCGCAACCTGCCGTTCGAAACGATGGAGATCGATGCGCGTATCGATGGCAGCCCGGCAATCCAGGCTTACTCGGGCCCCTACCGACGACACCCGTTAGCGATCATGGCGGAGGCCGTAACTGATCTGCGCCGACGCGGCATCGACCTCGAACCTGGCGATTGCGTGTTGACCGGGTCCCTCACACTGCCGACACCAATCCGTCCCGGTCAAACCCTGGTTGCGCGGTTCGCGGATCTTCCCGTTTTATCGTTGACGTTCACTCCATAGCCTAGCCCGAGTTTCAAAAGAGGTTCTCCGTGTCACGTGCGAAAAGTTACGCCAATGTGCCGCTCTCAATCGCTCATCTATGCGAGCTCGACGCAGCGCCAGCAGAGCTGATCGAATATGCCGCCACCGCCGGCATATCTTCGGTCGGATTGCGGATCGCGCACGCATCTCCCGGCGGGATCGAATATCCGCTCAGAACCAAGGCTGAACGCGCTGAGGTTCGGCACCGCATTGATGCGACCGGTGTTTTGGTTCTGTATATCGAGCTAATCTCGATATCCGAGACCACACGAGCATCCGACTACAGGGCCATGTTCGAGACCGGCGCCGAGCTTGGCGCCACTCGCCTGACTGTTGCCGGCGACTCCACCGATATTTCCCTCGTCATCGACCGGTTCGGCCAAATCTGCGAACTGGCCAATGGCTACGGCATCAACGTCGATTTCGAGTTCATGCCATTCCGCGCCATCCGAACGCTCGGCGGGGCAGCCGAAATCGTGCGCCGCGCCGGTCAACCGAATGGCCGCATACTGGTCGATACGCTGCACAACTTTAGATCAGGAAGCTCCGTAGAGGAGCTGGCTGAACTCGATCCAGCTATGATTGGCACGCTGCAAATCTGCGATGCGCCAAGCGTTGCACCGCCGCAATCCGAGCTTGTCACGGAAGCCCGCACCCGCCGGCTGTTGCCTGGCCACGGCGGGCTTGATTTGTGGTCGGTGATCGATGCACTGCCAGCTGACATAATGATCGGTGTCGAGGTGCCAATGGCAAGCCAATATCCCAATCTCGATCCGGCAGCGCGCCTCACTTTGATGGTTGAACAAACCAGGAAATTTTTCCAACAAGGCCAAGCGACTGCCGAGAAGGCCGTCCAGTCATGAGCACGACAACTGAGCTCACGACCGAGCGCGAAGGTGCCCTGCTATGGATCACAATCGACCGCCCGCACGCGATGAATTCGCTCAATGCACAGGCGCATCGCGAGCTACATGAAAACCTCGATGCGTTCGCAGCCGACCCAACGCTGCATGTCGCGGTCATCACTGGTGCCGGAGAAAAGGCATTCTGCGTTGGCAGCGACCTGAAGGAGCGGGCGATCAAGAACGCTGATGATCACCCCAGTACCGGGTTCGGCGGCATATCGCACCGCTTCGACCTATTGAAGCCGATTATCGCCGCCGTGAACGGATTGGCGATCGGCGGCGGCGTCGAGATCATTGCGGCGTGCGACATCGCCATTGCCGCCGACCACGCCGAGTTCGCCCTGCCCGAGCCGCGCGTCGGGCTCGCAGCCCTCGGTGGCGGCGGCCTGCAGCGTCTCGCCCGCAACATGGCGCTGAAGCACGCCATGGATCTGGTGCTCACCGGCCGGCGCGTGAATGCGCATGAGGCCAAGGCAATGGGCCTGATCAACGACGCGGTACCAAAGGAACGGCTGCGCGAGCGCGTGCGCTGGTACGCGAACCAGATCCTGCAAGGCGCGCCGCTGGCAATCCAGGCATCGAAGCAAGTGATGCTTGAGAGCCTCACCGAACCGAGCATTGAAGGGGCGCTCCGCCGCACCTATCCCGCCGCCGAACGCATGCTGGCGAGCGAGGATGCCAAGGAGGGTCAGCGCGCCTTCGTCGAGAAAAGAAAACCAATATGGCAAGGGCGTTAGAAGCGGCCGCCGATCATAGAAACAGGAGCGAAAATGTCAGAATTCTATGTGAAGGTTGGCGACAGCTCGAGCTTCTCCAAAACCGTCGGCGAATACGATGTGTACGGCTTTGCCGGCATTACCGGCGACTTTTCGCCGAACCACACCAACAAAGCCTACATGGAAAAGTCGAGCTACGGCCGGCTGCAGGCACACGGCGCGCTGATGGTCGGCTACATGTCGACCGCCTCCACTCTCGTCATCGCCCACACGCGCACCGACGCCGACGAGACGCCGGTTTCCCTCGGCTATGATCGCATTCGCTTTCTAGCGCCTGTATTCTTCGGCGACACCATAACCGTCGAGTACCGCATCAGCGCGATCGATATCGCGGCGCGCCGCTCGACCGGCGACATTCAAATCAAGAACCAAGATGGTGTGCTGGTAACCGTCGGCACGCACATTCTGAAGTGGGTAAAAAACAAGTGAGCGGATCGCCGTCATGTTGATCGGCATTGGCCGGTCTGAACGTGATAGCACTAGAAGGAAGTCGAACATGAAAACCAGCCTGGATGGTCAAGTCGCTATCGTCACGGGTGCTGCCCGCGGCATCGGTCTTGGCATCGCCAAGTTGATGGCGGAGCGCGGCGCCAAGGTTGTCGTCTGGGATCGCGATCTGGCGCCACTCGAAGCCGAAACCAGCTTCAAACCGGCGATGGCGGAAGCCGTCGATGTTGCCGACTATGCCTCGGTCGAGCGCGCATTCAAGGCGGCTGTCACCAAGTTCGGCCAGGTCCACATCATGGTGAACAACGCCGGCATCAATGGACCGATCAAACCCTCGTGGGAGTACCCGTTGGAAGATTGGGATCGTGTCATCGCGATCAACATGACCGCTGTCTTCTATTCGAGCCGCCTCGCCGCCGAGCACATGCGCGCCCATCGCTACGGACGTATCGTGACGGTCGCCTCTATTGCCGGCAAGGAAGGTGTGCCCAACATTTCCGCTTATTCGGCCGCCAAAGCCGGCGTGATCGGCCTCGCGAAATCGATGGCGAAAGAGCTCAGCGATGCCGGCGTCACGGTAAACTGCATCGCTCCCGCCATGACCGAAACGGCGTTGCTCGAGACGATGACCGACGAGCACATCCGCAACATGAAGGCCAAGATCCCTATGGGTCGCCTGGTGCAGATCGACGAGGTGGCGGAGCTGGCGGCCTGGATTGCAAGCCCGGCATGTAGCTTTACCACCGGCTTCGTGTTCGACATCACCGGCGGTCGCGCCACCTACTAATCGCTGACGGGGTACGTCCGATGTCATTTGAGAAACCTAGTGTAGTGGTGGTCGGCGCCGGTGCGATGGGCGGCCTGTTCGGCGGGCTGCTGGCAGAAGGCGGCCTGGACGTCACGCTGGTCGATGCGGCCGCCGATCACATCGCCGCGATCAAGTCCAAGGGCCTGCGCATCGTCGGTGTCGGTGGCGATCGCTTCATTCCGATCAATGCGACGACGGCACCGATCGAGATCCGCTTGGCCGATGTCGTGCTGTTCCAGTGCAAAGCGTTCGCCAACCAAGCTGCCGCACAAAGCGTAAAGCATTTGTTCAACGGGCAGACTGCCGCGATCTCCTTTCAGAACGGTCTCGGCAACGAGGCGACGCTCGAAGCGATCCTCGGCAAGGGCACAGTAATCGGCGGCTTGACGGCGCAGGCGGGCCTCGTCGAGGCGCCAGGCGTCGTGCGCAACTTCGGCGATTTGCCGACGCACATTGGCGAGCTATCCGGCGGACTGTCGGAGCGGGTCGTAGCGATCGCCGAGGCCTTCACCCGCCACGGTCTGCCAACCATCGCAACGCCTGAGATCAAACGCGAGAAATGGAAGAAGCTGCTCGGCAATGTCGCGCTCGGTGCTATCTCCGCCGTGACCGACTTTCGGTCGTTCGAAATTATGCGCGTGCCGGAACTTCAAGTCACCGTTTTCCGGCTGATCGATGAGGCAGCAGCCGTCGCTAAAGCCGAAGGCGTCGTGCTCGATGTCGCCGAAGCGCGCGAAGTGTTGATGAAGCTCGTCGACACCTCGGGTGGCGGCACCGGTACATCCAAGTCGTCGATGCGCGAAGATATCATCCGCCAACGGCCGACCGAGATCGACACGATACATGGCGCAGTCGCCAAACTCGCGCGCCAGCACGGCATCGACACGCCCACGCTCGATTGCCTCATCGCGCTCGTCAAGGGCATTCAATCCACCTACTTGAACTGAGAGAGCCGGATGGACTTTGGATTGAGCGACGAACAACGGCTTCTGATCGAAACGGTGCGGCGTTTCGTGTCGACCGAGCTCAAGCCGCTCGAACAGGAGGTCGAGACCAGCGGTGCGCTCGATCCGGCCAAGGCGCGCGCAATTTTCGAGAAGTCGAAGGCACTCGGCCTTTACGCGATGAACATCCCAGCCGATTACGGCGGCGGTGGCTTATCGACCATCGACACGTGCCTTGCCGAGGAACAGTTTGGGCACACGACTGACATTCTTATCCGTCGCGCCTTCGGCAACGTTTATGAGGTTCTGCTGCTGGCAAATGAACTACAGCGGCAGCGCTGGCTTGAGCCATCGGTACGGGGCGAGCGAACATTCTCGGTATGTTTCACCGAACCAGGTGCCGGCTCCGACGCGGCCGGCATTAAAACGCGCGCGGTCCGGCACGGCGATGGATGGCGCTTGAGTGGTCAGAAGATATTCATCAGCGACGGTTCGTTTTCCGACTTCTTCGTGGTCTCGGCCGTCACTGATCCGACGGCTGGCGCGAAGGGCATATCCCTGTTTCTCGTCGACAAGGGCATGCCCGGCTTTACCATCGGCCGCGATCAAAAGATGATGGGGTTGTCCGGCACCAGCCACATCGAGTTGTTCTTCGACGACGTTGAACTTGGGCCTGAGCGATTGCTCGGCCGGGAAGGTCGCGGGCTCAATCACGCCTTCGAAACCCTTGGCCGCATTCGCCTCGCCCACATTGGCGCGCGTGCCGTTGGCAAAGCCACGCGCATCATGTCGATGATGACCGACTACGCGAGAGAACGGCGGCAGTTCGGCCGCGCGATTGGCGAGTTCCAACTGCTCCAGCAGATGCTGGCCGACAGTGCGATGGAGATCAACGCGGCCCGCATGCTGGTATTGCAGACTGCCTGGGAGATCGATCAGGGGCGCGATGCACGCGAGCGCATCTCGATGGTGAAGGTCTACGCCGCCGAGATGCTTGGCCGGGTGGCTGATCGTGCGGTACAGATCCACGGCGGCCTCGGCTACTGCCGGGACCTGTCGATCGAGCGCTTCTATCGCGACGCGCGTATCTTCCGCATCTACGATGGCACGTCGGAAATTCATCGCACCGTGATTGGCCGATCGATCCTGAAACACGGCTCTGCGCGGTTCGCAGACATTCTCGAATAATAAAATAACTCGGAAGGAACGACGCTCTTGGCGATCAACAAATTCATGACCACTGCGTCCGCCGCAGCGCTGATCCAGGACGGCGACACGGTTGCCTTGATCGGCGGCGGTGGCGGCTTGGTCGAGGCGTCGTGCCTGCACGAGGCGATCGAGAGACGGTTTCTTGAAACCGCACACCCGCGCGGGCTCACGGTCGTCCACTCGCTCGGCATCGGCGATCGCGAGACCCGCGGCATGAACCGCTTCGCGCATGAGGGGATGGTGCGCAAAGTGATCGGCGGGCATTGGGTGTGGTCGCCGCGCATGCAGCAGTTGGCCAAGGACGATAAGATCGAAGCCTATGTGCTGCCCGGTGGCGTCGCGATGCAGCTCTTCCGCGAGATCGGCGCTGGCCGGCCCGGCCTGTTCACGCACGTCGGGCTCGGCACCTTCTGCGATCCGCGTGTCGCTGGTGGCCGGATGAACAATGCCGCCCGCGATGACCTCGCCGAAGTCGTGACGATCGATGGCCGCGAGTTGCTGCGCTACAAGCCGTTCCCGGTCAACGTCGCGGTCATTCGCGGCTCGTTCGCCGATGCGCACGGCAACATCAGCCTCGACCAGGAACCGGCCAACGTCGACATTTATGCAGCGGCACTTGCGGCGCACAATTCCGGCGGCAAAGTCATCGTGCAAGTGCGCACGGCCGTTGCGGTCGGCGCATTGCCGGCGCGCTCGGTTCGCGTGCCTGGCGCACTCGTCGATGCGGTGGTGGTCGATCCTAAACAATCGATGGGCTACGACGTCGTTTATGATCCGACGATGTCCGGCGAGATCAAAGGCCCGCCGAGCCCGGCTGTGCCGCAACCGTTCACCGTGCGCCAATTGATCGCCCGCCGCGCCGCCGACGAACTCGTCGATGGCGCCGTGCTGAACTATGGTTTTGGCATCCCCGACGGCGTCGCACGTCTGATCGCTGAGCGCGGTCACCTCGATCGCTACTATCAGACGATCGAGCATGGCACCTACGGCGGCGAACTCCTCGAAGGCTCGCTGTTCGGCTACGCGCGCAACGCGACCGCAATGATCGACGGCCCCTCGCAATTCGATTTCTACTCGGGCGGCGGCCTCGATATTGCTTTCCTCGGATTCGGCGAGATCGACGCGCACGGCAACGTCAACGTGTCGAAACTCGGTGGCGTGACCGTCGGCCCGGGTGGCTTCATCGACATCGCTCAAAACGCCAAGAAAGTAATCTTCTGCGGCACCTTCGATGCCAAAGGCACGCAACTCGAGATCGGCAATGGCGGTCTGCAGATCAAACGCCATGGCGAAGTCGTGAAGTTCGTCGCCGATGTCGAGCAGATCACATATTCCGGTCGTGAAGCACTGAAGCGCGGGCAGGACGTTTTGTACGTCACGGAGCGCGCCGTATTCCAGCTGACGGAACAGGGCCTCACGCTCACCGAAATTGCGCCCGGCATCGACGTGCGCCGCGACGTGATCGAACGCATGAAGTTCGCACCTCACGTTCCTAGACAACCGTTGCTGATGTTGGCCGCACATTTCAACGCATGATCGGAGCTCCGGCAATGGAACCTGTTCGCATCGCAGTGATTGGCGCCGGCCTCATCGGCCGCAAACACATCGAGGTGCTGCGCTCACACAATCCGGCATACATGCTCGCGGGCGTTGCCGATCCGTCGCCCGCGGCAAAGGCAGAAGCCGATAAGCTCGGCTATCCGTGGTTCGCGACGATCGAGGAGATGCTCGACAAATCGAAACCCGACGGCGTCATCATCGCTGTGCCGAACCAAATGCACGTTTCGGCGGGCCTTGCCTGCATCGCGCGCAAAATCCCGATCATCATCGAAAAGCCGGTGGCGGATTCGGTGGATGAGGCATTGAAGCTGATCGAAGCGGCGGAGTCTGCGGGTGTCGCGACGCTCACCGGTCATCATCGCCGGCATAATCCGATCATGCGGAAAGCCGCCGAAATCGTTCGCGAGGGCGGCATCGGCCGTGTCGTTGCCGCTACCAGCATTTGGCTGTCGCACAAGCCGAAGGACTATCACGATCTGGCATGGCGTCGCGAGCCGGGCGGCGGGCCTATATTGATCAATGCGATCCATGAGATCGATTGTCTACGCATGCTGTGCGGCGACATCGACACCGTGCAGGCCTCGACCTCCAGCGAGGTCCGCAATTTTGCGGTTGAAGATACGGCCGCGGCGGTGATCCGTTTCAAGAACGGCGCGCTCGGGACGCTGCTTATTTCGGACACGGCATCGAGCCCTTGGTCGTGGGAGGTCTCGTCAGGCGAAAACCCGTTTTATCCGCAGACGTCGGAAGACTGCATACTGCTGGCTGGAACGCGCGGCTCGCTGGCCGTGCCGTCGCTCGATTTGTATTGGCACGAGACGGGCCGCGAGAGTTGGGGCGTCCCACTGACCCAGGCCAGAGCGCATATCAAGCCGGCCGATCCCTA
>JANLXZ010000121.1:0-9572 GCA_031365375.1 Hyphomicrobiaceae bacterium | reverse complement strand
CGCGCTGTATGCCGCCCGACAGGTCAGTCGCCCATGAGACGACACCAACGTTAGTCCCACCGATTTTCTCGATCGTGGCACGCTCGTCGGCGGTGAGGTCAGTATCCCAACCGAGCTTTTGCAGCACGGCCATCGTGAACTCGGGATAGCCGTCTTTGATCTCTGAGCCGAGTGAGTAGGAACCTTCCGCGAGGAGATTTTCTTTTACTTCACGTTCGATTTCCTGACCATTCTCCTGCGCCTTGACCTTCATCATGCGCTCGACGCCGAAGCGCGCCCGGAACGTTCCACCGCCATCCTTCACATGCAAATTGGTATTGTACAGCAACGGCGTGCCTGGATGCCTCATTTCAGGCGTGCCCCAGCACGGCCATGGCAGGCCGTAATGGTCACCGGCGATTTCGGCGGGTGCACCAGCTTTCGCCTTTAAAGTGATGATATCGAACTGGCCCTGGTTCTTCATGTGCGCTTTAAGGCGCTCCGGTGACTGGCCGCAATAACCGGTCGAGAAGCCACCGCGATTGATTTCACGCAGGAGGGATTCGGCCTCCGGCTCATCACCGAATTTGCCCTTGATCATCTTGATGTTCTTGAACATCTTGTCGGCAAAGCCGAGACGCTTGGCGAGTTCATTGATCGCCCAGTAATCGGTGGCGCTCTCGAAGATCGGCTCGACGATTTTCTCGCCCCACTGCAGCGAACGGTTTGAGGCAGTACGCGAGCCGTCGCACTCCAGACTAGTTGCGATCGGCAACAGGTACGTGCCATTTCGACGGCCAGCGAGGGAAACAAAATTCGTCGGATGCGGATCGGCGACGACCAGCAAGTCTAACGCGGCTAACCCCTTCAACATTTCCGGCATGCGCGGCACGGTGTTGCCACCATGTCCAAAGACGATCGCTGCCTTCAATGTATCGCGCTGATCAATTTGTTCTTTTGGCACAGTCACGGCATCAAACCAGCGTGTCGACGGAATGCCCGGCAAACTACGATAGTTTATCTGGGTGTTGTTGGGACCGGGCTTTTTGTCGAAACGGCCGTCCAGCCACTCGAACTCGACTTCCCATACCCTCGCCCAGTGTTTCCAAGCGTTGTCGTCGAGGCCGTAATAGAGTGGGAGCGTGATAACGTCCAAACCGAGATCGGTGGCGCCTTGCACGTTGGTGTGGCCGCGGAAGATGTTCGCACCGGTGCCGGGTGCGCCGACGTTACCAGTTGCGAGCAGCAAGATGCAGTAGGCGCGGACATTGGCAGTGCCGACGGAGTGCTGGGTTGCACCCATGCACCAGATCAGAGTCGACGGCTTTTGTTTCGCAAACATCTCCGCCACGCGCTTCAGCTGTTCGCCAGGCACGCCCGTCACATCTTCTACGGTCTTGGGATCCCATTTCTTAACTTCGGCCCGGACTTCGTCCATGCCATTAACGCGACTCTGGATGAAACCCTTGTCCTCCCAGCCATTCTCGAAGATGTGCCATAGCAGCCCCCAGATGACCGGAATGTCGGTGCCGGAGCGGATGCGTACATATTCCGTTGCGTGAGCGGCAGTGCGCGTCATGCGCGGATCGATCACGATCAGGTTAGCGCGATTGGTTTCCTTGCCCGTCAGCACATGCTGCAATGCAACGGGATGCGCTTCCGCGGGATTGCCGCCCATGATGATCATGGTTTTGGAATTGCGAATGTCGTTGTAAGAATTGGTCTGCGCGCCGTAGCCCCACGTATTGGCAACGCCCGCAACTGTTGTGGAATGGCAAATACGCGCCTGATGGTCGACCGAGTTGGTGCCCCAGAAAGCGGCCATCTTGCGATAGAGATAGGCTGCTTCATTCGTGAACTTGGCCGAGCCGAGCCACCATACTGATTCCGGACCGGACTTCTCGCGGATCTCCAGCATCTTGGTGCCGATCTCGTCGAGCGCCTGTTTCCAGGAAATCTTTTGGTACTGGCCGTCAACCAATTTCATCGGGTATTTCAAGCGGCGATCGCCAAACACGATCTCCCGGATTGCGGCGCCCTTTGCGCAGTGCGTGCCACGGTTGATCGGGCTATCCCACGAAGGTTCCTGTCCGACCCAGACGCCATTTTGGACTTCAGCCGTGACCGTGCAACCGACCGAGCAATGCGTGCACACGTTCTTCTTGATCGCCATCGGTTGCGAATGGTCCATCGGCGTGATCGCGTGCGCTTTCTGAACCGTCGCTGAGCCGAGTGTGCCGACGACGGCCAATCCGGTTGCGCTGACGCCCGCATTTCGCAGGAATGCTCGCCGATCCAGCGGTGAGGTGCCGTGGGCTGCGACCGGGGCAAGCCGGGATTTGCGGGACTTGGACTCGAGGCGTTTGGTCAACATGGGTAGTTCCCCATTTGGGTCAAATTCGATGAGCAACGAAGCGGTTAGTTTCGTCGAACTCAGTCGCGGTTGGTGGCGTAGTATTTTTTGACGTGCTCTGACTCGCGATAGCGAACCTTCTTCTTATCTGCGGCAGACTCGGCCGCTTCTGCCGGCGCAGAAATCGCTACGCCTGCGGCGACTGTCGCGGCTCCGGCAGCACCGGTGCCGATACCCTTGAGGAAGCCACGTCGATCGAGTTTGCTAACAGCCTTGGGCTTCGACATGTGTTTCGTCTCCTGGGGTCAGGCAGCAATTGAGAATGCGCGGGTTTCGAGGTCAATCCAATGCCCGCCGACGTCGGCGACTGCACGGTAGAATTTGGCGGACGGGGCAACCAGCACGTCGGCGAACATGCGAGGTGCCCAAGTTTTGATGTGCGCGTCGAAGAATGCATCCTGATCAATCGGATTTGCGGAATAGCTTCCGTCGATCAGCCCCGCCATCACATCGAAAAGCGTAGCGATTGCATCCTCTGGCTCGTGGATACCAGCCTGACGTTCGATGCCGAAGCGCTGCAAGTCGGCGCGGATCGCAGCCAACGGTCGCTCGTTGAGGAACCCAGCGAGATAGAACGATGCATAAGCTAGCACGTCGCCACGGCCTACTCCAACGAACAGCTTGAAAAACTCTTCGCCGGCGTCGGCCGCAGAAGTTTTGCGCGCGGCATCGGCTAGGGCGATCCAGGCGAGCCCAAGTGGCGTTGCGTCGGCAGAGATGCAGCCGACTTGATCCAACAGCCCCTGTGACGGTGGCTTCGCGAGAAGATTGGCAAGCAGGCGATAAGTGCGCGCGCGCCCGAGGTCCACATCGTCAAGACGCGGGACAATGCCAGGGGCAGTCGCGGATTCGTAAAGGTCGGGTCGCAGAAGGGAACGAGGTACAGCAGTTGCCGCCTCCACTGCGATCACACGGTCGGCCGGCACGCGTGTCCAGCCGGACACAGACGGTTGAGCAAGGCCCAACATTCGAGCCAAGGCACCAATGCCACCCGCAGCTTCAATCGCGCGTTTTAAACCGCTGTCTCGCATCCCGCCCTGACGTTTCTAACGATTGCACGGTCAAACCGACGCTTAGTTCAACCTGCGCTCGTCTTATGTGTGTAATGCATACCAGCACCGCGAGCCCATAGCCATACCCTATGGCCATTTGCCGCGAGACCTTATGAGGATATTTTTATGATACTTTAGTCTCTTAGGGTCTGCAGTCTGCGGCACCCTCACAAGACCAATTAAACCGGCAGCGCACCACCGTGACGGCGTCGCTTTTTTCGGTCGGAATCGTCCGATTGTGCGAGGACTTCCGGCTCTACGAGATTTGGTTCGCTATATTCGGAGGCATCGGATTTCACGTTTGCCCCGGTCGGCTTGGCAATCGTTTCAGTCGCGGAAATTCGCTGTTGCGATGCGGATACAGTCGTTTTGGAGATCTCAGTTTTGCCGTTCTCAGAAGCGGGTTCGGTGGCGGTCTCAGGTGGCAATATGCTGGTCGTCGCTTGGGCCAGCCAAACGCTCAGGTCGGTACCCGGCTCCAATTCTTGAAACAGCCCATAAACTCCGCCGGGCGCATTGAAATCCCACTGATTTTCGGCAACCTCTACAAAGTCACGAATACGCGGCTCCAACGACCACATGCGGCGGAGCGCGAGGCGCTGTAGCGCTTCTGGCACACCCTTTTGCATGAAGGCAGCGATATCGCTCTCAGCCGTCAGATCGTCAATGTTAGGAAGAGTAGTTGCGTCAAAGGGCGGTTCTTTCGCTGTAACCGCAGCGTCGGAATCTACCGCCTGAGGCTGCGCCCGCTTCTGGCGCGACCAGCGGCTGAGGAAAGCTTCGTCGTGGCGGTCGCTACTCATGACTGATCGCCTCGCTTTTGCCCATCGCGCCAGCGCACATCGGGCTTGGCGCCATCGCGGCGACGCTTGATGATCGGACGTTCAACATGGTGCGCCTCAATGAAGGCTGCCACCACGCCGGCAATTTCGAGTGGCATATCAATCGTCTCAACGGTATTGGCGCCAGCTTCGGTATTGGCCTCGCCCTCGGCCGGATCGGCCGTGACCGACAGCACATCCACTGGCGGTTCAGAGCTTACCGGGCGCAGGACGATCCACAACTTCGGCGATCCACTGGCGAGGTTGTCGCGATAGTTGGCGGTGTCGGTTGAATACAAGCTGATCGGCATTGCGCCCGCGTAGAATTGCGTCGCGGCAGGGCCGCCACCGAGCGGTGTCCACGGTTCGACCTCCGGCGCGCTGGCGAAAATCGTCACCGGTCGCCAAGCATAGCCGCCCCATTCGCCGGACAGCATCCGGCGTTCCAACACGAGCCCGACGACGATTTGTTCTTCGATCATGCTCGAATATTCCTCACGCACTGCGCTCACGCAGGGGCAAACCAGTGACGAGGTTCTGCGGTTTTAGGCGGATAATCCGGTTCGGCGTCATACCGAGGATCAAATAGACTGGCTTAGCCGCGACACGGCTCAGCATATCAGCCGGATCATCGAATGTCAGGGTAAACAGAGCAACAATGCGGTCGCGCCCGCTCTCGGCGGGCTCCTCGCCCTTCCATAGGGCGTTACCTATGCGCGTGCCTTCCTGATCGAGACCGACGAACCAGTCCCATTCGGCTTGGTCGACTTTCTCAAGCGGCTCGACGCACACTTTCAGGCCGTGCAGATGCTCGACCCAGCGCGCAATGACATTTGCGAAAGCTTGCCGCGCTGGTTGGCCCTGGCGAAAATCCATCACCAGATCGAATGCGTCGCTGCGTCCAAAATAGCCGAGCGCGATCTCGGGCGTCATCACATCTAGGTTGCGGGCCTTGGCATCACCGAAAACTGCGACCAGCGGTGATGCGTGATCGTTTACGTTTGCGCCGTCGACGAGTTCCTCATCAGCCAGCAGCATCACGCCGTCCTTGATCGTTAGGCGCTGCGGACGATACAGCGCCTCCGCCGCGCGCACCACGTAAGGATCGTGCTCGCCATCCAGCATGTTGCGAGCGATCACGTGCACAAGCTGGTTAAGAAAGAGCGGCGGCGTCGTGACCTTCGAAGCCCGCACGAGATCGATGTAGGCGGCCTCCAGCGTCGGCGTACTTACGAGAGCGTCACGGAAGGCGACCAACTGATGCCAGTTCTCGCGCGCGTCGCGGTCGGCGATGTCTCGGATTTCGCCAGCTGGCACTTCGGCGCGCGGGTTGCGGGCAAGCTTTTGATAAACGCCGCGTTCGACAATACAGGCATCATCCGGTGGCATGATTTCAGGTCGCGCAAGGTATATCTTGAGAAACTCATCGGTGACGACGAGTTGGCCGTTGGCATTGTGATCGAGCAAGTGATGCCCGCTCGACAGCCAGAAATCGGGGGCGGCAGTGGTCACGGCTTGGCTTCTCCCTGCGCCGCCACGAGTGTCGCGAAATCGACCTCATCGGCGTCCGACCCGGCTTCGTCCTCGACCACGGCGAATGCCCCGGCGCTGCAAGGCATGGCAGTGGCACGCTTGGCATCGGCCGAATGGAAGGTACGGAACTGTTCCGAGATCTCGCCATCGTCATTCAATGTCCGGTGGACGGCCACCAGCGTTTGCAACGGGTGCTCGGCGAGGCTTGCCGCGAAGGCCAGTTCTTGCGCAGCAGCCACACGAGCAGCAGCGATATCGGGCGCACCATGTTCAGCTACGAGGTGCGCGGACAATGCTTCGACGGCGGTGGCACGCTCCTCCTCGGAGGCCTCGACGACCACGGCAAGTGTCGACCAACCGAACGTCGACAGACCAAGGAAGCCCGACCTGAACGCCTGTTTCGCGCGGCCTTGCAGCGCCGCCATGTCCTGGTCCCAGAATTTGAACGTGCCGGTGATCGCCCATTCGCTTGGCTCCGCCGCGCGCATGAACACGAATGTGTCCGAGGCATCGAGGCGGATCGTGCGTAGAAGTTTCAGGGTCACGGCATCACATCCAGGGTTCGCCGGTCGAGGGATCGAGCCATTGAGGGACCGCGAGCGTCGCCGTCAAGGGCTTGCGCGTGATCTGCTGGAGGTTCGGCAATTGACGCTCAAGCAAATCACCATTGAAGTCGATGCCACGGCGGACACCTTTGGCGGGTTGGAGTCGCGCAATGTAGCGGTCGGCAAGCGACTTCAAGCCGCTGGCCTTCCAGCCATCGAACGCCGCCATCAAATGCCGCGAATAGCTTTCGATGATCTTATTGCCGTCCATCATCTCGAAGCCCTCGGTGATCAAGCTGGTGCCGCGTTCGAATGTTTGATCGACGGTGACCTCGACCACGCTGCGCAGGTTGAGGCCAAGCACGAGCCAATCTGGTATTTCGTTTTGCGAAACACCCGTTGGGGCCGCCAACCGGCACCCTCCAACGATGCCACCGTCGAGCATAATGGTATCTGGCCAAGCGAACTCGATTGGTTTTTCGGGCGGACAGTAGGTTCCCAGCGCATCCGCGGCAGCATTCATTCCCGCGTAGAGAGCACAGCGGGCCTCGGCCAACGTCTGCTCTGGCTCGAGCACCACCGCGACCTCGATTGTATCAAATCGCCGCACCCAGACGAGCGTGCCCGCTCCTTCCTCGGCCGCGATCACTTGCGCGTGGGTAAACGCATCGCGGTACTCGCGCAGGGCGATCGCACGATATACGGGCGGCAAATCGAGGGCCGGAGTATCTGGGTTAATGTTCATCTTGTGCTTACCTATAAGGTAGCGCAAACAGCGGCAACAATGTTCACGCCCTCAATTCTGGAATTGCCTTATCATGACTGCGCCTACTCGGACCATTCTGCTTTGCTCTTGCGAAGACACGATGCCGCTCGACGCGGATCGGGTGGCCAAGGGCTGCAAAGGTGCGCAGATCAAGACGGCCAAGCACTTATGCGGACCGGAGCTCGCGCTGTTCAAGGAGACTGCGGCGGGCGGCAACGTAACGGTCGCATGCACCGCTCAGCGCGCTCTCTTCGAGGAGGTTGCCGAGGACGACGATCTCGGCGCGACCTTGACCTTCGCCAACGTGCGTGAGACCGCCGGTTGGTCGAGCGATGCGACCGACGCCGCGCCGAAAATGGCGGCAATTTTGGCTGCAGCAGCAATTCCCATAGCTGCGCCAACAGCGGTGACATTCAACAGCGAAGGTGTGGCCTTGATCTACGGGTCAGGACAGGTGGCGCTCGACGCGGCAGCGATGTTGAAAGACCGCCTCGACATCACGGTGCTGCTATCGGATGCAGGGGACTTCACGCCACCCGCCACGATCGAATTCCCGATCCGGCGCGGACGCATCAAAACCGTGAAGGGCCATCTCGGCGCTTTCGAGATTACCATCGATGCACTAGCGGCTCCGCGCCCGTCGTCGCGAGCTAAACTCATATTTGGCACTGCCCGCAATGGCGCCGTATCGAAAGCCGACATCCTGATCGACTTGTCGGGTACTGCACCCTTGCTGCCGGCGCACGATCTCCGCGAGGGCTATCTGCGAGCCGACCCCGCCGACGCGATTGCCGTGCAGAAGCTGCTGTTCAAAGCGGCTGACCTCACCGGCACGTTCGATCAGCCACGCTACATCGAATTCTACCCTGACCTGTGCGCGCACTCCCGATCACGCAAGATCGGCTGCACGCGCTGCCTCGATCTGTGTCCGGCTGGCGCCATCACCCCCAACGGAGACGTGGTCGCGATCGACCCGCACATATGTGCCGGTTGTGGGCAGTGCGCGGCTGCCTGTCCAACTGGAGCTGCCGCTTACGCTCTGCCGGCCGTCGATCTTCTATTGCAGCAGATCCGTGCGATGGCGCAGGCCTATCATGCGGCCGGTGGCAGTAACGGCATTCTCCTGCTGCATGATCGCGAACACGGGAGCGAATTGATCGACGCTGCCGCGCGCTTCGGCGATGGCTTGCCCGCGATCGCCATTCCGCTCGAGGTCAACGAAGTGACACAGGTCGGCTTGGAGGCCATTGCCGCGGCCGGGGCGTATGGTTTTCGCGCCGTGCGATTGTTGACCAGAGCATCGCCGCGCCATGATATCGCGGGCCTGCGTCAAACAGTCGAAACTGCATCACAAATTCTGACTGGGTTAGGCTATGGCGCCGATGCCATCGCGCTCATCGAAACTGACGATCCCGATCAACTGGTCGCAAACCTTCGCGCGCCCCTAGGCGCCATCGCGAGCAAGCCGCCGGCAACCTTCCTGCCCCTGGGCGCCAAACGCGATGTAATGAAACTTGCACTGCGCGAATTGCACCGCACCGCGCCAGCACCTACGGACCGCATCGCACTGCCAAAGGGCGCGGTGTTCGGCGGCCTCGCCATCGACACCGCAGGCTGCACGCTGTGCCTTTCGTGCGTTTCGGCTTGTCCCGTCAGCGCACTCGGCGACGCGGACGACCGGCCACTGCTATCATTCGACGAGAGCCTTTGCGTACAGTGCGGGTTGTGCGCTGCGACCTGCCCGGAGAAGGTCATCAAACTCGAGCCGCGCATCGACTTTGCCGCGTTCGAGGCCGGTCGTATCACAGTCAAACAGGAAGAGCCGTTCCACTGCATCGAATGCGGCAAGGCATTCGGTGTTAAATCGACGATCGATAGAGTTACGGCGAAGCTCAAGGATAAGCACTGGATGTTTTCCGGCGAGAATCAATCGCTGCTCGACCTTATCCAGAAATGCGACGACTGCCGCGTCGAAGCGATGACCAACGCCAAGTTTGATCCCTACGCCGCCGCCCCGCGCGCTCCCGCCAAGACTACCGAAGACTATTTCCAAGATCGTGAAGTCGCCGCCCGCGAAGCCGCCATGAAAGCTAAGATCGACAAAGGCGAAGTTTAGGGCAACGCGATGTTTATGAACCAACCTACGGCGTCGTCACCCGGGCCAGCCAATCGACCAAAGCTTTTCGATCGGCGGGATCGGTGATGCGTTGTTCGGGCATTTTGGTCCCCGGTGTGTAAAGTGTCGGGCCGACTTCGAACAACTTGGCAATAGTCTCCGGCGTCCAGACGATGTTCAACTTTTGCAGTGGGTCGGAGAACGTATAGCCGGGCGCCGAGGCGATCCGCATGATCCCATGCAGCGTTGGCCCGGCGAGATTGGTGTCGGCGGCAGTCAAACCGTGACAGGCGAAGCAGGCACGGAAAACCTGCGCACCGCGGTCCTTCGATTCGGGCAGGTCCGTT
>JANLXZ010000107.1:0-2850 GCA_031365375.1 Hyphomicrobiaceae bacterium | reverse complement strand
ACGAGGTAATGCTCGTAAACAAGCCCGGCGTGGCTGGGTAGATATCTGAAGTGATTACGTGCCCCGCACATGCTCATGCATGGCGGGGTTTCGTTTGTTTGTATATTAATTTGCTCACGCAGTTGATTATCAATAAGAATTTTCTGACCGCAAACGAATTTCATTTATTGCACCGTTCATTTAATGTCGCTTCTGAATAAGTGGCTCCGGAAACGTAATTCGACCAGTTTGAGACCGCCAGCCATCTGCACGGCGCCCGAACACGGAAGGTGTCGATGCTCAGTCCCAAGCCGGTGCGTGGCAATCGATTCAATCGGTGGCAACTTACCCAACTCGGGATCCTCAATTAGAATTTGATCTGCGGAAAAGCCGAGAAATGCTACGGCGACGACCGAAGCATTCGCCGCGACGTTGGAATAAGGTGCAGATTATTGGAGGAGCACCCAATGGCCAGCAATGCATTATTCGCCGAAATCGCAGCGCTGTCGGGTGATCCGGCGCGTGCTAGCATGTTACATGCGCTTATGGATGGCCGGGCTTTGACGGCCGGCGAGTTGGCAAGGGTCGCTGGTATCACGCCGCAAACGGCAAGCGGCCATTTGGTTCGGATGACCGCTGTCGGGCTATTGAGCGTCGAAAAGCAGGGTCGGCATCGTTACCATCGCTTGGCAGCGCCATCGGTTGCACACATGCTCGAGAGCATCATGCAGGTCGCGACGGAACTCGAGCCCGATCGGAAAAGGTTCACGGTCGGCCCCCGCGACGCAGCCCTTCGCACGGCTCGCACCTGTTATGATCATTTTGCTGGCCGGCTCGGTGTGGCGTTGGCTGACGCTCTGGTCGCGCACGGTCATGTCGAGCTGACCAGCGAGGCCGGCATACTCACACAAACTGGTATCGAATTCCTCAGAGGTGCTGGAGTCGATATCGAGCCGATGCTCGCACAGCGCACCAAGCGCTCTGGTCGCGTTCTGTGCCGCCCGTGCTTGGATTGGAGCGAACGGCGCTTGCATCTGGGTGGCGCCGTCGGTGCGGCAATCTGTTCTCACAGTATGGCCGTGGGATGGACACGGCGGCTGGACGGCACGCGCGCCGTGCTTGTCACGCCCAAGGGAGATCGGATCTTTCGCGAGACGTTCGGGGCGACGTTCGCCTCGTCGCCGTAAGAAGGCCTGAAACCGAGGCTCATCGCATGTCAGCTCCGCATGCAATTCTACTTGCCGCGAGCACCAAGGCGTCCTTTATACGGGTCCAAGAACCCCTCAACCTGTCGGGAAGGATCCGTTATGTACGAAACACTGCAGCATTATATCGATGGCAAGTGGACCAAGGGCACTTCGTCCAAGGCCCAGGATGTCATGAACCCATCGACCAACGCCGTCCTCGGTTCGTTGCCGCACGCCTCGAAAGAGGATCTCGATGCGGCGCTAGCTTCCGCCGAGCGTGGCTTCCAAGTCTGGCGCAGGGTTTCCGCCTTCGAGCGCTCGAAAATCCTGCGTAAAGCCGGCGAACTGATCCGAACCCGCGCCGATGCCATCGCGACGATCCTGAGCCAGGAGCAGGGCAAGATCCTCGCCGAGGCCAAGGTCGAAGTCCAAGGTTCCGCCGATATCTGCGAATGGTTCGCCGAGGAAGGCCGCCGCGCTTACGGCCGCATCATCCCGGCGCGTGCCGACGGCGTCCGCAACATGGTGATCCTGGAGCCGGTCGGCCCGGTCGCCGGTTTCAGCCCGTGGAACTTCCCCGTCACCCAGGCCGTGCGCAAGATCGCCGCTGCCTTGGCCGCCGGCTGCTCGATCATCGTCAAGTGCCCCGAGGAAACACCGGGCTCGCCGATCGCGATGCTGAAGTGCTTCATCGATGCCGGCGTGCCGGCTGGCGTGATAAACCTCGTCTATGGCGTTCCCGCCGAGATCTCGGAATATCTGATCCCGTCGCCGATCATCCGCAAGATTTCATTCACTGGTTCGGTGCCGGTCGGCAAGCACCTGGCGGCACTCGCCGGCATGCACATGAAGCGCGCCACGATGGAGCTCGGCGGCCACGCTCCCGTGCTTGTGTTCGACGATGCCAATCCGGAGGAAGTCGCCAACCTGACGACCGGTCTGAAGTTTCGCAACGCCGGTCAGGTCTGCATCTCGCCGACGCGCTTTTTCTTGCATGACAAAGTCTACGACAAGTTCGTCGCCCAGTTCACTGCCAACGCCAAGGCTTTGAAAGTCGGCGATGGTCTCGATGCCAAAAGCACGATGGGCGCACTTGCCAATCCGCGTCGCATCAACGCCATGGAATCGATCATCATGGATGCGCAGGAAAAGGGCGGCAAGGTTGCAACCGGCGGCAAGCGCATCGGCAACCAAGGCAACTTCTTCGAGCCGACGGTGCTGACCGATGTCCCGGCCAACGCCAACATCATGACGCAAGAGCCGTTCGGTCCTGTTGCGATCATGATCCGCTTCAAGGATACCGACAAGATGCTGGCCGAGGCGAACAGCCTGCCGTTCGGCCTCGCCAGCTACGCCTTCACGCACAACGGTAAGACGGCTGCCAAGGTCGCAGACACACTCGACCACGGCATGGTGACGATCAACCACCAGGGTTTGGCCTTGCCAGAAACTCCGTTCGGTGGCGTCAAGGATTCAGGCTACGGCCACGAAGGCGGCATCGAAGGCCTCAATGCTTACATGGCGACCAAGTTCGTCAGCTATTTGGGTTGAACTACGCTCGCATCCGGTCGGCACTATTGGTCGCCGCGGCCAGCGCCGCCCCTACGGGGCACCCCGCTTCTGCGGGCTTAAACGCCGACCCCCCCCCCCACGGCGCACCCCACTGAGCAAAAACCAAACCAAA
>JANLXZ010000088.1:0-8927 GCA_031365375.1 Hyphomicrobiaceae bacterium | reverse complement strand
CCCGCGATTTCGCATCGCGCGTGCAGGTCGGCATGGTCGGCATTAATGTGCCGATCCCGGTGCCTTTGGCGTATTACACGTTCGGCGGCTGGAAGCGCTCCGGCTTCGGCGACCTCAATCAGCACGGGCCCGATGCCTTCCGGTTCTACACCAAAACGAAGACCGTCACGTCGCGCTGGCCGAGCGGCACCAAGGAAGGCGCCGAGTTCGTCATTCCGACGATGAAGTGAGGAGGAACCTGACCGGTCGTCGAATACTGCGGAAGCCGACCATGTCGTCGCTGCGGTCTCGAAATTGGCCCCGCAATTGGAAGGCCAACTTTGTGTCGTCGAACCGCATCGCATACGTCTTCGCCCGTTGAATCCCACCCCATGAACGAAGACGACGGCGAACAGCGTGGACTTCGGGAAGCAGCGGTGGCGATATCGCCGCACAGCGGGCACCGCGAGCGCTTGCGTGATCGCTTCATGTGTGGCGGTGACAAGGCGCTTCCCGATTACGAGATGCTGGAACTCGTTCTGTTCAACGCGATCCCGCGCCGCGACACCAAGCCGCTCGCCAAGGAGCTGATCGCCAGGTTCGGAACTTTCGCCGAGGTGGTGTCCGCCCCCGAGACGCGGCTGCGCGAGATCAAAGGCGTCAGCGATCGCGTTGTCACTGAACTAAAGCTTGTGCGAGCCGCCGCGCTGCGCCTGATGCAGGGCCAGATCATGGAGCGCAAGGTGCTCTCCTCGTGGGATCAGGTTGTTGCCTATTGCCGCGCCGCGATGGCCTACGAGACGCGCGAACAGTTCCGAATTCTGTTTCTGGACAAGAGGAACAATCTGATCGCCGATGAGATGCAGCAGCAGGGCACGGTGGATCACACGCCGGTCTACGTGCGTGAAGTGGTCAAGCGCGCTTTAGAGTTATCCGCGACCGCAATCATCCTCGTGCACAATCACCCATCGGGCGATCCGACCCCGTCGCGCGCCGATATCGACATGACCAAGATGATCATCGAGGCGGCCCGGCCGTTGGGTGTGCTCGTGCACGACCACATCATTGTGGGACGCGACCGGGTCGCGAGCTTCAAGGGCCTGCGGTTGATGTGAACAGCAAAGGCTGGAACCTGATTTGCGGATAGAAAGGCCCGTTTGATCACCCTTGATGCGATTGTCGCCTCTTGATCGACCTGTCGAAACACTTCATATGCACGGGCTGCATAGCTCTTTAACAACTCGCCGCGGAGCCTCCGGCCATGGCCATCCCCTTACCTGCCGCCAAGCATGCCCACGTGATCATTCTCGGTTCGGGGCCTGCAGGCTATACCGCCGCCATTTATGCTGCGCGTGCGATGATCAAACCGCTGTTGATCCAAGGCATCCAACCTGGCGGGCAGCTGACGATCACCACCGACGTCGAGAATTATCCGGGTTTCGCCAAGGCGATCCAGGGACCTTGGCTGATGGAGGAGATGCAGGCCCAGGCCGAACACGTCGGCACCGAGATCGTGATGGATCACATTACCTCGGTCGACCTAGCCAAGCGCCCATTTCGCCTCGAAGGCGATAGCGGGGACCACTATACATGCGATGCGCTGATCATTTGCACCGGCGCACAAGCGCGCTGGCTCGGTATTCCCAGCGAAGAGACATTTAAAGGATATGGCGTGTCTGCGTGCGCAACGTGCGACGGGTTTTTCTACAAAGGTAAAGATGTGGTGGTGGTCGGCGGCGGTAATACTGCGGTCGAGGAAGCGATTTTTCTCACCAACTTTGCGCGCAAAGTAACAGTGGTTCATCGACGCGACAGCTTCCGTGCGGAAAAGATCCTGCAAGAGCGGCTGTTCAAGAACCCGAAGGTTGAAGTCGTGTGGGACCACGCCGTGCACGAGATCGTCGGTTCAAGCGATCCAAAAACGGTCAAGGGTATCAAGCTTGAGAACGTCAAAACTGGTGTGATTACGGAGCGCGCGGTCGATGGTGTTTTCATCGCGATCGGTCATGCGCCAGCGACTGAACTGTTCAAGGGCAAGCTCGAAATGACCAAGTCGGGCTATCTGATCACCAAGCCGGATTCGACTGCGACCGCCATCGCTGGCGTTTATGCGGCCGGCGATGTGAAGGACGAGGTTTATCGGCAAGCGGTAACCGCCGCCGGTATGGGTTGCATGGCCGCTCTCGAAGCCGAAAAATGGCTGGCAAGTCTGCCCGTCGGCGTGGTTGCGGCCGCTTAAGTTTACTTAACGACCATTAGCGCTTGTTTTTTGAAATAGGGCTCGTAACCTGCGCTCGAACGATAAGAAAAGTAGACTAAGATCAAAGAAACGCCGTGTTTCATCAAATTCCGTCGTGAATAACTAAGCAAAAATGAACGCGTTTGCGTCTCTTGGCTTGCAAGGGGGCGCGGGCGTCTGGCGCTGGGTTGCGCACTCCCCGAAGGACATCCGCCCATGGATTGGGACAAGTTGCGAATTTTTCATGCCGCCGCCGAGGCTGGCAGCTTCACACATGCGGGTGAAGCGCTGCGCATGAGCCAGTCCGCGGTCAGCCGGCAAGTGTCGTCGCTGGAAAAAGACCTCGGGATCGCACTTTTCCATCGCCACGCACGAGGCTTGGTACTGACCGAGCAAGGTGACATGCTGTATCGAACAGCAAGCGATGTCATGAATAAGCTGCAGACGGCGGAAACATTGCTTGCCGATACCACGACCAAACCCACCGGCGAATTACGCATCACCTGTCCTATCGGTTTGGGTACGGTATGGGTGACGCAACGGCTGCGCGATTTCATCGAGCTTTACCCCGACATCCGCGTCGATCTCATCTTGAATGATGACCAGATCGACATTTCAATGCGCGAGGCCGATGTCGCAATCTGGACACGGGAGCCAGAACAGGCAGATTTGATTCGCCGCGCACTTTTTACGATGAAAGTCCGGGCGTTCGCATCCACCGGGTACATCCGAAAGTTCGGTACGCCGCAATCGCTCGAAGATCTCGAGAAGCATCGGTTTGTTTCATACGGCGGCACGCCAGCGCAGCACCTTTCGGTTATCCGCTGGTTGGAAACCGCAGGGCGCGATGGCAAGGACCCGCGCGTGCCGGTATTCCGCGCCAACAGCGTCGTCGCATTGAAATACGCCGTGCGGGCCGGCATAGGTGTAGGTCTGATCCCGGACTATCTGACTGGGGAGGAAACAGACTTGGTCCCGGTGCTGACCGAGGTGCAGCTTCCAACCATCCCCATCATTTTCGTTTATCCAGAAGAACTGAGAACGTCGAAAAAGGTCCAGGTGCTGCGCGATTTTCTGGTCGCAAACGCTCGAAATTGGCGGAATGCATAGGCGCGCGGCGAAAATTGCCAGCCTTTGTCTCATGTCAATTTGATGGCATGCGAGCATCGCATATCCGGCATGTGACCTTCCGGATTGCTGGCGGCGCCACCGAGGCGTCTACTTCACCCAGCTGTGACGGACAGCTGCTGAAGGCAATACCCTCCCTTTGATGCCTTCACCCACCTCAAGCGGTGGGACAACCTCAACCGGGGCCTGGAGAAATCCAGCCACCCGGTTTTTTTGTGCCTCGTTCGACTGGCGCAAATGCACCGGCATGCTATCTTGTCTGGCGTCAAAATGACGACGCGCAGGGAGCCCATCGTCACCGCGCTTCCCGGTAAGCTCAATGGAGAACTTATTTGTAACAAAGGAGATTGTCAGATGAATGCACAATCCGCCGCTTCGAGTGCCACTCCAGACTTTTCCGCGATCAAGCAACGCCAGCAGGCAATGTGGGCCGCTGGTGACTACGCCATAGTCGGCACCACGCTACAAATCGTCGGTGAAAAACTTTGCGAAGCCGTCGACATGCGCGCAGGTGAAAGTGTGCTTGACGTTGCCGCCGGAAATGGCAACGCCACGCTCGCCGCAGCACGGCGCTTTACGAATGTCACGTCGACCGACTATGTCGGCGCACTTTTGGACCGGGCGAAAGAACGCGCCCGCGCGGACCATTTCAATATCAAATTTCAGGAAGCGGATGCTGAGGCATTGCCATTCGCCGATGGCAGTTTTGATGTCGTACTTTCGACCTTTGGGGTAATGTTCACACCCAATCAAGAAAAGGCAGCCAGTGAACTCGCGCGCGTCTGCCGCAAGGGCGGCCGCATTGGCCTAGCAAACTGGACACCCGACGGCTTTATCGGTCAGCTTTTCAAAACGATAGGCAAACACGTTCCGCCTCCTCCCGGCGTGAAATCACCGGCGCTTTGGGGCACGGAAACACGTCTCGGCGAGCTTTTCGCGGATCACGAAGTGAAGTCGACAAAGCAAATTTTCAATTTCCGTTACAAGTCGGCTGACCACTGGCTCGAGATCTTCAAGACCTACTATGGCCCAACTAACCGAGCCTTTGCGGCGCTCGACGCGCCGAAGCAAGCAGCTCTTCAGGGCGATATCGTTGAGTTATTGGGCCGGATGAACCGCGGCGGCAAGGACACGCTGATCATACCCGGCGAATATCTGGAGATCGTCGTGACAAAACGGTAAAGACGCCGCAGGTGATTGAAACTTGAAACCGGGCCCGGGCCAAACCCAGTTGGCCCGGTTTTTTCAAGTTCGATCATCGAATTCTTTGCAACTGGTGCCCGGCGCGCTATCAGTGACGCAACATATTTCCACATGGATCCCCAGGACACCAAGCCATGGCCAAGACCCTCTACGATAAGATCTTCGACGACCACATTGTCGCCCGCGAACCGGACGGCACATGCGTGCTTTATATCGATCGGCATCTGGTGCACGAAGTTACGAGCCCACAGGCTTTCGAGGGGTTGCGCCTAACCAATCGGAAGGTTCGCGCACCGGCCAAAACGCTTGCCGTCGTCGACCACAACGTGCCGACTTCGGACCGCAAGAATGGCATCGCCGATGAGGAAGCGCGCATCCAAGTCGAAGCGCTTGCCAAGAACGCCAAGGATTTCGGCGTCGAATATTTCAACGAACTTGATCGGCGCCAAGGCATCGTGCACGTGATCGGACCGGAGCAGGGGTTCACGCTACCGGGCACCACGATCGTTTGCGGCGATAGTCACACCTCGACGCACGGCGCGTTCGGTGCGCTAGCCCACGGCATCGGCACGTCCGAGGTCGAGCACGTGCTCGCAACGCAAACGCTGATCCAGAACAAAGCCAAGAATATGCGCGTGACGGTCGATGGCGTGTTGCCCGATCATGTGACCGCGAAAGACATCGTACTCGCGATCATCGGCGAGATTGGCACCGCCGGCGGCACCGGTCACGTCATCGAGTATGATGGCGAGGCAATCCGCGCGCTGTCGATGGAAGGCCGAATGACGGTTTGCAACATGTCGATCGAAGCTGGCGCACGCGCCGGCATGATCGCGCCTGACGCAAAGACATTCGAGTATCTGAAAGGCCGTCCGATGTCGCCAAAGGGTACGGCCTGGGACATGGCAATGAAATACTGGGAGACCCTCAAGTCCGATGAGGGCGCGCACTTCGACAAGGTTGTGAAACTCGATGCAGCGAAACTGCCACCGACACTGACCTGGGGCAACAGCCCACAGGACACGGTTGCGATTACCGGCGTCGTGCCCGATCCGGCAAAGGTTACCGATGAGGGCATGCGGGCGTCTATGACAGCGGCGCTAGACTATATGGGTCTGACGCCTGGCACCAAGATGACCGATATCAAGATTGACCGCGTGTTCATCGGTTCCTGCACCAACGGGCGCATCGAGGACTTGCGCGCCGCCGCCAAAGTGATTGAGGGCAAGACGGTTGCTAGCACCGTGAGCGCGATGATTGTTCCAGGCTCGGGACTTGTGAAAGAGCAGGCAGAGGCAGAAGGCCTCGACGTGGTCTTCAAAGCCGCTGGTTTCGATTGGCGCGAACCGGGTTGTTCGATGTGCCTCGGCATGAACCCGGACCAACTCAAGCCGCGTGAGCGTTGCGCTTCAACCTCAAACCGCAACTTCGAAGGCCGCCAAGGCCGCTTGGGTCGTACGCATCTCGTGTCGCCGCAAATGGCCGCAGCAGCAGCTATCGCGGGCCACTTTGTCGACGTGCGCACGTGGGAGTGAGTCTGTAGGGCGGGTTAGTCCACGGCTGCAGCGTGACCTTGTCCATTGCCGCAACGCAGCTTGGCGCCGCATGGGTTGCGGACACGCGGGCGAACGGGGTAAAAGAAGACAGCATAATTTGGGCCACGCACCTGCGCCGCCCCTATTTCCCCAGGAATCCCATTCCATGAACTCCCGCCCCAACGGCCGTCCGTTTTTCTTTGCGCCTGGCCCGACCAACATTCCGGATCGCATTCTGGGGGCGATGAACAAGCCGACGATGGACTTCCTAGCGCCGGAGTTTCTGGCGATCCACGCTCGCGTGCACGAAGGCATCAAGAAGGTGCTGAAGACCAAGCAACATCTTTTCATCTACGCTGCCAACGGGCACGGCGCATGGGAAGCGGCGCTCGCCAACACGTTATCGCCAGGCGATAAGGTGCTGTCGCTCGAATCAGGTTATTTCTCATCGAATTGGGCGGCAATGGCGCAGGAGCTGGGGCTCGTCGTTGAGACGCTTCCTGCCGACTGGCGCACCGGCGTCGGCCAAGATGCGATGGTCAAGCGATTGAAGGCCGATACCACCGGCGAAATCAAGGCTATCCTCGTCGCCCATAACGAGACGGCAACTGGCGTGTCGACACCGCTGTCAGAGGTTCGCCAAGCGCTGGACGAGACCAAGCACAAGGCGATGCTGTTCGCCGATACAATCTCCTCGCTGGGATCGTTCGACTTCCAGATGGACGCTTGGGGCGTCGATATCGTTGTTGGCGGCAGCCAGAAGGGGCTGATGATGACGACTGGCCTGTCGTTTACTGGCGTAAGTGATCGGGCGTTCGAGTTGTCTAAGCAAATCAAGACCCGCCGTAGTTATTGGAATTGGGCAGATATGCTGACGCGCCAACCGCAGAAGTTTCCCGGTACCACACCAGTTCACATGTTTTTTGGGCTCGATGAATCGCTCGCCATGATCGAGGCGGAAGGCCTCGATGCCGTATTCCGTCGTCATCGCCGCTATGCCAATGCAACCAGGGCAGCGATTACGCACTGGGGCGGCGGAGCGGTCAGCGGCGCGACAATCTCAGAAGCTGGAATCAAGGGCGGTATCAAGGCTTTAGAGCTCGTGTGCACGAACCCGAAGCGGATGTCGGATTCAGTCTCGGCGATCATCACGCCCGACGGTCACGATGCCAACGTTCTCCGATCCCTCACGCAAAGCCGGTTCAATCTAGTGCTCGGCGGCGGGCTTGGTCCTCTCAATGGTCGGGTATTCCGGATCGGTCATATGGGCGATCTGAACGAGCCGATGATGCTCGGCGCCCTGGCAACGCTCGAGTTGGGTTTCAAGACCGCTAAAGTACCGCACAATGCGGGCGGTGTGGACGCGGCAATGAAATCCCTGCTGGATGCTTGAACGTGCGGCAGGCTGGTGCGGGATTAGCGTAATGCGAACCATTCAGGCGTCACGCCACCAACACTATTTGCGTACTTAAACCGCTGGCTGTTCTGCGTTAAAAGGTTCGGTGATTCACAGCACTCTATGTGCGATTTCGGCGTTGGCGGCCTTAATGCGGCGCAGCTGATGCTCGGTTTACGAGGAATAAAAACTAATGTCACGAGAAGCGCAGAACGACGCCTTCGCGCGCACGTCCTTCTTGAATGGCGTAAATGCCGCCTACGTTGAGGAAATGCAGGCGCTGTACGAGCGAAATCCAGGCGCCGTCAATGACGAATGGCGCTTGTTCTTCCAGTCCCTACAGGACGAGAAGCCGAACGGTCCGGGTAACACTCACGACGGTCCTTCCTGGGGACGGCCAGTGAACGAAATGAACAGTGCCGGCAATCCTGATCTGATGGCAGCGCTGACCGGCGACTACGGCACCGCAGAAAAGGCCATCCAAGCGAAAATTCAGTCCCGTGCGAGCAGCACAGGTTACGACCTGTCGATGGCCGCATCGCTGCGCGCGACGCAAGATTCCATCCGCGCATTGATGTTGATCCGCGCTTACCGCGTGATGGGCCATTTGGTCGCCGATCTCGATCCCTTGGCTCTGACCGAGCGCAAGGTCCACAAAGAACTCAAGCCGGAGACGTACGGTTTCACCGACGCCGATCTCGATCGCCCCATCTTTATTGACAAGGTGCTGGGACTCGAAACGGCGACGATCCGCCAAATCTTGAAGATTTTGCGCCGGACCTACTGCCGCAAGATCGGCGTCGAATTCATGCATATTACCTCGCCCGTGCAAAAGGCCTGGATTCAAGAGCGGATCGAGGGCGAGGAAAAGGAAATCAAGTTTACCGTCGAGGGCAAGAAGGCGATCCTCAACAAGCTAATCGAGGCCGAGAGCTTCGAGAAGTTTGCCGAAGTCAAATATACCGGAACGAAGCGTTTTGGGCTTGAAGGCGCCGAAACCATGATCCCCGCCCTCGAACAGATCATTAAACGCGGCGGCCAACTCGGCATCAACCAGATCGTTCTCGGAATGGCGCATCGCGGTCGCCTGAACGTTCTTGGCAACGTCATGAGCAAACCGCTTCGCGCCATATTCAACGAGTTCAAGGGCGGTTCGTTCAAGCCCGACGATGTGGAGGGCTCCGGTGACGTAAAATACCACCTCGGCGCCTCGTCGGATCGCAGCTTCGATGGCAACACCGTTCATCTCTCGCTGACCGCGAATCCCAGTCATTTGGAGATTGTCGATCCGGTGGTCTTGGGCAAGGTCCGCGCCAAGCAGGATCAAAACGGCGACACCGAGCGCACCACCGTATTGCCGTTGCTGATCCACGGCGACGCGGCGTTCGCTGGCCAAGGCGTGGTCGCTGAATGTTTTGGCTTGTCGGGTCTGAAGGGCCACCGCACC
>JANLXZ010000079.1:0-8562 GCA_031365375.1 Hyphomicrobiaceae bacterium | reverse complement strand
CTACGCGGTGGCGACCGGCCCGGCACATGGTGCGCTCGCGGTGGACGCAGTAACCGGCGCGTATACTTACATGCCGGGCGCGAATTATAGCGGAAACGACTCGTTCACTGTGCGAGTCGCGGATGCGGCTGGCGGCTTTGCCACTCAGAACGTCATTGTTGGTGTTGGAGCGGTTGCGGATGCGCCGACCTTGACGACAGTCAATCAAACAATCGCACTCTCGGGCGGGGTGCTGTTGGGTACGAAATCGGGTGACACGCTCGTCGGTACGGCAGGCGTCACGCACATTCAGGGTGGCGCTGGTAACGACACGATCGTTACCGGGAATGGCTCGTTCGTTACCACATCGCTTGGTATTTCGGCTGCACTTCAGGACCGTGACGGTTCTGAGCACCTCGCCGTCAATGTCAGCGGGATGTCCCCCAACAGCTCACTCTCGGCTGGCCACTTGAACGCCGACGGATCGTGGTCGCTAGCAGCGGCCGACCTCGTCGGGCTGAAGATCACCGCCTCGACATTGGCCGATCTCACGTTGCATGTGACGGCAACCTCCAGCGAAGCTGCAGGCGGCTCATCTTCGGCGTCTCACGATCTGACGATCACCTTCGATCATACTGCAGCACCCAGCATCATCGAGGGTGGCTCGGGCAGCGACATGATCACTGGTGGAAGTGCCGATGACACGATCTACGGCGGCAACATGACCAAGAGTAAGGCTTCGCTACCAAGCGTCGCATCCGAGAAAGATAACGACATCCTGCACGGTGGAGACGGCAACGATCGGATTTACGGCCAAAAGGGCAACGATAGCCTTTATGGTGAAGGCGGCAATGACTACCTCTCTGGCGGCAAAGGCGACGATCAGCTGTACGGCGGCACCGGTCACAACACGATTAAAGGTGATAGCGGCGATGACGTCGTCTACGCCCAAGGCGGTGACGACACGATCTCGGGCGGCACCGGTTTTGACACGCTTGATTTTTCACTTTCGAATCATGGCATCGCGATTGACGTCAGCAAGGGCACGGCGCTTGGGTTTAATACCGCGTCGTTCTCGAGCATCGAAAAGATTATCGGCTCGTCGTTCGCCGATGATTATAAAGGAAGCTCTGACGCGGATGTTTTCGTGGCAGGCGCTGGCGACGACGTGATCCGTGGCCTCGGTGGCGCGGATACGCTTACAGGCGGGGCCGGGCGAGATTCGTTCGTTTACACGCAGAAGGATACCGGCGGCGTCGATCACATCACCGACTTCACGGTGGGCGATAGGCTGGACCTGCACGACTTCTTGAAGTCGGCCAAATACGCGTCAATCGATGATGTTGTCCATGTCCACGATAGTGGCGCGGGCTCGACGGTTTCGGTGAAGGCCGGCAATAGCTTTGTCGATCTCGTCGTCCTCGATGGCGTGCACGGCACATCAGGTCACGATCTGCTGGCCCACGGTATGATTCTGACATGATATTTATGATCGATTAACCAAATCTTCAGCCGGCAAACGTAGCTTTCGCGGCCAGACGGCGCGGGCGCCGATGCTTTTGCAGCGGGCTGACGGGGTATTTGTATGTTAAAGCGCAGAATCGACGGAACTTTCGGCAATGACTTGATCATTGCCGGGCCCGATGGCGACATCATTTATGGCGGCACCGGTGACGACACGATCGTCGGCGGAAAAGGCGACGACGTCCTCGTCGGCGAAGCAGGGCGCGATACGATCACGGGCGGTGCGGGCCGCGACACCATTTACGGTGGTGGCGGCGACGATACGCTTAGTGGCGGCAACGGCGACGATCAGATTTGGGGCGATGGCGGTAACGATCGCATCAATGGCGATGCTGGCAACGACAAGATCGATGCGGGCGACGGCAATGATTTTGTTGATGGCGGCGTCGGTAACGACACGATTTTCGGCGGCAATGGGGACGATGTGCTCCGTGGTGGCGACGGGAACGACATAATTGAAAGCGGTGCCGGCGACAACAAACTGTATGGCGATGCGGGAAATGACACATTAATTGGCGGCGCTGGCGCCAACTTCCTCGATGGTGGCGACGGCAACGACAATTTACTCGGTGGCTCGGGCAATGAGGAATTGATCGGCGGTAACGGAAACGATTTCCTTGACGGCGGTGCCGGCGACGACAAGTTGACCGGTGGTGCCGGCAATGACCAGTTACTTGGCGGCTTAGGCGATGATGTGCTGGCCGCCGGGGATGGCAACGACACCCTTGACGGCGGCGCCGGAGACGACACGCTGTCCGGCGATGCCGGCAATGACAAACTTTCCGGCGGCGGCGGCAACGACGTTTTGTTCGGCGGCCTCGGTGACGACGCCTTGGGTGGCGATGCCGGCAATGATCTGCTTAACGGCGATGCCGGCAATGATAAGCTCGACGGCGGCCTCGGAAATGATGAATTGCATGGCGGTGCCGGTGGCGACACGCTGCTGGGTGGTGATGGTAATGACAAACTTTTCGGTGAAGACGGTGCGGATAATCTGCAAGGTGGCACCGGCGACGACGCACTGAATGGCGGCGCCAGCGACGATGTTCTAGAAGGTGGCGCCGGTAACGACGGCTTCTTCGGTGGTGGTGGCAACGATACGATCTCTGGTGGTGACGGCAACGATCGCGTTTATGGCGATGCCGGCAACGATCGGATTTCCGGCGGTCAAGGCAATGACATCTTGACCGGAGGAGAGCTTAAAAATATCGGTGCCCCCGGCAACGATACCTTCAGCTGGATCCGCGCCGACGTTGTTAATTCAAACGGAAGTAAAGCAGGCTTCGACCATATTACCGATTTCGGGGCGGGTGATCGCTTGGATTTTTCCGGCGTCTTCTCTGGCCATGCACCTGCAACTCTCAGCGACCACTTACATCTAACCGACACGGCTCTTGGTACTGTGGTCTCGGTCGATGTTGGAGCGGGTGCAGGTTTCGTCGATGCAGTTATCCTCGATAACGTGCACGGTCTGCATGTGGACGATCTCGTCCACTCAGGTTCGCTGATCGTTTAGAACTTGTCGGTAAGATTGCTGAAACGCGTGTCCGCACTGGCGATTCTGCCACGTCCGGGATGCGCGAAGCGGATCGGCGAGTATGCGGACATCCCGGAGAATATTGAAGCAGGTGCGGCGGGCGACGTTCGTCGCACTGTTGTTTTCCGCCTGCATCAATATTTTGATGCTGGCGACGCCCCTCTATACGCTCCAGTTGTTCGATACCGTCGTACCTTCAGGATCGGTTGAGACCCTCGTCTTTTTGACGTTGATGGTCGGTGCCGCAATTCTAGCACTCAGTTTGATCGAGCTTTGTCGCGATCGCATCCTCATGCGCGCGGGGCTTTGGTTGGATCACGTGCTGGGCCAATACGTGCTCGAGAACGGTCTTAAAGGCAATGTCGGCGCGGCCGAACTTCGTGCCGATGCGGCCGCCTTGCGACAAGTAAAAGCTTTCCTTACCAGTCCGACGGCCGCGAGTTTCCTTGATGTGCCATGGACGCCAGCATTCCTAGTTGTGCTGGCACTTCTGCACCCTTGGCTTGGTGTAGTTGGCGCGGGCGCCGCAATTTTTCTGCTGGCGTTGGCTTGGCTGCACGGGCTCGTAACGGCTCGTGCCCAATTAGAGTGCGCGCGCGCTACGGACGCCGCCGACCAGTGGTGGTCGACCGTGTCGGGCCACGCCGGTGTGGCAGGAGCGCTCGGCTTGTCGCCTGGAGCAGCCGAACATTGGGAGCGCTTTAATCGCGCCAATGTCAGCGCCGGATATACGCTCGCCAAGCGAACCAGCTTCATGAAGGCCGTTGCCCGAACCGTGCGGATCTCGGCTCAAACCATACTGTATGCGATTGGCGCGCTCCTGATCATTCGCGGCGAGCTTGCCCCCGGTGCGCTCGTTGCCTCGGCGATCTTGCTGGCGCGAGGGATTGGTCCCCTTGAGGGACTGGTCACCTCCTTGCGATCGATTTCGATGGCGCGGCAGGGGTATGGCCGGCTCAAGGCGCTCGCGCCTGACGTCCAGGTCCCGCAGGTCGGACGGATGGACAACGAAGCCGTTGGACGCATCACCTTGCACGACGCCACCGTCTGTTACCCGAGCCGCAAGATCCCATCGCTACGTTCAGTCTCCCTCACACTCGAACCGGGAGAATGTCTCGGCATTGTCGGATCCAACGGTAGCGGTAAGTCTACGCTCGCCGGATTGATTGCCGGTGCGATCACGCCAGTATCCGGTGCCGCGGATCTCGATGGCGTACCGATCAGCCGCTGGCAGCGCACCGATGGCGATCCCCCGATCGGCTATATGCCCGATGAGCCGATGCTGATTGACGGAACGGTACACCAGAACATTGCCCGGTTCCGTGAGACCAGCCTGATGGCGGTAGCCAAGTCCGCGATGCGTTCTGGTGTCCATGAAACACTGGCGTCGCTTCAAGCGGGCTATGATACACCCACCGGCCCGGCTGGCGCGGCGTTGGCGCTGCGCGAGCGCCGCGCCGTCGCGCTCGCACGCGCGGTTCATGGTTCGCCGCGCCTTGTTGTGTTGGACGAGCCGGAAATAGGGCTCGATGGGCAAAGCCTGCGCAAGCTCGTTCGTATGCTGGAAAGACTGAAAGCAGACGGGATCGGTGTCGTCGTCGCGACGCAGGATCCGCGTCTGTTGGGCCTCATGGATCAAATCGTGGTTCTGGCCAGCGGCACCGTGCAGACGATCGGTCCTGCGCTCGATGTTTCAGCCCGGTTCGGAATGAACCGAGCCGCAGTTCAAGAAGCGCGGGTGCATTGATCATGACGTCGGGAGTTCAAACCGATCATGTGTTGTCCGCTGATCTCGCCACGGCGGGAACGCGGCGTTTTCCGGCCGCCGCCACGTTACCCAGACTGAATATTCGGGGGCCGGTTTTCTGCGGTCTTGTTGTCGTTGCGCTGTTCTTCGGAGGCGGCGTCGGCGGCGCCACAATCGCGCCGATCGACAAGGGCATTTCGCTCAGTGGCAATATTATTGTCGAGCACAAGGTGCAAGCAATCCAACATCAAAAGGGCGGACCAGTTGGCCGCGTCCATGTTGCCGAAGGCCAGGACGTGGTGATCGGTCAGGTTCTCGTAACGCTCGACACTCAGGCGCTGGATCAGCAAATCTTAGCATTGAGGTCTCAGGCCCAAGCGGCGGGGAGACAACTTAATCTAATACGCCAAGAGGCTGTGACGATGACCGATCTGGCGGATCGCAAGCTTGCGGCTCGCTCAAAAGTTCTCAGTCTCGAGCGCCAAGTCGCCGAAGTGGAAAAAGAGACGGCCGGGTTCAGTGCCCGCATCGCAATCGCCGAGCAGGATCTGGCGAGGGCCGAGATGCGTGCACCGGTCGCCGGACGGGTCCTTTCGCTCGCCGTGCATGGTGCCGGTGCGATGATTCAACCTGGGGCGACCGTGCTGGAAATTACTCCTCAGACAGACCGGCTCGTTGTCGAGGGACGACTTTCGCAAATCCATATCGACGACATTAAACAAGGCATGACCGCTAAGGTTTGGCTGACCGGATCGACGTGGCGGGACAGCCGGCCTTTGAGCGCGCGCTTGGCATGGGTATCGCCCGATAGTGTCGAAGACAAGCGAACCGGCGTCTTCTTTTTTGTCGCTCGAATTGAGCTCGAAGAGACGCGGACCGAGGTCTCAAAGCGCATCACGCTTCACCCCGGTCAGCGCACAGAAATCCTATTGTTGACTGGCGAGCGCACGCTGCTCGATCACGTGCTCGACCCACTGCTACGCAATATCAATCGCGCCTTTCGCGCGTGAATTGGAGAGATTAGCCATGGCCTTCCATAAAGCGCCAACGAACGCCGGTCCGAAAAAAGTCCCCAAGTCGCAAGGCATCATCAAGCAAAACGTGACCCGTATACCCGTGCGGTTCTACATCAATGCGGCGGCCGGCTTTGTCGCCGTCGCGATCGTAGCGTTGGCCGTGCACGGCGTGCTGTTCACTGAAGAAGCAGTGCCGTGCAGCGGTCGCTACGGCAACGGAACTTTGTTCGGACTGCAGGATAAGAGTGGCGGCGCCATTTCTCCCGCCGATCTTCAAGGTCGTTTGGCGGGAAGCGACTGGGGTTTGCTCGAAAATACCAAGATCGTGCAACTCAAAGATGGCCCGGCGCCCGTCGCATTGCAGGTCAGTTTGCCGAAACTTCCCGACAAAACGGAGACCGGTGCACAGCGTAAAAGCGGCATGGGTTTCACATGGTTGCCGTCGAAATTGCCAAACGCCAAGGCGGCCTGCCTAACGTATAATGTGTGGTTGCCAGAAGACTTCGATTTTGGCACTGGCGGCGCCTTACCCGGATTGTTTGGCGGTGAAACCGTGGATGGCTCGGCACTGAAGTCAAAGGCGGCGTTCTCGACCCGCAACGCGTGGTTGCCGGATGGCCAAGCACAGGTGCGCACTGTCACCGCTGGTGATCCGAAAGGTACGAGTTATGCCGCAGACGCCAACGGCTTGGAATTTCCACGCGGCCGATGGATTCGGTTGGAGCAAGAGCTCGTTTTAAATCAGCCGGGCGAGGAAGACGGCGTACTGCGGGTCTGGGTCGACGGTAAATTACGCTTGGCCAACACCACCATGGTGTTCCGCAAGGATGCGCGGTCGGCACTTAGGGGCGTAATCGCGGACGTTCATTACGGCAATGGTGCATTGACCGCGATGCCATCGCCCAAAACGACCGCTCTGCAATTGACACCGTTCGAGCTCTATTGGGAGTAATTGCTAGTTGCACGAAATCAGTCGGTCGCTAGGCTGACATGAGATTCAACTAGACAACGGACCCGCATGCCCTTTGTCGATCTTGGCGACTGCTCTCTCGAATATCGCTTGATCGTCGGCAGCGCCGATCGACCCTCGCTCGTGTTCGTGCACGAGGGACTTGGCAGCGCCGGGTTATGGCGAGATTTCCCCGATCAATTAGCGCGCAGAGCTGGCGCGCGTGCGATGGTTTATTCGCGCGCTGGGTATGGTCGATCGAGTCCATTGGTGCAAAAGCGCGAGCCCGATTTCATGCACCGCGAAGCACTCGATGTGTTGCCTCGTCTTCTGGCAAAGCTCGGGATCGAGCGCCCGTTGCTGGTTGGACATTCCGACGGGGCGTCGATCGCACTCATTCATGCCGCGGCCGAACCTGATCAGGTGAGTGGGCTCGTACTTATGGCACCACACGTATTCGTCGAAGCCGTGACGCTCAAGAGCATTGCCGGAATCGCCGAGAAATACGAGACGACGGAGCTGCGACAGCGGCTCGCGCAGCATCACACGCACGTCGACGATGCATTTCGTGGATGGTCCGATATCTGGCTAAACCCGCGCTTCGGCACATGGTCACTCGGTGCGGAAGTGGAACGGCTTGCGGTGCCGACGTTGCTTATCCAAGGTGCGGACGATCCATATGGTACGCTAGCCCAACTCGATGCATTCGAGGCAGCCAAGTTGGCCGACATAAAGCGGCTGGTGTTGTCGTCGTGCGGCCATAGTCCACATCGCGATCAGAAAGCAGCGGTATTGGAGGCGATCACCACTTTCGCGTCAGAGCTCGCGATCTGATCAAAACAAAGAACCCTGCGGCCCACTCCCACTCCCGCCAGCGGTTCGGCGCGCCGGTTTCGCCGGCGAGACTGGCTTTGACGCGACGCGGCCCGCCGTCCCACCTTCCAATGCAATGCCTGACAGTTTAGTGCCAATGACATTCGCGTCGACGCGACCATCGGCAAATTCCAATTCCAGACGAGCGCCGATCGATGTCAGTCCAGCCAGCCGCACGGCTTGGCCGGTCTCATCACGCACCAGTGCGAAGCCGCGTTGTAGGACGCTTTGATAACTAAGTGACGTCAGAAGTTTGCCGTGGCCGTACAGGAACCGCCGCCACGCGACGAGACGATTGGCCAAGGCGCGGCCGGACCGCACATGGAGCGATGCTAATCGCTCCGAAGCGCGCGCGATGCGGACGCGCTGCGTCTGCGGGTTCAGTCTGCCGGATACGCGCTCCAATCTCGCGCGGCGCTGGGCCGCAATACGCGCTAGGCCTTCACCGCTGCGCCGGCTTAGTGTCTCCACGCGATCCCGCGTGCGCTGAAGGCGTGCTTCGATCAATCGCGGATGCAAACGAATGGCGATGCGCGCTTGCCGCATCGCGTGCGATCGCGTGTTGGCGAGCAAAGCGCGGCCGAGACGCTTCTCAACCGAATCGAAGCGTTGGCGCGGAAGCGAGACCAGGTCTTCAAGTTTCGGCAGGCCGCGCGAGGCCGATTTGAGCTCGATCCGTTTGCCTTCCAGTGCACGCCGTATCGCGTTGGCACGGCGATGACCCAGATCAAGTAGCTGTTGGATCAGATCGGCGTATTTCGGCACTGCCCACTCGGCGGCCTTCGTCGGTGTCGGCGCACGGGCATCGGCAACAAGATCGATCAGTGTAGAGTCGGTTTCTTGGCCAACGGCTGAGTTCAGAGGGATGAGGCTTTCAGCAGCGGCGCGAACGACGATTTCCTCGTTGAAACCCCAGAGGTCTTCATGGATGCCACCG
>JANLXZ010000447.1:0-2553 GCA_031365375.1 Hyphomicrobiaceae bacterium | reverse complement strand
GGACTGCGCGTTAAGGAGGAGCCGCGGCGAGCAATCACGAAGGCTCACGTTACGGTGATTGCTGGATGTTTCGAGCCCATTGTCAGTCAACGGCTTTATAGTCGCCGAAGGCTAGCAAGCAGGAGATCCCCGATGCGTTATGTCTATTCGTTACTCGCCTCTGCACTATTTTGTGGTCCAGCGGCGGCACAGGCGCTCAAGGTGGTGGAGTCGAAGTCTGCATCGGTTTCTCAAACCATCGAGCGATTGGTCCGTGCGATCGAGGCGAAGGGTCTGAAAGTAGCCGCTCGCGTCGATCATGCGGTTGGTGCGAAAGCTGCTGGTCTCGATATGCCGGCGACCGAAGTTGTCATGTTCGGCAATCCGAAATTAGGTACGCCACTGATGTTGGCAAACCCGGAACTTGCCGTCGACCTGCCGTTGAAGATTGTCGTGTGGCAGGCGGCAACCGGAAAGGTGATGATCGGGTATACAAGCCCCGAGGTCCTAAAGGCGCGCTTCGGCATTAAGGACCAAGATGCAAGCTTCAAGGCAATGGGCGAAGCACTTGATGGTTTTGCAGCCGCAGCCGCCGGCCAGTAAACTTTAGTTAGCCACCCGCCCTCAGCGGTTGGTGAGCTTCAATTCGATACGGCGGTTCCGGCGCAGAACATCGTCGGTGATACCGTCCTCGAGCGGTTGGAACTCGCCGTAGCCGGCGGCGACAAGCCTTTTGGCCGGGACGCCCCGACTGACCAGGTAGCGCACGACCGATATCGCGCGTGATGTCGACAGTTCCCAGTTCGATGGAAACTGGGAGGATGCAATCGGCCGCTGATCCGTGTGACCATCGACCTGCATTGCCCAGTCGATCTCGGGCGGTATCGAACGTTGCAATTCGACAATCGCTTGGGCGAGTTGATCGATCGCTGCCAGTCCTTCGGGTGTCATCGTCGACTGGCCAGAGGGGAACAACACTTCGGATTGAAAAACGAAGCGATCGCCAACAACGCGGATATCTTTGCGGTCCTTCAATAATTCACGCAGACGGCCGAAAAAGTCGGACCGATACCGCTGCAATTCCTGCACTTGCCGCGCAAGGGCAGCGTTGAGGCGCGTGCCCATGTCTTTGATGCGATCCTGGCTGTCGCGATCCTTCTTTTCGGATGACTCCAGCGCGTCGTTCAAGGCCGCAAGCTGGCGCCGCAGCGCCAACAACTGCTGGTTCAGTAGATCGACCTTGGCTTGGGCTTCGGACGTGATTTTATTTTTCTCCTCCAGTTGCTCCGTGAGGGTCGTGATCCTGCCACTCGCGCCCTTGACCTTCTCGTCGCTCCCGACCGCCACGGCTGCCAATCGCGCGTTATCCTCGCGCAGCAATGCCAATGAAGCTTGCAGGGTCGATGTCTCGTCTTCGGCCGATTTAGCCTTGCCCTTTTCCAACGACATCAGGTTGGTCAATTCGGCGATTTGTCGATTGAGGCGGCGTAAGGCGCTGTCCTTTCCGCTACTCTCCTGTGCGACGTAGAATTGCGACAGCATGAAGATCGACAGCAAGAATGTGACCACTAGCAAGAGCGTCGACAATACGTCGACATAGCCTGGCCAAAACTCTCCGTATTCGGCGGAACCGCCTCTGCGCCCACGTGCCATTGCGTTCTAACTCCGCTTCTGCGGTTTGGCGGCCGGTGCAGTCGCGACCAGCCCTTTCAACACGCTGGCGACTTCCGCTTGCTGAGCTGCCTGTTCATCGACCCATTGACGAACGATCGTTTGCTCATTGCGCATCTGACCGACCAGTTGGTTGACGCCCGTGGCAAGTTCTTTGACGGCGGGATCGCTGATGCTGTTGAGGCCATGCGGCCCGAGCGCGCCCAGCCGTTCGCTCAGCTCCGTCACCGAGCGCTGCAACTCGAAAACCGCGGAATAGATTTGTCGTCCAAGCTGATGATCGGCGCTACCCGCACTGCCAGGCGTCAGCTCGGTAATTCCCGACAGCCACTCCTCGAGCTCATTGTAAAAACGGTTGTGTGATTGGGTCGCCTGCAGTTCGAGGAAACCCAAAACGAGAGAGCCGGACAAACCTAGCAACGACGATGAAAACGCCGTGCCCATGCCACGTAGCGGAGCGGCAAGGCCTTCTTTCAACTCGCCGAATGCTGTGGCGCTATCGGCCGCTTTGGTGTCGAGGGAGGCAATAGTCTGGCCAACTGCTTGCATCGTTTCCAATAGACCCCAGAACGTGCCGAGAAGGCCGAGGAAGACGAGAAGTCCGACCACGTACTTGCCGGTATCGCGCGCTTCATCCAGTCGCGAGCCGATCGAGTCCATAAGGGTGCGCATCGCCGTCGTCGACAGCGACAGCGTGCCTGTGCGTTCACGCAGCATTGTCGACATTGGGGCGAGAAGAACGGGTTGGCGTTCGCTCACCAGCCCTGGATCGGAAATCCGGAACGCGTTGACCCAGCGGATTTCGGGATAAAGACGTATCACCTGCCAAAAAGCGTAAAAACAGCCGATTGCAAACACCGATACGATCACACCGTTTAGGAACGGGTTCGTCGCGAACGATTT
>JANLXZ010000252.1:0-5184 GCA_031365375.1 Hyphomicrobiaceae bacterium | reverse complement strand
TCACCGGCGGTCGCCATGAAAGAGATCATGTCGTCCAGCGCCGCGTGACTTAGGCGCCGGAATTGATTCCAATCGGCAGGGTCGAGTGTTGCGGGGGTGGTTGAAGAAGGCCCCTTGGGCAATCCCGAACTCATGAACATCCTCGCACGAAGAGTGATTTGTGCCGCTCACCAAATGTAAACGACCGCGCAACGTGTAGGATATAAACCGTCTCAGCGGCAATTGCCGCATCGGATCAAATCAAATCACGAGCCCGCTTGCCTCATCGATCACGTGCATATTGTTGAGGTCGGCCGACAACTGCATCGGCGAATTGTCTCGCGCACCCGCATTCGGGTTCACGCGGCCACAAATCTCGAGCTCTTTGATCTTGAAATATACGAGCGTCTCCATCCCCATCGGCTCGGTAACGTCAAGCTGGACGGAAAATGGGACGATGCCGGGTTCCGCATGCGGGCGAACCTCGGTGATATGCTCCGGCCGCAACCCGAGCAGCATCTTTGGCTTGCCGACGAGCGAGCGATAGCGCGCAACCTTGGCGTCCGGTATCGGCAACGCCAACTGTTCGGACAGCCTTACGGCCAGCCCGCCGCCTGCCGCTTCGATCGTCGCCGGCATGATGTTCATCGCCGGCGAACCGATGAAGCCCGCCACAAACCGCGTTCTTGGCGAATGATAAAGCTCGTTCGGCGGGCCAACCTGCTCGATGCGACCGTGGTTCATGACGACCACGCGATCGGCCAGCGTCATCGCCTCGATCTGATCATGCGTGACGTAAACCGTGGTCGTCCGCACCTTTTGATGCACGCGTTTGATTTCTGTGCGCATCTGCACACGCAGCTTCGCATCAAGATTGGACAGCGGTTCGTCGAACAGAAATACCTTTGGGTTGCGGACGATGGCGCGGCCCATGGCGACGCGTTGGCGTTGGCCGCCGGAAAGCGCTTTCGGCTTGCGATCGAGCAGTTCTGTAATGTCGAGAATGCGTGCCGCTTCATCGACCCGCACTTTGATTTCGGCCTTTGGGAACCGCTTGAGCCGCAGGCCAAACGACATGTTCTCCGCGACCGTCATGTGCGGATAAAGCGCGTAGTTTTGAAACACCATCGCGATGTCGCGATCCTTTGGCGGTACGTCGTTGACGACTTCGCTGTCGATCGCGATTTCACCATCCGTGATGTCCTCGAGGCCGGCGATCATGCGCAGCGTCGTCGACTTGCCGCAGCCTGACGGGCCGACCAGAACCACGAATTCCTTGTCAGCGATGTCTAAATCTATGCCCTTCACGGCCTGGACGCCGCCTTCGTACTCTTTGACGACCTTGCGAATGGAAACGTCTGCCATTGGTACCCCAAACCTTGCCGAAATCAGCCCTTGGTCGCACCGGCCGTGAGACCGGCAACATAATAGTCCATCAGAAATGCGTAGATGATCAAAGGCGGGGCCGCGCCGAGCAGTGCGCCGGTCATGATCTGCCCCCAGTTGAACACGTCGCCCTTGATCAACGACGTGATAATGCCAACCGGCAGCACCAACTGATCGATCGAGGTGGTGAACGCGAGCGGGTAAAGGAACTGCGCCCAGGACACCGTGAAGGCGAAGATGGTGGCGGCGATCAATCCGGGGAAAGCCACGGGGATGAAGATTTTCGTCATCGTCTGGAACCAGCTCGCACCATCGATGATAGCCGCCTCGTCGAGTTCCTTCGGGATCGACGCGAAATAGCCGATCATGATCCAGGTGCAAAACGGCACGGTCAAAGTCGGATATATGAGCACCAACACCCACCAGCGGTTCATCAACTGGATGCCGGTCCAATCGTTGACCGTCGCAAACATCTTGAACAGCGGGATGAACAGCAGCGTGTCGGGAATGAGGTAGGTGAGAAACACACCGGTCGCCAGTGTCGTCGATCCCCAGAATTTCATGCGCGCGAGGGCGAACGCCGCCGGCACCGAAATCAGCATCGTCAAGGTCACGACCAGGATCGATACCATCGCCGAGTTGCGAAAGAAGATCTGGAACTGGTTTGATGTCAGCAGCTCGATGTAGTTGGATAGCGTCGGGTTAAACACCCACCAGGGATTGGTTGCCGCTGAAATTTCCGCGCTCGTCTTCAGTGATGTGATCAGCATGTAGATTGGCGGCAGCAGCGAAAACGCCGCAAAGATCGTCAGGAAAAAATATGACCAGCGCAGCGCCCAGGTGCGGTCTCGTTTCATGCTGCCGTATTTCGACGACCGGCGTGGCCCACTCTTGTCGATCGAGGGTGGATTGATCGAGGATGCGTTTGCCATCAGCCTTCGTTCCCACGCTTGTTGATGTCACGCAGAATAAAAATCGCCGCGACCGCGAGGATCGGCACCATGAACAACGACACGCTGGCGCCGAGCGGAATGTCGCCGCCCTCGATGCCAAGCCTGAACGCCCACGTCGCAAACAGATGCGTGCCGTCGAGCGGACCGCCTGCGGTTAAAACGCGCACAATGTCGAAATTGGCGAACGTGACGATGAGCGAGAACAGCGTGGTGATGGCGATGATATTTCGCATCATCGGCAGGGTTATGTACCAGATGCGCTGCCACCAGTTTGCGCCGTCGATCTGCGCTGCCTCGTAGAGCTGTTCCGGTACCGACTTCAGCGCCGCCAAATACATGATCATGAAAAACGGCGCGCCGTACCAAACGTTCACGAGGATGACACAAAAACGCGCCCAAGACGCATCGCCGGTCCAGGGAATGGGACCGATGCCGAAATAAGCCAAGACGTAATTGAACGCGCTGTAGGACGGGTCGAACAGCCAAAGCCAAGCGAGCGTGCTCATGGCCGGCGGGATCACCCAAGGCACCAGCAACATGCCGCGCCATTTGCGCTGACCCTTGGCCGGAATGTTGTGGACGAAATGGGCGACGATGAAGCCAATCAGCGCCTTAAAGATCACGGCGGTAATCGCAAACAAGCACGACTGATAAACGACCTTCCAGAACGTCTCGCGCTTGAATAGAAACTCGAAGTTTCCGAGCCCGACGAACCGCTCCATCGTCTTGTTCAGCGTCGCCAGATGAAGCGAGTAGAAGGCCGGATAGATCACCAGTACAGAAATCAAAATGATCAGCGGCAGTGCCATCCAAAAAGCGATGGTGGACTTGCGTTGCAAAAACCTGGTCATGCCCGAGCGTGGCGCGGGTCGTCGCTTCGCATGTGCCATACTGGAGCGCTGCAAGGTGGTGTCGACCATCATCGACCTCTTCGAACCATTCGGAGGAACTCAGTCCGGGCAAACGAACGGCGGGACAGGCATCCATCGTTCGCTCGCACAGTCACCGGCCAGCAGCGCTAGCCGCGCATGTAGCCTTCGCACTCGCCTTCGGCCCAGGTGAGAGTCTTCTCCATGGCTTCGCCTTGATGGAAGCGCACGCACATCTTGGTGAGGATTGCCTGCGTGTAAACCTGCTGGGCAATCTTGGGCGGGGCAGGCGAGGCCGCAATCGACAGTGTCTGATGATTGTGCGGGTTCGGATAATGATAGAGCGAACCCTTCGGCGGGCCTTCCTCGGCCCAGGTCTTGAACGTCGTCAACTTCTCGAACGCCGGTAGATCGTAACCGCCGCTGGCCGCCACCATCTTCTCCGCCGACTCCGGCTGTGACAGATGCACGAGCAGGCTTTTGGCCGCCGATTTGTTCTTCGAAAAATTCCAGATGCCCCAGAAGTAGGGCAGGAAGGGCGCGAAACGGCCCTTCGGACCGGACGGGAAGCCGTGCGTCCAGCATTGCTCGGCAACCTTTGGCGCATCGCGCTTGGCGACAGCCCATGCACTCGGCGGGTTCATAATCAATGATGCTTTACCCGCCACCAGCATCTTGTTGTTGGAAGCATCGTCCCAGGCCGGCACGTCAGGTGGCATGAAGCCAATCAGCTTCTTATAGAATTCGAGCCATTGGCGGACGGGATCGCTCTTCACCGTGATCTTGCCGGATGCGTCGATCAACTGGCCGCCGAATGCCAACAGAAAGGCACCAGCCGTATCCACAGAGTCGGTCGTCTCACCCAAGCCGATGCCGAACGGGAAGCCAGCTTTTTGACAAGCCTCGGCCGCTTTAAGGAAGGTTTCGAGTGTCCAGTTGTCGGCCTTGGGCGGGCTGCCAGCTGGATACATTTGTTGAATATCAATCCCGGCATGCTGCTTCAGAAGATCGATGCGCGAGCATGGGCCTTTGATCTGACTGCCCACGGTGGCGGGAACCGCCAACCACTTATCTCCAGCCTTGCCGAGATATTCGACGGTGCCATTAACTTTCCCGTTCTGGGCGATCAACGGTTCCATGATGTCGTTGACCGGCTCGAGCAGATTGGCTTGCGCATGCGGCCACCACGTCGGGAACGCCAAGATGTCATGGCCCGATTTAGCCTGCGACTCGGCCGCGATTGTCAGGAGGTTTTTATTGCCCTGACTGGGAATGAAATCCATCGTAACGCTGACTTTTTCCTTCTCGGCCCAAGTGTTGACGAGGGCTTTAGTGGCATCGTTGGCACCTGGAACCCAGTGATCCCAGAAGCCAACGGCCAAACTACCAGCAGCGTGGGCGGTTCGAACGTAGGGCATAGAAATCAGCGTGCCAGCCGCTGCTGTCGAGGCAACGAAGCGGCGCCGTGTCATCGATTTTTCGGGGGGCAGAGAATGTTTGGCCATGCGTATTCCTCCAAAAGAGAAACGTTTGAACCCTTAATGGTGGCTCTTCTGTCATCGCAACTCCTGGAAAGGAGATGTCGAATTGGAGCCCTTCCGATGCGCGATTGTCCCAGATTGATAATTCAAACGGAGTGAATAGGCGTTCGCAGTTACCTAGGACCAAGCCGGGTCAGTAGATCGTAACTTCGAATAACTTGCTAGCGTCTCTCTCACCTGCCGATGTCGATTTGGTGCAGTGCAAAACGTTTTCACTGACGAGCCGGCATCTGTTCGTAAGGTAATTCAAGCCGAAGTTAGCGATAATCAGTGATCGTCTCCAATAGCCGGGGTTAGCCTGCTAATATGGGGCACGGGGGTGCGTTAACCGATCGGATCGCGAGATGGCATCGAGCAAACCTAAAACCAAAAGCAAAGCCAAGGCAGTGGCAAAAGTTGCAACCAAGCGCAGCAAGACACCTGATAAAAAGGTTCAGCTTGCGCAGCCGGAAAAGC
>JANLXZ010000405.1:0-10133 GCA_031365375.1 Hyphomicrobiaceae bacterium | reverse complement strand
TGACTGCTTCCAGCACGCGGTCGTGCGGGTAGAGACACTGCAAATAGGTCACCGTGCGATCGGACTTGAGCACCTGCAACGTCGTGTGGTTCCAGGTGTACTCGTAAAGCGGAATCTTTGCTGGCGTTTCATCGGATGGCTGTTCGAGTGTGATCTGTCCTCGGTCGCCTAGTAGCATCTTGAAGCTTTCCATCGCCCCTTCCGCGATCATACAAATGAGGACATGCTTGCCTTCCGGACACTGCGCCTTCACACCGGGAAAGTAAGAAGGAAGCGGCCACATTATAGGCGTCGCCAGTTTCTTCACGATGCCGTCGGCCAGGGCGAGTTCGTGACCTACGCGGACCGCCGCGTAGAAATCATCGAAGGCGACGATCACTTCCACCCACGGCCAGCTCGGCGCTAGCGGCAACTCGATCTCGGTGATGATGCCCGTGGTGCCGAAAGCGCGGTTGACCTTCTGTGCTGCATCGCCGCGTAATTCGATCACGCGCGGAGTTTCTTCCAGGGTCACGACGCGGGCGGCGAGAATGTTGCCAGGTTCGCGCAAACCGCCGTAATTGATCGACCCGATGCCGCCCGAGCCACCCGCGACGAAGCCGCCGATTGTCGCCATCCGCTTCGTCGAGGGGTGCATGCGCAGCTCCCAGCCCTTCGGCCGAAATTCATTGTCGATGTCGATCATTTTTGCGCCAGCCTCGGCACGGAAGGCACCCGGCTTTTGCCACACGATCCGCGTCATGTTCGAGAGATCGAGCAGCACGCCACCCTGGAGTGGCACGGCTTGACCGTAGTTACCGGTCGCGGCGCCGCGCGGCGTCAGCGGTATGCGACGGCGTGCGCAGGCACTCGCAACCTTGATTACGTCAGCCTCGTTGCGCGGCAGGGCAACAACGTCCGCCGAAAGGCCATGCAACTGAGCATTGAGGATCGGGCTGTACCAGAAATAGTCGCGCGAGCGACGCCTGACCGATGTTGTATCGGTGACCACCGGAACGTCACCGAAATCGGCCAACAGAGCCGCGATGTCGTAACGTGCTGTTTTAACCGGTTCGTCAATTGGCGCCGCTGTGCTCATTAGGTTTCCCCCGGCTCGATCCTTAAAGTCGCATATTCGACGCCATCGCTGTATGCCAGCGCGACCAAGGCGCTAGTGGCGCGAACTGCCTGATTGCCAAGCAGACGAGGCTACAATAGCGATCAAGTCAAAACGTCAGCAGCGTGTAAAATAAGGGCAATTCACAACAATCGTCCAGACGGGCTTTGCTGATTTCGCTTTGACCGTCTAGACATGTCGGTCAACAAGCGGTGCCAACCGAAGTTGGGCAAGCGGTTGGTGAATTCGGGAGCCAAACCCATGCGCCACGTACCCTCAAAGCCATCTCGTCGCCAAGTTCTCGCTGGAGCTGTCGCTGCGGTCGCCATGCCCGCGCTGTCGAGGCAGGCCAGCGCGCAAGGTCTCGATAAGGTCAGCTATCAGACCAACTGGCGGGCGCAGGCAGAGCATGGCGGGTTTTATCTGGCGGTGGCCAACGGCATTTATAAGAAATACGGCATCGAGGCCGATATTCGCATGGGGGGCCCGCAGCAAAACCCCGCACAGCTTCTTCTAGGTGGCCGCGTTGATATGGTGATGTCGAATTCGTTCGAGGCGATCAACTACGCGCGCGAAAATCTTCCGTTCATGTGCATCGGATCGATCTTTCAAAAGGATCCGCAAGTCATCATCTCGCATCCAGGCGTCGGGCACGACAGCTTCGAAGCTTTGAAGGGCAAGCCAATTCTTGTTGGGGCCGGTGGGCGCAATAGTTTTTGGCCGTTTCTGAAAGCGAAGTTTGGCTATACCGATGAGCAGGCACGCCCATATACGTTCAACATGGCGCCATTTCTGGCCGACAAGAATGTGTCGCAGCAGGGGTTCGTATCGTCCGAGCCGTTCGCGATCCAGAAGGGCGGCGTCAATCCGGTCGTGCACCTGATCGCCGACGCTGGGTTTGAAAACTACAACACGACGATCAACATCTCGACCAAAATGGTTGCCGAGAAGAAGGACGTCGTGCAGCGCTTCGTGAACGCGTCGATCGAGGGGTGGGCGCAGTACATCCAAGGTGGCGAGGGAATAATGGCGGCAAATGCTGCGATTAAAAAAGACAATCCCGACATGGATGACGAGAAGCTCGCTTACGCGCTGAAGGTCATGACCGAGCGCGGTATCGTGCATTCCGGCGACAGCCTGAAACTCGGTATCGGCGCCATGACGGATGCGCGCTGGAAGTCATTTTACGAAACGATGACTGCAACCGGCGTTTTCCCAACTGGCGTCGACATCAAGAAAGCGTACAGCCTGGAGTTTATCAATAAGGGCGTTGGACTCTGACGGTGCTGGCCGGGACAAATACAAATCAGAGCGAGGCAAAGGTACCGGCCCCGGAGCGCACCCTGCTGACGGTGCGGCGCGTGTCCAAAAAGTTCGCCAATGGCACGCTCGCAGTTCGCGAAGTCGACATTGCATTGCGCGAGGGCGAATTCGTCAGCCTGCTCGGGCCGTCCGGTTGTGGTAAGTCGACCCTGTTGCGAATGATTGCCGGTCTGGCAGCACCGAGTGCTGGCGAAATCGTCTGGAGTGACACCCACAAACCTGATCTCGGCTTCATCTTCCAGGAAGCGACATTGATGCCGTGGGCAACTGCACTTGGTAACGTCGTGATGCCGCTGAAGGTGCGGGGAATGGCGCGTACTGAAGCTGAAGCGATCTCCGGCGAAATGCTTCGCCTCGTAGGTTTGGAAGGCTTCGAGAAATCGTATCCGCGCGAATTATCCGGCGGCATGCGGATGCGTGTGTCGATCGCGCGCGCACTGGTCACCAAGCCACGAATTCTTTTGATGGACGAGCCATTCGCAGCGCTCGACGAAATCACCCGGCACAAGCTCAACGACGATCTGCTGGCGCTGTGGTGGGAGCGGAAATTTACCGCCGTTTTCGTCACCCACTCGGTGTTCGAGAGTGTGTACTTGTCGCAACGCATCGCGGTTATGGCGGCGCGGCCCGGCCGCATCATGGCGGACCTGAAAGTTGCTTCGCCCTATCCGCGCGATGACCTGTTTCGGACATCGCCCGAGTATGCGCAACTGTGCCGCGTCGCTTCTGAGACCCTGAAGAAGGCGATCACCGCATGACGATGGCTTCTGAAAGCCACCCGCTACGCAGCTCGCATGATGGGACTGATGCCGACGCTCGGCCCGTTTTCGAAATTGAGAGGCGCATCCTCGGCATCGCGGCTGGTTCATGGCCCGGTATTCTTGCGCCGATCGCGATTGGGATCTTGGCGCTCGTCGGCTGGGAAGTGCTGGTGCGCGTGCGTGAGATTCCGCATTACATTTTGCCGGGACCGGTGCTTATCGGGCAGACGCTGATCGCCGACTGGGCGACCCTTTCGACGTCGCTGTGGATCACGCTGCGCATAACGTTCGCAGCACTGCTGGCGGCGGTGATCGTGGGTGTGGCGCTCGCAATCGTGTTCACCCAGTCGAAGTGGCTAGAGTTGTCATTGTTCCCCTACGCCGTCGTGCTGCAAGTGACGCCGATCGTCGCCATCGCGCCGCTCATTATCATCTGGATCGGTGATATCAACTTGTCGCTCCTCGTGTGTGCGTGGATCGTCGCCTTTTTCCCTATCTTATCGAACACCATACTCGGGCTGAGCTCCGCCGATCACAATCTGGTGGATCTCTTTCGGTTGTACGGTGCGTCGCGCTGGCAGACGCTGCGCTATCTGCGTTTGCCATCCGCATTGCCGTACTTCCTCGGAGGCTTGAAGATTTCCGGCGGATTGGCGTTGATCGGAGCAGTGGTCGCCGAATTCGTTGCTGGAACCGGCGGCAACGCTTCAGGCTTGGCTTATCGAATATTGGAGTCGAGCTACAACTTGAAAATACCGCGCATGTTTGCAGCGCTGTTTCTAATTTCGAGTGCTGGCATCGCGATCTTCCTCGTCACAAGCTGGATCTCGCATCGACTGCTACATCGCTGGCACGAGAGCGCAATCAAGCGGGAGCTGTAGGGCATTGAGTTGGCGGCAACAATTTGAGCGCTACGCCGCGGGCAGCGTCACTCTTTCGAGGGCAACGATCCCCGTTTGTCTGGGAAACGGCACGAGCCTTGTCGAGGATGCGGACGGCTTGGCACTGGCCGACATCGAGATTGTGGACGGCCGGATCGCGGACGTTCGACCCGCCGGCGCGATGCAGGTTGCCGGACCAGTGATCGACCTCGACCGCAGCATGGTTTGGCCGAGTTTTGTCGACTGTCACACGCACCTCGACAAGGGGCATATCCTTCAACGCACTAAGAACCCGACTGGCACCTTCCCGGGTGCCCTGGCGGCGGTGATGGCCGATCGTGCAGCCAATTGGTCGGCGGCCGACGTCGCGTCGCGCATGGAATTCGCACTGCGATGCGCCTATGCACACGGCACAAAAGCGATCCGCACGCATCTCGACAGTCGCATCGAGCAGACCAAGATCACTTGGCCGGTTTATGGCGAGCTGAAATCGCGCTGGGCCGATCGCATCGTGCTCGACGCATCGCCGCTATTCCCGATCGACCTCGCGCTCGATGACACGCATATGGCCGATGTTACCAACGCAGTCAGCGAGCACGGGCACACGCTCGGGGCAGTCACGTATATGACACCCGCATTGGCCGGCGGGCTTGATCGCCTATTTCGGATCGCCTCCGACAAAGGTTGGGACCTTGATTTTCATGTCGATGAAAGCCTCGATCCAGCTGCAACATCTCTGCAGAGCATTGCTGCTACGGCGTTGAAGTATAAATTCGAGGGCCGGATCCTGGCTGGTCATTGCTGTTCGCTGACGGCGCAGGGCAATGACGCTGCTGCCGCGATAATGGATCTCGTTGCCAGAGCCGGCATCGCGATCGTGTCACTTCCAATGTGCAATCTTTATTTGCAGGATCGGCGCCCGGGGCTGACGCCGCGGCAGCGCGGCGTGACGCTGCTGCACGAGCTGAAATCACGCGGCGTGACAGTCGCGGTTGCGTCCGACAATACGCGCGATCCCTTCTATGCCTATGGTGACCTCGACGCTCTCGAAGTGTTTCGCGAGGCAGTGCGGATTGCACACTTGGACCATCCGATCGGCGACTGGCCACGAGCGATAACAGCAACGCCCGCGCAACTCCTCCGGCTGACGGGCGCAGGCCTGATCCAGGCTGGAGACGCGGCCGATCTGGTAATTATGCGCGCACGCACCTGGACCGAGCTGTTGTCGCGGGCGCAATCGGATCGGGTAGTGCTGCGGGCCGGCACCTCGATCTCGACCCAATTACCAGATTACCGCGAACTCGATCACTTATTCCATTGAAACAACTGCGTTCATCAAACTGGCACCGCTCCGCCCGGGGTCGCAAAAATGCCTGAAAGAATGTGCCTTTCCGATTGCGGATAGGCCGCAAATGGATATGTCTGGAGCCTTGATAACACGGCGACCCCCGTAATCGACGGGCGCGCGCTATATAGGCACCAGACAGGGGCGGACATACAGGTCATGGCCGAGAACAACGACACGATTTTCCGCGAGATCGACGAGGAGATGCGCCGAGAGCAGATCCACAAGATCTGGCAGAACTACGGCACATATATCCTGGGCGCAGCGCTCGCGATTATTTTGGGGGTCGGCGGCTATCAGTTCTATGTCACTCAAAAAACCAAGGCGATAGAGGCATCGGGAGCGAATTACGATGCAGCGGCTCAACTTATCGCTGGCGGCAAGCCAGATGAAGCGCGGACGGCGCTGGAGCAAATCGCAAAGGGCGGACCCACCGGGTATGCGACGCTGTCGCAGTTGCGGCTGGCGGCAGCGGCTGCAAAAGCCGGCAAATCAGCCGAAGCGGTTGCTGCCTATGAGGCATTAGCCAAGGCTCCTGGCACCGATTCGATGCTCGCCGACTTCGCTCGTCTACAAGCTGCGTCGTTGAGATTGGATCAAGCGGACTGGACCGAGATGCAGAATCGCCTCATCGATCTTACCGACAACTCGAATGCATGGAAATTCTCAGCGCGTGAGTTGATGGCAGTCGCAGCGTTGAAGGCTGGTCAGATCGAACAGGCACGCAAGTTCGGTGATTTGCTAATGGGGGAGCGTAAGGTTCCACCATCGATACTCGAGCGAGTAAAAGTCTTGATGGCGTCGGTCGTTGCCGCCGAATTAGCTGTGGTGAGTCCGGTTTCTGCCCCAAAAGCAGAAACGGTGAAGACCCCGGAGGCTGCAAAGCCTGCCGAGGTAAAGAAGAAGCAGTAGTGATCGAGGGGGCCCATGGGCAACGCGCGCACGAGATTAGTTTGCAAGAGCCGAGCACGTGGAGCTGCGGCTGCAATTGCGAGTCTTGCCGCGGGGCTGGTGGCCGGATGCTCGGGTGATAGCTTGCCGAGCATGCCCAAAATCGGCGATCTAAATCCATTCGCCGAAAAACAGAAACCGCTGCCTGGAAACCGGATCGCTGTCATCCAAGCGACGGAAAAGGTCCCCGGCGAGCTTGCCAATGCCGACAAGCCGATCGTGTTGCCGCCGGCTAAAGCCAATGACGGATGGTCGCAACCTGGTGGGCAAGCCAACAACGCGCCTGGAAATTTGGTGCTCGCTAATGTGGTTCGCCAGACCTGGACGGCCGATGCCGGATCAGGCTCGTCGTCGTCGGGCAAACTGACTGCCAGCCCGATTGTCTACGATGGTCGCGTTTATACGCTCGACTCTGCAGCCAGGGTCAGTGCATTTGCCGCGGCTGGCGGTTCCGCCGTTTGGCGAACCGATGTCACGCCCGACAAAGAAAAAAGCGAGAAAGGCTACGGCGGCGGCATCGCCGCAGACAATGGACGGATTTATGCTGCGACCGGTTTTGGCACCGTTGTCGCGCTTGATGCGGTTTCAGGAAAAAAGCTGTGGGAAAAGTCTCTCGGCGTTCCGATCCGGTCCTCGCCCACCGCCGCCGGTGAGCGCGTGTTCGTCTCCACGACAGAGGGACGCTTCGTATGCCTGAACGGCACCGACGGTACGGAGGTGTGGAGTTTCCGCGGCCTTCCGGAAAAAACGAGCATAATCTCGAATCCAAGCCCGGCGATCGATGGTGATATTGTCGTCGTGCCTTATCCTTCAGGTGAGATCGTTGCGCTCCGCGTTTCCAACGGCCAACAAGTTTGGCAGGAGAGCTTGGCTCGTACACGTTCGGCATCTGCAATTGCCAGCATGAGCGATGCGGCCCGGCCAGCAATGGACTCCGGCGTGGTGTACGCGGTGGGGCATGGCGGCCGTATGATTGCGACGCAGCAAAAAACCGGTGAACGGTTGTGGTCGATTAATGTGCCGGGCACGCAAACACCCATGGTTGCCGGTGAGAGCGTATTTGTCGTCGATACGAACGGCCAATTGCTGGCCATCACACGGCGCGATGGCAAAATCCAATGGACCACCAAGTTGCCAGGCTCATCCACGTGGTCGGGTCCGACGTTGGCTGGCGGGTTGCTCTGGGTTGCGTCGAACAAAGGACAGTTGGTTGCCGTTGAAGCGACCACCGGTAAAGTTGCCTCGACCCAAGATTTGGGCGGACCGGTCTACATTGCACCAGTGGTTGCCTTAGGCCGCATGTTCATCCTGACCGATAAGGCAAAATTGATCGCGTTGGGCGGGTAGCGGCGAGGCGGCTGATTCAATCCATGAGATCGAAATTAGCGCCTTTCAACTTACCGACGAGCAGCCAAGTTTTGTCGTCGGATTTGAACGGAAGTATCAGGCGACTGTAACAGCTTCGCACCCGCCCATACGTCAGCCAACTGGCGAACGCGTCGACGTCGTCTAGGCACGGCTCACCACTGATTTCCACGTTCCGGTAGGCACTGATCGTCTGCGCGGCGTAGGCAGCGTCTGGCATGCCAGCAATTGGAGCGCCGACATTGCGAGCAAACCATTTAATCGCATAAGGTGGATTATTGGATCCATAGCCTGCGAGGCGGTAATCATCATCGCTCGGCCTTTGGAAAAGCAGCCAACATGAGCCTAGTATCGGGTCGAGAGTGGCAAGGGCGCTGGCCGGTTTGAATGCTTGGCGGTGTTGTTTCCAAAAGTCGAACGCGCCGGCAAAACCTTGATTACGTATCGGTCGAGCGAGCGAGTGAATGCGACGTTTAACGTGGCCGTGGATTGCGCTGCCATGTTGATCCATCAGCAAATCGACCCGATTGGACGCGAGCCGTGTATCGCCTAAGATTTCATATTGCCACTCACGACCAATCAGCACACACAGCAGTACACGCGATGCGTGCGTCGAGTGCAGCCAACTCGAAAGCCGACAATGAGCGGCCGGTGTCGTCAACGCTGGGCGGAGGCGGATGCGCAGATACTTCACGCCCAAATTCCATTCGACGTCGCCGCGGACTTCAACCCCGTCGCAATCGAGATCATCGCTGGAAAAAATCGAATTGGGACGACCGTGCTCCACGCCGCCACGCTCATCAATCCAGAATGACTCTGCGATTTTCATAGTTTGCCGCCCGCGTAGTTGATGTCGATACCCCCCATCGGTCCACTCTGCGGGCTGAATGACCAAAAGTCCATATCGGGGGCACGTGCAACTCAACAATTTCTGCACTGCACGCGAGCTACCTTTGTCCGCGTTGCCCGCATTTACAAATCGGCAAGCTGGGCCAAACCATGGATCACGGATGGCTGGGGTAGTCGAACAGAGTCAATAGCGCCGATTTCTATGCTTAATGCGTGGCATCCGGCATTGAAGCCTTTTTCTTTGTAATGAATTCTTTCAACGCCTCGTCCAAACCTTGATCGAGCGCAGGCTGTTGATAGTCCGCAAGCATCTTCTTCCACGTCGTGTTGGCGCGGACATGCATCTCCTGAGAGCCTTCCGCCTCCCACTGTTCGACCGAATTGTTGTCATGCAACTGAAACCTATAAAAGGCGTTCTCAAAGTTCGCTTGCGTATGCGCGCAGCCGAGGAAATGGCCGCCTGGGGCGACCTCGCGCAACGCCGACAATCCTTGCCCATTTTCCGTAATGTCGACGGACTGGCAAAAATTATGCATCGCACCTAGCTGGTCGCAGTCCATCACGAATTTCTCGTACGATGAGGCAAGTCCGCCCTCCATCCACCCAGCGGCATGCAGCACGAAGTTCGTGCCCGCCATAATGGTCGGCATCAAAGTGTTGGCGCTCTCGTATGCCGCCTGCGCATCGGGACGCTTCGAGGCGCACAAAGATCCGCCTGTACGGAACGGCAAGTTCATGCGACGCGCCAATTGCGCGGCGCCAAAAATTGCGTGTGCGGCTTCCGGTGTGCCAAAGGTCGGTGCGCCCGACTGCATCGAAATCGTCGAAACAAAGGTTCCGAAAATTACCGGCGAGCCGGGGCGGATGAGCTGGGTGAACGCAATCCCGGTCATAACCTCGGCGAGCACTTGTGAGAGTGTGGCGGCAACCGTCACCGGGCTCATCGCACCCGAAAGGATGAACGGCGTGATGATCGAGGCTTGGTTGTTGGTGGCATAGGCTTCTGCTGCGCCGAGCATGGTCGAGTCCCACACCATCGGCGAGTTGGCGTTGATTAGGCTCGTGCAGACCGTGTGGTTCTGAATGAAATCCCGCCCGAAGAGGATTTCACACATAATGACCGTATCGGCGGCGCGCTCCGGCAGAGTAACCGAGCCCATGAACGGTTTGTCCGAGTACGCCATGTGCGTGTACACCATATCGAGGTGCCGCTTATTTACCGGCACGTCGACAGGCTCGCATACGGTGCCACCCGAATGGTGCATCCAGGGCGAAGCGTACGACAATTTCACGAAGTTGCGGAAATCCTCGATCGTGCCGTAGCGCCGTCCATTGTCGATGTCGTGCACGAACGGCGAGCCATATACCGGCGCAAACACCGTATGTTTGCCACCAATCTCGACCGAGCGGGCGGGGTTGCGTGCGTACTGCGTATACGCCGCAGGCGCCGTAGTGCACAGCTTCCGCGCGAGACCCTTGGGAAAACGAATCCGGCTTCCCTGACTGTCGGCGCCAGCCGCCTTGAACAGCGCATGGGCCTTTGGATAGTCGCGAAACTCGAT
>JANLXZ010000244.1:0-1836 GCA_031365375.1 Hyphomicrobiaceae bacterium | reverse complement strand
GTGGGCGCCATGTGTCCGGGACCACGGCCCCGGTCAGATACAGCTCCCTAGCGTGGATTATAGGCCCGAGGGATGCATAGTCCCTGACGTACCCCGCAGCGATTCCAATGTAGGGCGGCGCGCCTGCGAAAGCTAGTGCGTTAGCTAGATAGAGATTTCATGCAACCAAAAGCACCTCACCGATTAAGTTGAGCAGCGATCGCGTCGAGTGCGGCATCCGCCATCGCCCCATCCGGACCGCCGGCCTGCGCCATGTCCGGACGTCCACCGCCACCCTTGCCGCCTACTGCCTCGGAGCCCGCACGGACCAAATCGACGGCGCTAATCTGGCCCGCCAGATCAGCTGTCACGGCCACCACGATGCCGAGCTTGCCATCGGCAGAATTATTGGCGATGGCGACAATGCCGGAGCCAACTTGAGCCCGGCCGTCATCGGCCATGCCTTTCAAATCCTTCATATCGACGCCCGCAACCGACATCTTGAGAAACTTGCGTCCCCCAATCTCGACGATAGCCGGCCCCGCAGCCTTGCCCCCACCGCCTAGTGCCATTTGCTTTTTGGCATCCGCCAGCTGACGCTCGAGTTGTTTTTTCTCTTCGACCAGCGCCTTCAAACGATCGACGAGATCATCCGGACGCGTGCGCAGGATGGCAGCCGCCTCCCGCAAACGCTCGTCTTGGGCGACCAAATAGGAACGCGCACCGTCGCCTGTCAGTGCCTCGATGCGGCGGACGCCAGCGGCCGATCCACTCTCGGCCAAAATGTGCACGAGGCCGATATCACCGGTGCGGCGCACGTGGGTACCGCCGCAAAGTTCGATCGACCAAGGCTTGTTCGGACGTGCCGCATTATCCGGCGCGCCCATCGAAACCACGCGGACTTCGTCGCCGTACTTTTCGCCGAACAGCGCCATGGCGCCGGTCTCACGCGCGTCCTCGATCGCCATCAGCCGTGTTTCGACGGGCGCGTTCTGCAGGATGATTTCATTGGCGAGGGCTTCGGCGCGACGGATTTCCTCGATGCTCATCGGCTTGGTATGCGAAAAATCGAAGCGCAATCGGTCCGGCCCGACGAGCGAGCCCTTCTGCGCGACGTGATCACCCAGAACATGCCGCAGCGCCTCGTGCACCAAGTGGGTGCCCGAATGATTGGCGCGGGTCGATTGCCGCCGCTCGTGATCGACAACAAGTTCGACGGCATCACCGAGCTTGAGTGAGCCGCTTTCCAACGTGCCTGAATGCACGTACAGATCGCCGAGCTTCTTGGCGGCATCGGCGACGCGGAACAAGGCGCCCTTCGGTCCCTTGATCACGCCACGATCGCCCATCTGGCCACCAGATTCCGCGTAATAAGGCGTCTGATTGACTATGATCGAGCCAGTGTCGCCAGCTTTCAGTGCTTTGACTTCATGGCCGTCCTTTACGAACGCGGCAATCTCGGCTTCCGCCGTTTCGGTCTCGTAGCCCAGGAACTCGGTCGCACCGACCCGCTCCTTGAGCTCGAACCACACGGTTTCGGTGGCAGCTTCCCCCGAGCCTTTCCAGGCTTTGCGCGCCTCGGCTTTCTGCTTTTCCATCGCGGCCGCAAAGCCTGCGGTATCGACCCCGATGTTGCGCGCACGCAGCGCATCCTGCGTCAAATCGAGCGGGAAGCCAAAAGTGTCGTACAGCTTGAAGGCGACGTCGCCCGGCAGGGTTGCGCCCGGCCGCAGAATGCTCGTCGCGTCCGTCAGTAACCCCAGTCCGCGTTCGAGCGTTTTGCGGAAGCGGCGCTCTTCGAGTTCGAGCGTTTCGGTGATCAGCGGTTGAGCGCGCACGAGCTCGGGATAACTCTCC
>JANLXZ010000352.1:0-25846 GCA_031365375.1 Hyphomicrobiaceae bacterium | reverse complement strand
CAAGATGGACCGCGAAATCCGCGAGCCACTCGATTTGATGGACGAGATTGAAAAGGTGCTGGCACTCGACACCGCCCCGATGGTCTGGCCAATTGGGCGCGGCCGCGATTTTCGCGGCACCTTCGACCTAACGACGCCACGCATCCGCCAAATCGACAAGGATGCCGACGGCACGCCGGTATCTGGTCCCGACGATCCAGCGATCGCGGCGCTGATGGAGGATGACGTTGCCGAGCGTTGGCGCGAGGAAGTCACCCTGGTGCAGGACGCTTGCGGAAAGTTTGATCTGAAGGCTTTCCGCGAAGGCACGTTGACGCCGGTATTTTTCGGCAGTGCGTTGCGCAACTTCGGCGTCCGCGATTTGCTCGACGCGTTGGTGGCCCATGCGCCGCCGCCGCTGTCGCATCAAGCCTCGACCCGGATGGTCGAAGCGACCGAGCCGAAGATGACCGGGGTGGTGTTCAAGATCCAGGCAAACATGGACCCGAACCATCGCGACCGGATTGCCTTCATGCGCGTGTGTTCCGGCAAGCTGACGCGTGGCATGAAGGCCAAGCTGATGCGCACCGGCAAGATCATGGCGTTGCAATCGCCGCAATTTTTCTTCGCGCAGGATCGCTCGATCGCCGATGAGGCTTACGCCGGTGACGTCGTTGGCTTGCCGAACCACGGCACGTTACGCATCGGCGACACGCTGACCGAGGGCGAGGATTTATCGTTTCTGGGCATTCCGAGTTTCGCGCCAGAAATTTTGCGCCGCGTTCGCCTCGACGATGCGATCAAGGCGAAGAAGTTGCGCACCGCGTTGCAGGAAATGGCGGAAGAGGGCGTCGTGCAGTTGTTCTCGCCGGTCGATGGCAGCCAGCCGATCATCGGCGTGATCGGCGCCTTGCAGTTGGATGTCCTCGCGGATCGCCTCGCCAACGAATACGGCCTGCCGATCGGATTCGAAACCATTTCGTTCGAAACCGTGCGGTGGGTAGCCGCCGACGACGAGAAACAGCTCGACGCGTTCGCTGCCAAGAACCGCACTCAAATGGCGCTCGATCTCGACGGCGACCTCGTTTTCTTCGCGCCGTCGAGCTTCATGCTCAACTGGACGCAAGAGCGGTCGCCCGAGATCCGGTTCACCGACATCAAGACGAATATGAAGGTGTAGGGCAAGCCGCCCGGCTCCGCCTGCTAAGCATCCCTCCTCGCCACCGATCGCTGGTGACGCTCAGCTAAACTTGCGCTTTACTGATGGCAATCAAGAACGCCACCTGAAGAGGAACCGCAATGGCCGAAACAGCTACAGCCCCGAAACAAACTTTCACCGTGAACCATCTGGAGGCGAGCTCGTTCGCCGAAGGCTTGCGCTCGTACGCCAAGTATCGCGACCTGGGGATCGCCGAAGCAACCAACGGATTGGCGGTCGCGCAGGTGATCAAATTCGTGCCGCCAGCAACGGACGAAGTGCGCCAGATGCACCTCCACAACGTGCAGTTCCAGATGATTTACGTGCTCAAGGGCTGGATCAAGACCGAGATGGTTGGCCACGGCGTGCACACGATGAAGACCGGCAGCTGCTGGATCCAACCCCCCGGCATCCATCACATGGTGCACGACTATTCCGACGACTGCGAAGTCCTCGAAATCGTACTCCCGGCAGACTTCGAGATGTGACACTGCCGAAAGCATAAGCCGGCTTATCCCCGCGCTATTAAATCGATCGGGTCAGCGACACCCGGCACCGTCGCGGCCTTGATCGACTGCGGCGTACCCGACACGACGTAACCTTGCGCTTTTGCCATCTCGAACGTCGCTTGCGATGTTAGAGCTCGCGTACCCGCCGTTTTATTGTGCTTCTCGAGTTTGGCGGCGAGATTGACAGCATCGCCGATCACCGTCAGCTCCAGGCGATCGCCGTTGCCAAGCGTTGCGAAAACAACCGCACCAGCTGTCGCCGCACCGTTCACATCAACTGACAGCTCGTCGTTTTCAGCGAGCAGATTTTGCCGCCATTCAATCGCCTCATCCATGATCTCGTCGAGTGCACGCAATGCGTCGGCAGCGGCGGTCTTCGATGCCGTCACCGCACCGAATGTCACCATCACTCCATCGCCGAGAAACTTGTCGATGACGCCGTTGTGCTTCTGTACGAGAGGGACGATACGGGCGTGAAAGCTGGTCAAGATATCGACCGCGTGACGCGGTGGCATTGTCGACACCAGCCGCGTAAATCCGCGGATATCCAACATAACGATTGCCGCATCCCTTTCAAGCGCGGTGCCAGCTTCCAGAAGCTCGTCTGAACGCGTAATTGCCTCAGCCACGCCGTCTGAAAGGAAACGCCGGATTTCACGGCCGGCCGCCTCCTCTCGGGTCGCCAAAACCAGCATTGCCTGTGCGCGTCGAACACCGACCGCCAGCAGGCAGGTGACCAGAAGGACCGTCAGGATCTTGTCGAATTCGGCACCAATCAGAATGCGATTGCTGGTCAGATAAGAACTAAAATTGCGCGTGATAACGTCGGCTCCATCTGCCGTGATGGCAGCCCATACCATCACCGCCCAGCCGACCGCGACGGACACGCCGGTCAACAATACGTAGCGATAGTCGAAGCGCAATCCGCGCAAGGCGATAAAAACGAAAACATATATGAACGTCGGCACTTTCAACGAAAAAGCCGCCGGTTGCCCGTAGTCGATGTGAAAAAACCAGATCAGCGTCATCAACAGAGAAATATCAATCAGTATCGAGATCACCAAAAACCACCACGGCACACGCCTTAAATAAGAAAGCGCCAGCCGGGCGATCGTGAACAGCGCATAAGCCGTAAGTGCAATCGGCACGGGCTCATACATGGTCATCCCCGCGTCGGTCGGGCGAGGCGCGATGAAGAATAGGGCGGCGAACGTTACAACCAACCCGAGTTGAACCCACCCGATCAGTCGCTCGCTTTCCTGTTCCCGCTCCCGGATGATGGCTCGCACACGCTCTGGCAGCGGCTCCGGTTTGATCCCGCGGTTAAATTTCTCGGCAACAGTCGCCGTGATCGACAAATTTCAACCCTCCAACCGATTCCAGAACATTTGCGGTGAAGTGACTAAGCTAACGAATTCCGGCCCTCGTCCAATCAACTCCGATCAAGCGACCGTGCTCGTCGCGGATGCATATAGTGGCAGAAGCCAGGACCCGGCCAGCACGAACGCTGTTGCCGCGCCGCGACTTTAGGCGATATGACAACAACACAGACAGGTAGATCCGCATGAAGGAGTTCAAATGAGCCGTCTCGTGTACGTTCTAAACGGACCCAACCTCAACCTCCTCGGCAAGCGCCAACCGCACATTTATGGCCACGATACCTTGGCCGACGTAGAAAACGAGTGTCGCGCCCTCGCACGCGAACTCGAGCTCGACGTGAAATTTTTCCAGAGCAACCGCGAGTACGAGATTATCGACTGGATCCACGAGGCGCGGGAAACGGCCGGCGGTATCGTCATCAACCCTGCAGCATTCACGCACACTTCAGTCGCGATCCTCGATGCACTCAATACGTTTGAGCAACCTGTCGTCGAAGTGCACATCTCAAATGTTCACAAACGCGAAGCGTTCCGTCAGCACTCTTACGTGTCTCTGCGTGCCGATGGCGTCATCGCAGGCTTCGGCACGCAAGGCTACACACTGGCACTCCGGCGCGTTGCGCGGCTTATCGAGGACAAGAAATCCTGACACATTTAATCTGAAGCCCCGAGCGGGCAGGAGCGCGCGCTATGACGATACCGGACAAACCATTACGCATGGGCATTTTGGGGGCGGCAAAAATCGCTCGTTCGTTCTGCGCGGCGGTTGCACCATCGCAGCTCGTGAAGGTGACGACAGTCGCCAGCCGCGAGGCGTCCAAGGCCGAAGCTTTTGCGAATGACCTCTCGATCGGCCGAACGTTTTCATCATACGAGTCGCTCCTGGCCGACCCCGATATTGACGCGATCTACAATCCGCTCCCCAATAGCCTGCATGCGGAATGGTCGATCAAGGCCGTCGAAGCGGGCAAGCATGTACTGTGCGAAAAGCCGCTGGCCGTGAGCGGGGCCGAGGCAAAATCAATGTTCGACGCTGCCCGCCGCAACGGCGTGCATCTGGTCGAAGCCTATCCGTATTTGGCGCAACCGCAGACCCTCAAGGTGCGGGAGTTGGTCAAAACCGGAGCGGTCGGAAGGCCGCAATTGATCCGGGCGAGCTTCGGCGTTTTCTTCTCCGACCCAACCAACATTCGCCTGATGCCGGATCTGGCCGGCGGCTCGTTGATGGATGCCGGCAGTTATCCGGTCAGCTTCGTGCGCGCGATCGCCGGCGAGCGACCGTCACGAGTGCACGCTGTCGCGCGTTGGTCCGAAACCGGTGTCGACAAAACGTTGGCCGCGACCTTGGAATATGAGAGCGGCTTGATCGCGCAGATCACCTCGAGCTTCGCAACCGGCTACCATCGGGCGGCGCAAATCGCGGGCGATGCCGGTTCAATCGACGTCACCTATCTCAATCATCCGCCGATCGGCGGTGAGCCTGTCGTGTACCTGCGTCGCGGCATCATGGTCACGGACGAGATCGAGACGATCAAGGTCGCCGGCGGCAACGGCTTCCTCGCCGAAGCGGATTCGTTCGCCCGTCTCGTGTCCGGCGGGCCTGCGCATTGGACCGGCGCGAGCGAACAAGAATCGATCGATATTGCATTGACGCTGGAAGCGCTGTTGCGCAGTGCGCGATCGGGTGTCGCAGCCGACGTCGGAAGTAGCCTCTAGCGGCGGTTCTGGTGTGCATGGCGAAGCACTATGTCGGCCGCAGCCTCGCTCGGCGTGCCGGCCGCCAGGCGCATGCGTTCCGGTATGCCGTCTAGCGCTCGCAATTGGGCGCGCCGCGCGCTGGTGTCCGACAACAATGGCGCGAGTGCAGCCGCGAGCACGTGCCCGTTGCAGTTTTTCTGTAGAAATTCGGGAAACGCGTTTTCGCCGGCAACGAGATTGGCCAGCACGATTGAGGACACGTTGACCAGGAATTTGAGCGGGGCGGCCAGCGGATCAACCTTGTAGCCGACCACCATCGGCAATCGTGCAAGGCTAACTTCTAGGGTCACGGTGCCGGATGCAGCGAGCGCTGCATGCGCCAGCTTGAAGGCGCGAAATTTATCCTCTTCGCCCTCGAGGATGGTTGGCGGAATGGCCCAATCGCGCCCGGCCGTCTCGATCTTTTCACGCACATGCGCCATTGCCGGAATAACGACGCGCGGCTCTAGCCCCATCGCCCTCAAATGCGTAATGCAATCGCCGAACGGCTTCATCAACCGGCCGACTTCGGACACGCGACTGCCGGGCAGAACAACCAGCAGGAGCTCGTTCGATTGGAGGGCAAGTCTGGCGGCAAGCGGCGTTGGATCGAGCTCGTCGATCCACGCCAACCGCTCGATCATGGGGTGGCCGGTATACGTGCACGGCGGGCCGCCAAGGCGCACGTGCACCTCGGGCTCGAACGGCAGCAGCGCCATCACGTGATCGATGTAGTCACGCATCCGACGCGCCCGGCCGGGCCGCCACGCCCACACGCTTGGCGACACATAGTCGATGATTGGAACGGCCGGCATGCGCCTGCGAATGCGTTTCGCAATCGGATGCGTGAACTCTGGGGCATCGATGATGATGACCACGTCCGGTTTGAAAGCCAGCGCGGCATCGACGGTAGCGTAAACACGAGACACAATGCGCGGCAATCGCGGCAATATCGACAGTGGACCCATCACCGCGACATCCGACATCGGATAGAGTGAGATCAAGCCTTCACGCGCCATGCCCTCGGCACCGACTCCGGCAAAGGCGATTTTTCCAGGCAATCTGGCATTCAATGCAGACATCAGTTTTGCGCCGAGCGCATCGCCCGAATGTTCGCCCGCGACCAAAAATAGTTTGAGCGTGGGCTGCCCAGACGCAGCACTCATCGTATCTGCCCCCGCCATTCACCTTTGACCTCGCACATCGATAAACCGAGCGCTTCGGCAATCGGCCCGGCGCGGTCGGCAACTTCGCTTCCGATCCCGCTGAACAACACTATGCCGGCAAGGCCCGCTTCGGCGGCACTTGCCACAATCGCGTCGACGCCCAACGCCTCGATACCGCTGGCAGACAGGCACAAAACGCCGCGCCGTTTCGATCGCGCTGTTGCGCCCCACTGACGCAGCGTTTTCACCCGGGTGAACATCGCCTCCAACCCTTCGCCGGTCTCGATGGCGATCACATGACCGCGCACCACGACGACGCCAGCGGTGGTAACGAACTCGGCTAATGCTGAAACAGCAGCAGCGGCTCGTGACATGTCGCGTCGCACTGGCTCTGGCGGCGACAAGCGGTTGGCGAGAGAGAACGCTTGCCTCGCCCGCACGGCATTGCGGCTCGGACACGTCTCCAAACCGGCGACGAAGAGGCCGCTTCGATCCGCGGCCTCGATCACCTGCGCCCGCTCGGCCACCAGCACGCGACCAGCTTCGACTGCGATGCCGGCCAATCCCATCTGCGCCGCAAGCTCGACGGTGCGCGGACCGATCACCGGCATATCGACTCGAAGTTCCTGGGCGGGCTTTGGGCGCTTGGCGAGAATGGCGCCTGCTGTTGCAGCGGCCTGACCAAGCCGCGCGAGCATTCGATCGGTGCCCTCGGCCGCCTCGATGGCCAGGATGCGACCATTGCGTATGACGACGCCCTGACCGACATCGGCAAAGCCCAACGCGTCGACGACGGCGAATGCGCGATCGGCATCCGCGGCAACAACCGGCGCCGGCGCAACGCGGCCGAGGGTGCCTTTTGCGATTAGTAACTCCGGTGCTACATCGGCGACGCCCTTCACATCGAACCCCTGCGCTTCGAAAAAACGCACAACGTTGCGCAGCACGTGATCATCACCCCCACCCAGTAGACGGACGATGGTCGGAATGGCTCGGATCAATCCAAAGTCGGGCCGCACCTTTCGCGGATCGGGCCGGGTCACGCTGCCGACGATTATCAAGTCGTGGCAGCCGGCGGATCTCAGGCTTGCCGACATGCGGCCGATGCCGCCCCAGTTGACCCAGGTGTGCGGGAAGCGCTCGACACCTGCAGCTGCCTCACCTTGGATCGCGACGATGTGGACGGCGCGGCCGCGCGCGACCGCACTTTCGGCGATCTGTTCCGGTAGGCCGCCACCCCCGGCGAGGATGCCCAGCGGCGCCTTCGGTTCCGCTTCCGTTGCCGACTCAGCTGTCATGTCCATCGCGCGGCGTGCACACGGACCGCTTTCCGCCCGCGCGGATGAACGCGACAATCTCCTGCACGATCGGGTGGTCGCTGAACTCGGTCGCCACGTCCTCGACGCGCTCTAGTAATGTGCCTTCATTCGCGAACATCAGGCGATAGGCGCGACGCAGGCTGTGAATATCTGCACGCGCAAAACCACGGCGTTGCAAGCCGATGATATTGAGCCCCGAGAGATAAGCGCGATTGCCGAGTGCCATGCCATAGGGGATCAGGTCATTCTCGAGTGCGGACATGCCGCCGAGAAACGAGTGGGCGCCAACACGGGCGAATTGGATGACGGCCGCGCCGCCGCCGATGATCGCATAATCGCCGACCACGCAATGGCCCGCCAGCATGACGTTGTTGGAAAAGATCACGTTGTTGCCGACCCGGCAATCGTGGCCGACATGACTATTGGCGAGAAATGCGCAGCCATCACCGACGGTCGTGACGGAGCCGCCACCCGCCGTGCCCGGGTTCATCGTCACCCCTTCGCGGATCGTGCAGTCGGCGCCGACGGTCAGCGAACAAGGCTCGCCGTTGTATTTCAAATCTTGCGGCTGATGACCAATCGAAGCGAATGGGAAAATCCGCGTGCGCGAACCAATTTTGGTCTGGCCCGCCACTGCGACGTGGCTCAACAGTTCGCAGCCGTCGCCCAATTCGACCTGCGCGCCGATCGTGCAGAATGGCCCGATTTTCACGTCGGCACCGATCGTAGCGCCGTCTTCTACGATCGAACTCGGATGAATCCGGCGGTCAGCCGCTCGTACCTGTTTGGGCATCTTGGTCCACGATCATGGCGCTAATCTCAGCTTCCGCTACGACCACGCCGTTAACTTTCGCCTCGCCAGAGAAGCGCCAGGCACGACCGCGACTGCGGATCTTGCGCACATGGTAGTGCAGTTGGTCGCCCGGCAACACCGGTTTACGAAACTTAGCGTTGTCGATCCCCATGAAATACACGATCTGAGGCTTGTAGGTATCGCCGAGGCTATGCACGCACAGCGCGCCAGCGGTCTGCGCCAAGCCTTCGATGATGAGAACGCCGGGCATCACCGGGAAGCCCGGGAAATGGCCCTGGAAAAACGACTCGTTGATCGTCACGTTCTTCACGCCGACCGCCGTCACATCGCGATCCATGTCGTATATGCGGTCGACGAGCAAGAACGGGTATCGGTGCGGCAATAGCTTCATCACCCGATTGATGTCAGCGGTTGCAAGCTTCGGGGCAGGTCCGGAATCATTCATCGTATTGCTCATGCTTTATCCATCATCTCGATAATCAACCGTCGGAGTCAGTACCAGGAACAGGTCCGCGAGCGAGCAAACGCTTCAACCTCAGCTCTTGCTTCGCCCACTCCCGTAGTGTCTTGGCCGGCGTACCTATCATCCGCGAACCGGCCGGCACATCGTCTTTGGCGTGACTAGCGCCTGCAATTCGCGCGCCAACACCGACCTTGATGTGACCAGCCACGCCCGCCTGTCCGCCCATAACGACGAAGTCGGCGAGTTCAGATGAGCCGGCAATGCCGCACTGACCGACAATTACGCAGTGTCGTCCAATGACCACATTGTGCCCGATCTGTACCAAATTATCAATTTTCGTGCCTTCGCCGATGATCGTATCTTTGAGGGCTCCTCGATCGACGGCGGAATTGGCGCCGATTTCCACATCATCTTGAATGATGACGCGGCCGATCTGCGGCACTTTCAAATGACCGCGGGCCCCCATCGCGAAGCCGAAACCGTCTTGGCCGATGCGCACGCCGGCATGCAAGATGACGCGGTCGCCGATCAAAGCGTGAGTGATGGTCGAAGTTGGGCCGATGAAGCAGTCGCGGCCGATGGTGCAGCGATAACCGACGACCGCCCCGGCAGCAATGATCGTGCCGCGGCCGATCACAGCTTGCGGCCCGATGATGGCACCTGGCTCGACGATGACGCCGTCCTCGAGACGAGCCGAGGGGTCGACCGCTTGGCGCGCAAGAGGGCCGCACACCAGCGGTCGCATTGCCTGCGGGTAGAACAGTGCAAGCGCCAATGCAAAGCCGCGATAGGGCGCCCGGGTGACGAGCGCATTCGTGGCCACGCCGACGCGATCGGCGAACGCTGGCTCAACGAGACAAGCACCAGCTGTCGATCCCGCCAACTGGGGCAAGTATTTCTTGTTGTCGAGGAAGCTCAGATGAGATGCACCGGCCTCGCCGAGCGGACGCACATCCTCGATCAAACGATTTGCATCGGCGCCTCCCGGCAATTCTGCCTCGGCCGCCTTTGCGACGGCCGCAAGCGCAAATGGTCCGGCACGATCGTAAAACCCTGGATGCTCCATTATCACCGCCTGCGCCTATCTCGAACTCATGCGCCCATTAATCAGATCGGCACCACATACCGCAAACGAAAAGGGGCAAGCCACTGGCTCACCCCTTGTCACAGTCCAGCCGAACGCAATCGGCGATCAGAACTTCGTCGATGCACCGAAGCGGATCATCTGCGTCTTGTCGAAGTCGTCTTTCGTCAAAGCGTAAGCATAATCGAGCCGCAGTGGTCCAAGTGGTGAGTTCCACAAGATGCCGGCACCGATCGAAGTACGGACGATATCGCTGTCGACGAGGCAAACACCCTGTTTGCGGTCCCTCGTCACACAGGCGTTATTAGCGTTGTTCAAGCTAGTGGCTAGCTTGCCAGCTCCAAATACGGAACCCGCGTCAGCAAAGACGGCACCCGACATTCCGAGTTCGTCGGGAATAAAGGGTAACGGAAAGCGGATCTCAGCGGTTGTCGCCCAGAACGTCTTCCCACCAAGTGCGTCGGTTGTAATCGTGTCGCGCGGACCGACACCGGACTTGTCGAAGCCGCGGATCGTCTCGCCGCCCTTATAGTAGAGATCGAGCAGACGAACGTCTTGGCCACCCCAACCTTCGATCTGACCGCCGACGGCACGGCCGACGAATGTGATCTTCTCGGTGATCGGGTAGTATGCGCGACCTTCACCTTGCAGGCGGACGTACTGCACGTCGCCACCGACACCAGCGAAGTCGGCGCCGACTTGCAAATAGACGCCGCGGTTCGGGTTCTTCGGATGATTGCGCGTGTCAAAGGTAATCGCCGAGCCGATGGCCGATGTGAGAGCCGCGCCCTGCGCTTCAAGCACGGCACGCGACGCTGTCTGCGGATCGACATAGTAGAGATCGTCGTATGACAGCGTGTAGTTGGTGTTGAGCCAGATGTTTTCCGAGATCGGGAAACCCAGGCGCAAGCTGCCGCCCTCTTTCCGGCTCTTATAGGACGAGGTCGAAACCGCGTTTACGTCCTTATAGAAGAGATCGAAGCCAGCAGCCAAATTCCGATCTAGGAAGCGCGGTTCGGTGAAGCTCAAGTCGACCTGGAGCCTATCGAGCGAACCGGACAGCTTCAACCGCAAGAACTGGCCATTACCAAACAAGTTGCGTTCGGTGATGCTGACGTCGCCGATGACGCCCTCGCTCGTCGAGTAACCAGCGCCGAATGAGAGCTCGCCCGTCGGCTGTTCGACCAACTCGACATCAAGAACGACGCGATCTGCTGCACCGCCTGCACGGCGCTTGACATCGACCGCCTTGAAGAAGCCGAGGCCTTGCAAACGCTTCTTTGCGGCTTCGACCATCAGCGGATTGAACGCGTCGCCTTCGACCAATCGGAATTCGCGGCGGATCACGTGATCCTTGGTGCGCAAATTTCCGATGACGTTGATGCGTTCGATGTAGACGCGTTGGCCTTCGTCTATGGTGTAGGTGAGGCTGATCGTGCGCGACGCTTCATTACGATCGGCGCGCGGACGGACACGGGCGAATGGGAAGCCTTGCTCCGACACTTGCAGTGTCAGCTTTTCAACCGACTTGTCGATGTAACTTGCGTTGTAGATCTGGCCTGAGGTGGTCAGCAGATCACCTCTGAAATTTTCCGGCTGGATCGATGGCAAAGCGCTTTCAAGTTTCACGTCGCCGAAGGTATACAATTCACCTTCCTCGATCGTGTAGGTGACGAAGAAGCCAGAGCCGCCACGATCCAATTCCGCGTTACCGGTAATCACCCGAACGTCTGCATAACCGTTCTTCAGATAGTACTGGCGCAGCAGTTCTTTGTCGAGATTCGAACGATCGGGATCGTAGACGTTGGTACCTTTGAGAAAGTCGAACCAACCCGATTGCGTGGTAGAGACGATGTCGCGCAACTGCGAGTCGGAGAAAGCGCGATTGCCGACGAACGTAATCTTTTGAACCTTGGTCGCAGCGCCTTCGTTGATCTCGAAAACGAGATTGACGCGGTTCTGGTCGAGCTCAATCAACTTGGGTTCGACTGAGGCGGCGAATCGCCCCTGGCGACGGTACACATCGAGGATGCGTTGGACGTCGGCAAGAGCGCGAGCGCGGGTGTAGACCGAGCGCGCTTTCAGTTGCACTTCAGTCGTTAATGTAGGTGTGTCGACTTCGCTGTTGCCCTCGAAAGCGACTTGGCTGATGACCGGGTTTTCGACCACGGTGATCACAACGCCATTTGGCTCCCGATCGATGCGAACGTCAGCGAACAAGCCCGTTTGGAACAGCGCCTTCAACGAACGATCAACCTTGCCAGCGTCGTAGGCATCACCCACGGAGAACTGAAGATAGGACCGCACGGTTTCCGGCTCGACGCGGCGATTGCCGACGACGCGAATATCGCGGACCGCACCCTGAGCGACGGCCTGCGTAGACACGAAAGACGTGCCCGTCGCGACATCGATCGCAAAGAGAGAAGGAACCGCGACAGCGACAAGCGCAACAGCGCATATCGCTCGCATGACTAGTGACTTACAGTGAGGCATACCTGCGTCTGCCCTTCAATTATTACCGAAATCCCCCAGAAAGGCGATGATTCCTGTCGGCACCAGAAACCCTCACATAGCCCCGCAATGCATAGTCCAGCCCAGTCTGTCCCCGTCGCAGACTCAACTAAACGCACTCCTTGAGCTATGGCAGCTTTAACGATTCAACAACCCTATTGGAAGTGGCAAGAATGCTTCACGAGCCTCGATTCCATTGGGCTTTCGGACAATTTCGCCGATTTATTTTAGCCCATTCCCGGTAGCCAGCCCAACAGGATGAAACGGTCGTTCCAGAAGGCGAAGAGCATAAGCGCCATGATCAAACCGAAGCCTACCCTGAACGCCATTTCTTGCGTCGCTTCGCTCAACGGCTTTCCGCGCAGCCCCTCAATTGCGTAAAAAGCCAAGTGACCACCGTCCAGTATCGGCACTGGAAACAAATTGATCATGCCGACGCTCACGGAGATGAAGGCCATGAAATAAACGAGCTGATCGAGGCCCAGCTTTGCGATTTTGCTAGATGCATCAGCAATGCGCGCGGGCCCGCCTAACTGATCGGCGCTCTGATGCCCCTTAATGACATTGCCTAAGTAGGCAAACGTCGATCGGACGATGCCATAACTCTTTTGCGTGCCAAGTATTATCGAATCGATCGGCCCGTAAACCTTGTGAACGACATCCTGCTTGGCTTGCGTCTGCTTAATTCCAAGGCGCCCCACTTTGGCTTTACCGCCAATCCCATCGTCGACTTCGGCAAGTTCCGGCGTCGCGACCAATTCTATCTCTGCGTTTTGGCGCTTCACCAGGAAGGTCATGTTCGCGCCGACGTTGTCGGTCACCATTTGCTGCAACTGTTGAAACGAGTCGAGCGATCGGCCATTGATCGACAAGATCGTATCTCCGGCCTTGAAGCCGGCGCGTTCAGCGGCACCACCTGGAACTAAGTCATCGACTCGCGCCAAGGTTGTATAGGTACCGACCGTCATCAAGAAGATCGCGAAAATGATAATCGCCAGTAAGAAATTAGCGATCGGTCCGGCAGCCACTACCGCGGCCTTCTGCCAAAGCGGTTTGGCGTGAAAAGACACAGCGCGCTCCTCGGGCGTCATTTTCTCGATGCGTTCGCGCATCGGCATGCTCGCCCCATTCTCATCGTCCATAAACTTGACGTAGCCACCGAGCGGGATCCAGGCGAACCGCCACCGCGTCCCGTGCTTATCGTCGAAGCCATAGATCTCGCGGCCAAATCCTAGAGAAAAGGCAGAAACTTTGACCCCACACCAGCGCGCAACGAGAAAATGACCCATTTCGTGCACGAATACGACGATCGACAGCACGAAAAGAAAGGCCGCTGCGCCAAAAAGGAAGCCACCCACATTTGACGTCATGCTGTTGATAAGGTTCATAATTTCATTGCTCCCGATTAGCTGAGCGTTCCGCTCGGCCACGACAAAATGGTTTACTGCCTACGCTTTGCAATCACGTCTCGTGCCAACCGGCGTGCTGCTGCGTCGACTTCGATCGCCGCGTCAATGCAATCGGGCTCGCCGGATATATGTCGCCCCTCCGCCTCATCCAGACAATGGGCGACAGTGCCAGCGATATCCAGAAATCCGATACGCCGCTCCAGAAATGCGTCGACGGCGACTTCGTTTGCAGCGTTCAAAACGGCCGACGCCAAACCTCCCCGAGCGAGTGCCGATTCGGCCAGTGCTAATGCCGGAAATCGTACACGATCAGGGTCTTCGAACGTTAACGAACCAAGTGCGGCAAGATCGAGACGCTGTGTCGGCACGTGCATGCGCGTCGGCCACGACAGGGCCACCGCGATTGGCGTGCGCATATCGGGACAACCCATGTGCGCCATCACCGAACCGTCGCAGTATTCGACCAGAGCGTGCACGATCGACTGCGGATGCACGACGACCGCGAGTTGGTTGGCCTTCACGCCAAAAAGGTGAAATGCCTCGATCAGCTCGAGCCCTTTGTTCATCATGGTCGCGGAATCGATCGAGATCTTTGGCCCCATGCTCCAGTTCGGATGCTTGAGGGCTTGCTCGGGAGTGACATCGGCGATTTGCGCCCGCGTCCAGCTGCGAAATGGACCGCCGGATGCGGTCAGAACGATACGCTCGATGGTTTCAGGTCGTGCGGAACCGAGCGCTTGGAACACGGCGGAATGTTCGCTGTCGACTGGCAAAAGTTCTGCACCGCTTCGTTTGACCGCTGCCATGAAGAGCGCGCCGGCAATGACGAGGCATTCCTTGTTGGCGAGTGCCACCCGTCGTCCCTGTGCGACGGCGGCCAAGGTCGGCTCGAGACCGGCCGCGCCCATCATCGCGGCAACGACACAATCGGCAGGTTCCGCACCTGCTGCGACGAGCGCTTCGGTGCCGGCGGCCACTTTGATGCCAGTTCCGGTCAGCCGGCCTTTGAGCCGCTCATAACAGGTCAGATCGCCGATGACGGCGAGCTTTGCCCGCGTCGCGATTGCTGCGTCAGCGAGCTTGTCGACATTCGTTTGAGCTGTCAGCGCTATGACCTCGAACGCACCGGCATTGCGCATGAGCACATCGAGCGTCGAAGACCCGACCGACCCTGTCGCACCCAGTACCGACACACGCATGACAGCCATCAAATCCCCAGCAGCAGCGCGCGCGCCGGCATGTGAATGTTCAGAGCTAATCCGATGAGTACCGCGGCGATTGCGGCTGCTACAATGCCGTCCATTCGGTCCATCAGGCCGCCATGACCGGGCAACAAGTTGCTCGCATCCTTCACGCCGAACCCGCGCTTCAGCGAAGATTCGGCCAGATCCCCACCCTGCGCAACGATCCCGAGCAGCAGCCCCACGAACGCAAGGCGTATGGTCGAAGCACCGGTCAGCCGGTCGGCAAAAACAAGGCCGACGACTGCTGCCGCAAGAATTCCGCCGATGAAACCCGACCAGGTCTTGTTGGGCGAAACGCTTGGCCACAATTTCGGTCCACCGATACTGCGGCCGGCAAAATAGGCCACCGTATCCGTGGCGATCACGCTGAGCAGCACGAACAGTACTGCGAGAAAGCCGTAAGGCTCGTTACCCGTGCGAAGTTCGATGAGAGCCACGGCCGGCATTCCGGTATAGAGCACCCCTACCGCCGAGAGCCGTGCCGTCTCGCCGAAACGCAAGGCGCCGACAACGAACGTCCCGGCAATCAATCCGATCAAAGCGAGCGCGGCATACCCGCAACCAGCAAGGATTACGGCCCCCGCAACGAAGACGACATGGACGATGAGAACCGCATCGATGCTGGCATCGCCACGGACGACCGTGCCCCACTCCCAGCTCATGACCACGGCCGCAATCAGCACCAGAACCGTAAACGGCATCACTCCAGCATAGAGCGCACCGAGCGCCACCGACGCCATCACGATGGCCGACGCCACGCGCGGTCCGAGGTCCCTCATCGCACTCGCTTTCGAAGGCTGAGGCGATGCCGGCGGCGCGGGTTTAGGTGCAACGTTATTGTTATCCGGCTCATCAGGTTGCATCTGGTACCAACCTCATGCGGTGGACCGTTTTGTCAGCCCACCGAAGCGACGATCGCGCCCATGGTACGCGCCGATCGCCTGCTCCAGAAGTTCGCGTCCGAAATCCGGCCAGAACGCCTCGACGAACACGAACTCAGTGTAAGCTGCCTGCCACAACAAGAAATTCGAGAGGCGCAACTCCCCGCTGGTGCGGATCAGCAATTCAGGATCGGGAATTCCGCGCGTTTCCAAACAGTCGGCAAGTCGTGCCTCGGTGATGTCGGCAGGCGCGAGTTCGCCCGACGCCACGCGTTCCGCTAGTCGGCGGGCGGCCATTGTGATTTCGGCTCGTGCGCCGTAATTGAACGCGACGACAAGCGTGAGGGCAGTATTGGCCGCGGTAAGCCGCTCCGCTTCCTCGATCATCGCCAGCATTTCGGGCTCGAGATTGCCGCGCTCGCCGATGACGCGGATGGCGACGCCATTACGATGCAGCTCGGCCAAGTCACGCCTGATAAAGCGCTTGATCAACCCCATAAGATCATCGATTTCCTCGGCCGGTCTGGACCAGTTCTCGGAGGAAAACGAATAGATCGTGAGAAAATCGACACCCAGTTCGATGGCGGCTCGAACTGTGCGGCGCACCGCATCGACGCCTTTTGCGTGCCCGATGGCACGCGGCAAACCGCGCGATTTCGCCCAGCGCCCGTTACCATCCATGATGATTGCGACGTGGCGTGGCGCCGGACGCGTCGCGACGAGCACCTGGTCCGGCCGCTGCCATGGCCCATCCATTACGTGGGCAGTTTGTGTCTCGGTATCGGCCAAGGAGGCGGCACTTTCAGGTTTGGTTGGCGCAGCGGTAGGGGTCGCGATCCGCGCTCAGACCTTGTTGATCTCGAGTTCCTTGGCGGCAAGTGTGGTATCGATTTCCTTGATCATGCGATCGGTCAACTCCTGAACCTTGTCGGAGTTCTTGCGTGCATCGTCTTCGCTGATGACCGAGTCTTTCTGCAGCTTTTTCACGAGCTCCATGCCGTCACGCCGTACATTGCGAACAGCCACCTTGCCGTGTTCCTCCGAATATTTGCGCGCCAGCTTGACGAGCTCGGCGCGGCGATCGGCGGTCAGCGAAGGGATCGGCAACCGAATGATGGTGCCGTCCACCTGCGGGTTGAGCCCGAGATTTGCTTCGCGGATTGCCTTTTCGACGGCCGGCAGCGTGGCTTTATCCCAGACCTGCACGGTGATCATCCGCGCTTCCGGTGTAGACACCGTGCCAACCTGATTGATCGGCATGCGCTGGCCGTACACATTGACCATAACCGGGTCCAGCAAGTTCACGCTGGCGCGGCCCGTGCGCAAGCCCTGCAGCTCGCGCTTCAAGGCATCGAGCCCTGTGCGCATGCGCTTTTCGAGCTCGTTGATATCGAATTTCGCTGGCGTCGCCATAGCAGTTTTTCCTTCCACCGTTTCCGCTGCTTCCGCGCAACCACTTGGCAGCCCCTCGCGGAAAGGCGGAGCTGGAAACAGCAAAATCAGATCTTATCAGACACAACCGTCGCCCGCGCCTCGCCTCGAAGAACCTTGAGCAGGTTGCCCGACTCCTCGATCGAAAACACAATTACCGGAAGATGATTGTCGCGAGCAAGCGCGATCGCGGCTCCATCCATCACCTTCAGATCACGTGATAGCACATCGGCGTAGGTCAACGTGTCATAACGCACGGCTTTCGGATCTTTTTTCGGATCGGCCGAGTAGACGCCATCGACTTGAGTTGCCTTGGCAACCGCGTCGCATCCCATTTCGATGGCCCGCAGCGCCGCCGTCGTGTCGGTTGTGAAGAACGGATTACCGGTACCGGCGGCGAAGATCACGACGCGACCCTGCTCCAAATGATGCAGGGCCTTGGCACGCACGTAGCTCTCACAGACCGTCGGCATCGGGATCGCCGACAGCACGCGCGCCTTGGTGCCATGTTGTTCGAGCGCATTTTGGAATGCCAGCGCGTTCATAACCGTCGCCAGCATACCCATGTAGTCGGCGGTCGCGCGATCCATGCCGGAGGCTGCGCCCGCCATGCCACGGAAGATATTGCCGCCGCCGACGACGACGCTGATGACGCATCCCGCCTTATTGGCCTCGGACACATCGCGGGCAAGGCGCTGCGCCACACTCATATCGAAGCCGTAGCTACCCTTGCCCATCAGCGCTTCGCCGGACAGCTTCAGCAGCAGGCGCTTGTATTTCAATGGTCCGGCGCTGCTCATGTGTTCTCCCCAGATCCGACAAGTGTTCGCTTCGAGGTGCATAGCAAACGCCCGCGCGCTCCGCTAGGGCGGGAGTGGGGAGGAGTGGGGAAGCAGTGGGAGGCAGGTAAGTCCCTGTCGGCTTTGCTCCCGTGTTCGTCCCCTCAATAGGTAAAGATCCGGGATAAGCTCGGCTCGCGCCGGCTTTCCGGGAACGCGGGGATGGAATTATGTTTGGCGACGTTGTTTGCCACGGCCCAACTCCCACAACCGCGTGTCCCGGCCACAGCAGATCCGGGGCCGGGATGACGGCAGGGGTGGGTGAGACCCATCCGTCAAAACCCGCTCATGCCTCGCGCCCGCGCAAGCGCGTCCCTTAATGCACCGGCGAAATCGCGGCGTTCGTCGTCGTTCATGAAGCGGCCGAAGGTCAGGCGCTGGTTGTGGTGGGCGAGTTGCAGCACGGTGCGACCGTCGTGATGTTCGCGCAGCTGAACCCTTGTCCAATAAGGATTGAACTCGAACACCCGCGTCCGACCCGATGGCTCGACCCGCGTCACGATCAAACGCTCCGGGGTCAGATCAACGGTCTCGTAACGACGACCCGAGCGGTAATTCAGTTTGAACGCGACGTAAATGATCGCGACATCGAGACCACAGAAAGCGACCACTGGCCATGCGCCGAGCAGCCAGAACCCGACGCCGACGACGAAGTTGATCGCGCACAGAACACTCATCAACACGACAAAGCCGCGCGGCGTCAACGAGCGATGCGCAGTCAGCACGGCGCGAAACGGCTCGTAGGGCGGGATGGCATCGCGATCAGGGTTGTTTGTTTCCCTCATCTGGATGAGCTTAATCGCTCACGCGAACAGATTGAAGTGACCATGCCGCCAGCGATCAAAAGCAAAAAGCCGCAGCCCAAAATTCTCGCCGGCGCCGGCAAGCCCAAGCTGCTTGGAAAGCCGGGAACGCGTAAAGCCCCGCTGCCGGCCGGATTGTCGGCCGACGTAATCGCGGAAATCTTCCGCCGCTTCCATGCCCGTGAACCAGAGCCCAAGGGTGAGTTGGAGCACCTCAACCCTTACACGCTGCTGGTCGCCGTGGTGTTGTCGGCGCAGGCGACAGACGCTGGCGTCAACAAGGCGACACGGGCGCTGTTCAAGGTTGCCGATACGCCGGAAAAGATGGTCGCGCTCGGCGAGGACACCGTGCGCGACTACTTAAAGACGATCGGTCTCTATCGCAACAAGGCAAAGAATGTGATCGCGCTATCGCAAGCGCTAATTGTCGGGCACGGCTCGATCGTTCCCGCCGATCGCGATGCGTTGGTCAAGCTGCCGGGCGTCGGCCGCAAGACGGCGAACGTCGTGCTCAACATGGCGTTCGGGCAGCTTACGATGGCCGTCGACACCCACGTGTTCCGTGTCGGCAACCGCACCGGCATGGCACCGGGCAAGGACGTCGAAGCGGTCGAGGACGTTTTGATGGAGGTCGTGCCGCAGCAGTACGGCCTGCACGCGCACCACTGGCTGATCCTGCACGGTCGCTACACCTGCCTCGCCCGCAAACCGATGTGTTTCAACTGCATCATCGCGGATTTATGTCTGTTCGAGCCGAAGACGGTGGTGTGAATGCACGGCACACGTCAAGCGTGGCTTCAGCCAGTCTCCGCCTAATACACAACTCTCCCCACGCGTTCCCGGAAAGCTCGGCGTAGCCGGCGTATCCGGGATCTTTACCCATCGGGGGGAGGCAAGATCTATGTCAACAAGCACAGGTTAGGAGCCCAGATGCCCGTCCGGGGGACGGGCTTTGGGAAGGCGGGTGAGGGAGTTGAGGCTTCTGGGTAGGAACAACCGGAATGTTTTTTTGCGTGACCCGGCGCGCTTCGGCGGTCACACTCGTGGCAACGATCGCAATGCGCGGAACTCCCAGTAATGACCCTCGATATAATTCCAGAATCCGAAGCGCGCCGGCTGGAGGAAGAACTCGATCCCGAAATCAGCTTTCGTAAGCTTGCACCCGGACCGGGTATGCTGGTGGCGGCGCTGCTGCTCATTCTCTCCGGCTTTCACTACTACACGGCGGGCTTCGGTCTGCTGGAGGAGACGACGCATCGCGGCATCCATCTGGCGTTCGTGATCGGGCTGATCTTCCTAGTGTTCTCGTTTCTGCCGAGCCACGGCAAGACGGTGCAACCGTCGACCATGCTTTCGCCCGGCGGCATACCGCTGATCGACTGGGCGCTATGTATCGCCGCAGCCATTGCCAGCTTGTACGTGCCCTACGTTTTCCACGACCTCGCCGACCGCATCGGCAATCCGAATATGCTCGACGTGGTGATGGGCACGATCATCATCGTCGTGTTGCTCGAAGCGACGCGGCGTTCGATCGGCTGGGGCCTGCCGATCATCGCGATGTTTTCGATCGTGTACGCACTATTCGGCACCTGGTTTCCCGGCATCTTTTTGCATCCGGGATCGAGCTGGAAAAACCTGGTCAACCATTTGTATTTAACGAGCCAAGGCATTTACGGCGTCGCCCTCGGCGTGGTCGCAACATACGTGTTCCACTTCGTGCTGTTCGGCGTGCTGGCGACCAAGATTGGATTGGGACGATTGTTCCTGGGCGTCGCCGCGTCGGTCGCGGGTCGCTATGCCGGCGGCCCAGCCAAGGTCTCGATTTTCGGCTCGGCGCTGTTTGGCATGATCTCGGGCTCGTCGGTCGCCAACACGGTGACGGTCGGCTCGCTGACCATCCCGATGATGATCCGGCTCGGCTATCAGCGGCACTTCGCGGCGGCGGTCGAATCGACAGCGGCGACCGGCGGCCAGATCACGCCGCCGATCATGGGCGCGGCTGCCTTCCTGATGGTCGAGTTCCTCAATCAGCCCTACGGCACCATCGTGATCGCCGCGATCGTGCCGGCGTTCATGCATTTCTTCGGCGTGCTGATGCAGGTCCACTTTGAAGCCAAGAAAACCGGCATGCGTGGCCTAACCGATGCCGAAATCCCGAAACTGCGCGAAGTGTTCGCGCGCGATTGGCCGACACTTGCACCGCTGATCGCGCTCATCGTCGTACTTTTCACCGGCTACACGCCGTATCTCGCGGCATTCTGGGGCATCACCGGGTGCATCCTGCTTGGCATGGCCGCACATCGGAAAACGGCAAGCTTGACGTTCACCGTCGCAATCTGCGTGCTGGCACCGCTTGGATTGCTGCGTGAGCAGATTCCGCTGGGCGACCTGAGCGTCAGCGTCAACTTCATCTTTTTTGCTCTCGCGATGGCCACGATCGTGCACGGCTACCTAACCCGCGCCGACGGCAGAGACGCCACCGCTGAAATGGGCGATGCGTTCGTTATGGGCGCCAAATATGCGATCGGCGTGGGTGCAGCGGCGGCAACCGTCGGCATCATTGTCGGCGTCGTAACGTTGACCGGCGTCGGCTTCAAAATCTCATACATCGTGACGTCGCTTGCCGCCACTATGGCCGATGCCACGCTCGGAATTCTGCCGTTCCTGCCCTACGATCTCAAAACTGCGACGCTGTTCTACACACTGCTGCTAACCGCGATTGTCTGCATTCTGCTCGGCTGCGGCGTGCCGACCACGGCGACCTACATCATCATGGTGACGGTGGCGGCACCCACGCTCGGCATGCTGGGTGTTGCTCCGCTCGTGGCGCATTTCTTCGTGTTTTATTATGGCGTTCTGGCCGACGTGACACCACCCGTCGCGATCGCAGCCTACGCCGGCGCGAGCATGGCCGGCGCCGATCCGTTCAAGACCGGCAATACCGCGTTCCGCTTGGCGCTCGGCAAGGTGCTGGTGCCATTCGTGTTCGTGTTTTCACCGTCGATGCTGATCATGGTGCCGGGCTTCACGCTGAGCGCATTCTTCTCGGCGACGCTGGGCTGTCTCTTGTCGATCACTGCACTCTCGGCGGTGTTCACGCGTTACGCACTGGCGCCACTCGCCTGGTGGGAATGCCTCGTTCTGTTCGCATCAGCCATGCCGATGATTTCGGCCAGTTGGAATGGCATTCTCTTGGGCCTCCTCATCGCTTCGCCTGTCGTCATGCGCCAGATCGCGGCTAATCGCGCCGCATAACTAAGTTGATCGGAAAACACTATGTCCTTTGTCAATCCCAATCCCTTCACCACGCGCCCCGTAATTGACGGAACTTTCGGTGTCGCGGCGACCACGCATTGGATCGCCACCGCCGTTGCGATGGGCATTCTCGAACGCGGCGGCAATGCGTTCGACGCGGGGATCGCGGCGGCATTCACGTTGCAGGTGGTCGAGCCGCACCTGAACGGTCCGGGCGGCGACGTGCCGGTCATCCTCTATGATCAGAGCAAGCACAAGGGGAGCGGCGCGCCGGTCATCGTCTGCGGCCAAGGTCCGGCACCGGCGGGTGCGACGATCGCGCATTATCGCGGCCATCTCGGTCTCGATATAATCCCCGGAACGGGCTTGCTCGCGGCGTGTATCCCGGGCACGTTCGACACCTACATGATGATCCTCGAGCAGCACGGCACGATGAGCGTGCGCGAGGTGCTGGCAGCAGCGATTGGTTACGCGCGCCATGGCCATCCGCTGGTGGAGCGCGCGGTCGCGACGATCGACACCGTGAAAGATCTGTTCAGCCAGCATTGGCCGACCTCGGCTGCGGTTTATCTGCCGGGCGGCAAAGTACCCGCGCAAGGCACGCTGTTCCGCAATCTCAAGCACGCCGAGACGTATGAGCGGATCCTGACCGAAGCCGAAGCTGGCGGTGGCACCAGAGAAGCCGTCATCAACCGGGCCCGCAAAGTATGGAGCCAGGGTTTCGTTGCTGAACAGATCGACTCGTTCTGCCGCACGCAGGAAATCATGGACGTCAGTGGTCGTCGCCACAAAGGCGTGCTGACGGGGCAGGACATGGCCACCTGGACGCCAACGATCGAAGCGCCGGTGCATCTGGATTATCGCGGCACGCGCGTGTTCAAACCGGGGCCGTGGACGCAAGGGCCTGTTCTGCTGCAGCAACTGGCGCTGCTCAAGGGCTACGACCTCGACAAAATCTCGCCGACCGGGCCGGACTTCATCCACCTCGTCATCGAGTGCGCCAAGCTCGCCTACGCCGACCGCGAAAAGTTCTATGGCGATCCGCTGTTCGCCAAGGTGCCGATGGATGTGCTGCTATCGGAGGCCTACAACGCCGACCGCCGCGAACTCGTTGATGCAAGTTCGGCCTCGATGGACCAGCGGCCGGGCACGATCTCGGGCTTCGGCGGCGACGTGATCATGAAGGGCATCTCGGATGGCCGCACCGCCGTCAGTGCATCGGGGGCGGGCGAGCCGACTGTCGGCCGCATGGGCGAGAGCCGGGGCGATACCGTCCATATCGACATCATCGACAAAGCCGGCAACATGTTCTCGGCGACGCCCTCGGGCGGCTGGTTGCAATCGTCGCCGGTGATACCGCAGCTTGGCTTCCCGCTCGGCTCACGGGCGCAGATGTTCTGGCTCGAGGAAGGCCAACCCGGCACCCTCATGCCCGGAAAGCGGCCGCGCTCGACGTTGTCAGTCGGCATGGCATTCCGCGATGGTCAACCGTATATGAGCTGGGGCACGCCTGGCGGCGATCAACAGGACCAGTGGTCGACGCAGTTCTTACTCCGTCACATCCATTGGGGCATGAATTTGCAAGAGGCGATCGACGCGCCGGCCTGGCATATCGAGCATTTCCCGGCATCGTTCTGGCCGCGCGCGGCGCGTCCCGGTGTCGTCGCCGTCGAAGATCGCTTGCCTGCCGCGACCATTGACGAGTTGAAACGCCGTGGGCACAAGGTCGAGATCAGCGGTTCCTGGAGCGAAGGCCGGTTGACCGCCGTTTCGCAAGAGGGCAATCGCCGCAAAGCTGCCGCCAATCCACGCGGTATGCAAGGATATGCGGCGGGCCGGTGAAGCGCTTTGGATTCGATCCGTGTTTGGTGCATAATGGCAGCCTGTGCTGAGCAAAAGGACCAATGCACCTGGATGTCACTGAGCTCAGGGACTTTTACGCCCGTCCCATCGGACAAATCACGCGACGCGTCCTGACGCGGCGCATCCGTGAACGCTGGCCAAATATCAAAGGTCAGACCCTGATCGGCCTCGGCTTTGCGAGCCCGTATCTGGGAGCCTTCAGAAACGAATCGCGGCGGATCGGTGCATTGATGCCCGCCTCGCAAGGCGTGATGGTGTGGCCCGTCGCCGGCCCGGCAATGAGCGTTCTCGTTGACGAAGAACGCTTACCGCTGCCCGACAACGCCGTCGATCGGATGATCGCGGTGCATTGCCTGGAGGGAGCAGAGCGTGTGCGCCCGCTATTGCGGGAGATCTGGCGGGTGCTGGCGCCGGACGGACGCCTGATGCTGATCGTGCCGAACCGGCGAAGCATGTGGGCCCGCCTCGATAGCACTCCCTTTGGACACGGTCGGCCTTATAGCCGTGGCCAGCTTGAACGATTGCTAGGTGAGGCTCTGTTCACGCCCATCGATTGGACGCACGCGCTGCACATGCCGCCATTCGAGCGCAGGTTTATTTTGCGGTCGGCCGCGAGCTTCGAACGGCTTGGTGCGCGCGTGACGCCTACATTCGGCGGCGTAATTGTCGTCGAGGCGAAGAAGGAAGTCATGGCGCCGATCGGCAAGGGTTTGAAAGTCGGTCGAGCGGTGGAGGCTCGCGGCGGACTAGTCACCGCCCAGGGCCAACGTCTATCCCTCGCGCCTTAAGTCTCGATGGCAGCTTTTAACTGAACCAACGTTTCGTTTGCGCTCGTCGCGCTGGTATCAACGCTGGCATTAGCTTTGCCATAAAGCTGCGCCCGCGCTTGCAGTATTGCCCGCAGATCCTCCATCGCTTGACGGCTCGACGCCATCGGGCGCATATCGCCTTGCGCCGCCACCCGCTCCATATGCTGCTCTGGCGTTGCGCGTAACCAAACGACGAAACATTCAGACAATAGCAGATCGAACGTGCGCGGCTCGGTGACAAGGCTGCCACCGGTAGCGATCACGCATTTATCGTGAAGTCCGAGGGTATCTTCAAGCGCTTGATATTCCAGGCGCCGGAATCCGCTTTGGCCGTGGGCTGCGAAAATTTCGCTCATCTCCATACCGCTTACGCGCTCGATCTCGCGGTCGAGTTCAACAAAGGGGACATCAAACTGCGTTGCCAAACCCTGTCCCAGCGTCGTCTTGCCCGCGCCACGCAGGCCAATGAGCGCTACGCGCCGACGGTCGGCCGCACTCTGCTTGCCAAATCGAGCGGCCATCCATTGACGCGTTTCCGCAATCTGGATCGTCGTCAAGCGTTCCAGTTGATGGACCGCGTGATGCAAATCGATCGACCGATCGAGTTCTTCTGCGGCCAACTCCGAAACACGAATGCCCATCGCAGCAGCAAGTTTACGCACCACCAGCAACGAGGCATTGCCGGCGCCCCGCTCCATTTCCGCGAGGTAGCGTTCGGAGACGCCTGAAGCTAGCGAGAGTACCTTGCGAGACATGCCGCGTCGGGCGCGCGTTAAGCGCAACCGCTCACCGATCAGTGCGAGATATCCTTCTTCGGCCGGATCTGAACCGCGCCGTTGTTCGGCTTGCTTTTCGACCGCTCGTTCCATGACCATCCGAACTGGCTTGCTGCAGTGCATTATAATATGGTGCGTCGCACAAGTATTCTAGTGCCCCTTGGGTGCCAGGAAACATATTGCGTGCGACACCTATGCTGAAGCACTATACTGCAACAACATAATCAATAAAAGAAGAGGGTGGATAATCGATGGCCTATCCGCGCACCTATAATGCTGCGATCGTTATGGTTGATGCTCACCTGATTTCCGGGCGTGCGGGCAAAACCGCGTTCGTCGATCAGGCCCGCACGCTCACATATGGCGAACTCGCGGCT
>JANLXZ010000318.1:0-4819 GCA_031365375.1 Hyphomicrobiaceae bacterium | reverse complement strand
CATGACGCTGCATCGGATGCCACTGTTCGTCTGGTCTGTGTTGGTGACGGCCGTCTTGCTGTTGCTGTCGCTGCCGGTTTTGGCCGGCGCCATCACCATGCTGCTGACCGACCGCAACTTCGGCACCGCGTTCTTCGATGCCAAAGGTGGCGGCGACCCGGTCCTCTACCAGCATCTGTTCTGGTTCTTCGGTCATCCTGAAGTTTACATTTTGATCCTGCCAGGCTTCGGCATGATCAGTCACATCATCTCGACCTTCTCGCGTAAGCCCGTGTTCGGTTATCTGGGCATGGCATACGCCATGGTCGCGATCGGTGTTGTCGGGTTCGTCGTGTGGGCCCACCACATGTTCACGGCCGGCATCGGCGTCAACACCCAGGCTTATTTCGTGTTCGCCACGATGGTGATCGCGGTGCCGACTGGCGTGAAGATCTTTTCCTGGATCGCCACGATGTGGGGCGGCTCGATCACTTACAAAGTCCCGATGATCTGGGCGCTAGGCTTCATCTTCCTGTTTACGGTCGGCGGCGTCACCGGCGTGATGCTGGCGAACGCCGGTGTCGACCGTGCGCTGCACAATACCTATTACGTCGTCGCCCACTTCCACTACGTGCTCTCGCTGGGTGCAGTGTTCGCGATCTTTGCCGGTTGGTACTACTGGTTCCCGAAGATGAGCGGCTACATGTACTCGGAGTTCCTCGGCAAGTTGCACTTCTGGTTGACGTTCATAGGTGCCAACATACTGTTTTTCCCGCAGCACTTCCTCGGCCTTGCCGGCATGCCTCGCCACTACGCCGACTACCCGGATGCCTATGCAGGTTGGAACCGCGTGTCCTCGATCGGCGCCTACATTACCACGTTGGGAACGGTGGTGTTCTTTATCGGCTTGATCCTGGCGTTCGTGCGCAAGCAGAAAGCCGTGGACAATCCCTGGGGCGAGGGTGCAACGACGCTCGAGTGGACGTTGCCTTCGCCACCGCCTTACCATTGCTTCGAGACCCTGCCGCAGATCAAGCACGGCGAGCATCACTAAACGAAATCGGAGCGGGCTGGATCATCCAGCCCGCTTCATTCGAGCTGCGCGCTTTAACTGTTACGGTGCAACTTTGACCGATACGACCCAAATCCCAGCCGATGCCATGCCGTTGGCAAACTACGCCGGAGCCGACGTTTCCGACGGGAGCGTCGCTGATTATTTCTCATTGATGAAACCTCGCGTAATGGCGCTGGTCGTTCTAACGGCCCTTGTCGGCATCGTGGCGGCCCCGGGACATATACATCCGCTGATCGGCTCGATTGCGCTGTTGGCAATCGCCGTAGGCGCCGGAGCATCCGGCGCGCTCAACATGTGGTTTGATGCCGACATCGACGCCAAGATGGCTCGCACCGCCGCGCGTGCCATCCCGCGTGGCAAGATCACTGCCGAGGAGGCGTTTGCATTCGGTTCTGTCCTGTCGGTGTTTTCGGTCCTGACCCTCGGGCTGCTGGTCAACTACTTCGCCGGTGCATTTTTGGCGTTCACGATCGCTTTCTATGTCGTGATCTACACGATGTGGCTGAAGCGCCGGACACCGCAGAACATTGTGATCGGCGGCGCTGCCGGCGCCTTCCCGCCGATGGTCGGTTGGGCTGCCGTCACCGGTGGTGTGAGCATTGAAAGCCTTGTGCTGTTCCTCATCATCTTCATCTGGACGCCGCCGCACTTTTGGGCGCTCGCCCTTTACCGGTGCCGGGATTACGAGCGCGTCGGCGTGCCAATGATGCCGGTCGTCAAAGGTGGCGATTCAACCCGTCGCCAAATCCTCGCATACTCCATGCTGCTCGCGCCATTGGGTATCGTTCCTTCCTTCATTGGTCTGGGTGGCACTACCTATCTCATCGTCTCGTCGGTGCTCGGCGTCGCCTTCGTGTGGTACGCCTACAAAGTGTTTCAGATCCGCGACGGCCGCGAGGCCGACAGCGCCGCGCGCGCTCTGTTCGGATTTTCGATCCTGTACCTTTTTGCTCTGTTCTTAGTGCTGTTGGCCGAGCACACAATTCGCATCGCGATGGGTGGTTAGCGCCGTGGAGTTCGCTGTGGACCAGAACGAGGAGCAAAAGCCCAGTCCGCATTGGCTGCGTCAGCGGCGCATGCGGTCAATCGCAATCGCGCTCATGCTGCTGGCGCTGACGGCCCTTTTCTATGCCGCGACGATCGTGCGCATCGGTGGCAACGTTCTCAATCGAGCGCTGTGACCGCATGAAGCCAGAACCCTCCAGCTACGCAGACAAAACACCGGGATCCACGCTCGCGCGCAGCCATCGCCGCGTTGGATTGTGGGCTGCCACCGGCGCGGCAGTGATGCTAATGCTGGCATTCGCGTCGGTGCCGCTCTACCGGTTGTTTTGCCAAGCGACCGGTTACGCTGGCACCACGCAGAGGGTCGCAAAACCGTCCGACGTCATCCTTGATCGCCGCATTACCGTGCGCTTCGACGCAACCGTGAGCCCTGGTCTCGATTGGACCGTGCAACCGATCGATACGACCCAGACGATACGGATCGGTGAGACCTCGCTGGCGCTTTATCGGGCGACCAATAACTCGACGAAGACGTTGGTCGGTACCGCGAGTTTCAACGTCTCGCCTGAACAGACGGGCGCCTTTTTCAACAAGCTCGAATGTTTCTGTTTCACCGAGCAGCGTTTGGAGCCGGGGCAAACGATTGATATGCCGGTCAGTTTCTTCGTCGATCCAGCGATGGTCGCGGACAAGGATGCGGGAAATGTCGGCATGATCACGCTTTCCTATACGTTTTTTCTGGTTGACCATCCGAAGGTCAGCACTGCTGCGACGACGAAGCCCGGCAAGGGCATCTGAAGGACGACACGAAGGCGATGGCCGGTACCTTGGAGTTGCCCACCCACCTAAATTATGTAGACGGAGACGAAAGAACGCCATGGCCGACAGTCACGCACACGCAAAGAACCACGATTATCACCTCGTCGATCCGAGTCCCTGGCCGATCCTCGCCTCGATTGGTGCCCTGGTCATGGCAATTGGCGCGATTGTTTGGATGCGCTCGTTGTCTGGCGGTGATGGCTTGTTCGGTCTCAAGGGACCGACCTTGTTTTTCATCGGTTTCGGCAGCGTTGCGGCGATCGCCTTCATGTGGTGGCGCGATGTGATCCGCGAAGCACACAAGGGCGACCACACGCCTGTTGTGGGCATTCACTTGCGCTACGGCATGATCATGTTCATTGCCTCCGAAGTGATGTTCTTCGTCGCCTGGTTCTGGGCCTATTTCGATGCATCGCTATATCCAGGCATGGTCAGCACTCTTGAAAATTCTACCCAGACAATCGGAATGGTCGATCGCAATACTTTGACGGGCGGTGTTTGGCCCCCCAAGCCCGGCGAAGGGTTCACCAGCACGTTCGATCCGTGGGGCCTGCCTTTGGTCAACACGCTGATCCTGCTGCTGTCCGGCACGACAGTCACCTGGGCTCATCACGCGCTGCTGCACAACAACCGTCGCGGTTTGATCTGGGGGCTTGTTTGCACGGTGGTGCTGGGCGCACTCTTCACCACATGCCAAGTCTATGAGTACGGCCATGCCGCATTCAACTTCGCTGGGCATATCTATGGCTCGACGTTCTTCATGGCGACCGGCTTCCACGGTGCGCACGTGCTCATTGGTACGATCTTTCTGTTCGTCTGCTTGCTGCGCGCCTTAAAAGGTGACTTCACACCGAAGCAGCACTTCGGCTTCGAGGCCGCAGCCTGGTACTGGCACTTCGTCGACGTCGTCTGGCTATTCCTGTTCGCCTGCATCTACGTATGGGGCGCCGGTCACTACGCACCAGTGGCGCATTGATAGTTGCGCGCGGCGACACGCGTTCCGCGAACCGGCCGCCGCGCGCGGGACAGTTGAGATGTTCCGTCGCGTCCGGCCGGCTCCGCGATCGCGGAGTCGGATGCGACGACAAAAAATGATAAACCAACCTCCATCGGCGGCCCTCGCAGGCCTTAAATGCCGGTGTCCGCGCTGCGGTAAAGGCCCGTTGTTCACCAGCATCTGGTCGCTCGATGTTGCCGCCAAGTGCCCGTCATGTGAGCTAGACTACACATTTGCCGACAGCGGCGATGGTCCAGCCGTGTTCGCGATCATGCTGCTGGGCTTTCTAATGTTGGGCGCGGCGCTGATTCTCGAATTCAAAGTCGGCCCGCCGTGGTGGGTGCATGCGATCTGGGCGCCGGTAACGATGGGTCTGGCCCTCGGGATGCTGCGGCCGATGAAGGCAACGCTGATTGCGCTGGAGTATCGGCACAAAGCCGAGCAGGGCCGGCTTAAGTAAATCGCCCGGTGCGCGGATCGACGCGCGGCCGCCCCAAGCTCGCAGCAATGATTTCTAATCCGCCCGTGACCGCCTGCTTCATCGTCAGCCGTGATCCGCGGACGTGCCGCCGTTTGTCGATCGACACCGGCAGATGAATGAATCCGGATCGCACAGTCCACGCCCGCCGTCTTACCGTGTCGAGCGAATGATAGAGCGCTGCGTTGCACAGATAACGCCCAGCATTGCGCGAGAGCTCGACCGGTAGCATCTGCGCACGCAAGCGGTGCACGATGAGGTTCAACGGCAGTCGCGCGGTGAGATGATGCGGGCCGCCGGCAATTAGGCAGTCGGCGCTCTCCGGTGTGTGGCCGCAAGCGTCGGTTGTCGTGCTGCGTTCGTTATAGCCGCGTGCTTCGATGACGAAGCCGGTGGCCTTCGATGACACTCCGAAGTGCAGGGCGAGCACCGGCCGCACATTATCCAACAGCTCGATCACCCGCTG
>JANLXZ010000309.1:0-3230 GCA_031365375.1 Hyphomicrobiaceae bacterium | reverse complement strand
TCCTCGACCTTGGCGCAGGTCGGTGGGGCGTCGCTGCCTTGGCTCAACTGATCGATCTGGCCAAGCAGGTGACTGGCGGTCTCGTCTTGCGTCCGCGTGGTATCGTCTTCGAGAAGATCGAAGCCTTTCTCCTCCGTCTCGGCTTCGCTCCAGCTTTTCACCTTGGCAAGTTCGCGCAAGCGCAACTTCAGACGGGCTTGGTTGTCCTGGTTGTTCGTCTTCAGCTTGGCACTCATCAGAGCCATGGAGGCTGAGACATCGGATTGAGTGCAAGTTTTCGGCGTATTTTGAGCGTTGGCGGCCGTGATGAGGGCTGCGATCGAAAGCAAAACAGCGGTCACAGATACGACTGTGGTGCACAAGCCAGCAGAGATTGTCGATCTTGTCATTGAACCCATCCAAAACCGGTTTGCCGGCCCGCAAACGAGCGCTACATTCGTCGTAACGCCCAAGCGCTGCGAAATCCGTTGTCGGCCAACGATAGCAGCGATACGTATGCGCATACGGCAATTGACACTAACCCTATGCGATCACGAGAGGAGTTCCAAGCCATGCAGGACGGACCCACCCCCGCGCCGAAGTTCGATACGCTTGCGATCCATGCCGGGGCGACGCCCGATCCGTCCACTGGCGCGCGTGTAACACCCATTTATCAAACCTCGTCGTTCGTCTTCAACGATGTCGATCACGCGGCAAGTTTGTTCGGCCTCGAAGCCTTCGGCAACATTTACTCGCGTATCGGCAACCCGACACAGGGCGTGCTCGAGGGCCGGGTGGCGGCACTCGAGGGGGGCACCGCGGCACTTGCCGTCGCGTCCGGCCACGCGGCGCAGTTCCTCGTGTTCCACACGCTGCTTGAGACAGGTGACGAATTCGTGGCGGGCCGGCAGCTTTATGGCGGCTCGGTCAACCAGTTCAATCACGCTTTCAAGAAGTTCAACTGGAACGTGGCATGGGCGGATGCGACCGATCCGGCCTCGTTCGAACGTGCCATCACGCCCAAGACCAAGGCACTTTACTGCGAGTCGATCGCCAATCCCGGCGGAATTATTGTCGACCTGCCGGCCATCGCCGCGATCGCCAAGAAGCACGGCTTGCCCTTCATCGTCGACAACACGATGGCCTCGCCCTACCTGTGCCGGCCCCGCGAGCACGGCGCCGACATCATCGTGCATTCGCTGACCAAGTTCATGGGCGGTCACGGCAACTCGATCGGCGGCGCGATCGTCGATTGCGGAACTTACGACTGGTTGGGCTCCAAGCACCGGTACAAGACGCTGGTCGAGCCGAACGCTTCCTACAACGGCATGAAACTCGCCGAGACGTTCGGTAACTTCGCCTTCGCGATCGCGTGCCGGGTCATGGGCCTGCGCGACATGGGGCCGGCCATCGCACCCTTCAATGCGTTCCTCATTTTGACCGGCATCGAGACGCTGCCACTGCGCATGCAGCGCCATTGCGAAAACGCTCTGGCGGTCGCTCAGCATCTGGAAAAGCATCCGGCTATTTCGTGGGTGCAGTATGCCGGATTGCCCGAGAACAAATATCACGCGCTGCACAGGAAGATCTGTCCGAAGGGGGCGGGTGCCGTGTTCACCATCGGCCTCAAGGGCGGTTACGATGCCGGCGTCAAGCTGGTGCAGGGAATGAAATTGTTCTCGCACTTGGCCAATATCGGTGACACCCGCTCGCTGATTATCCATCCGGCCTCGACCACGCATCGCCAGTTGACTGACGAGCAGCGCAAGTCGGCAGGTGCCGGCAACGAAGTGGTTCGCCTTTCAATCGGGTTGGAAGACAAGTCCGACATCATCGCCGATCTGGATCAGGCGTTGGCCAAAGTGTGACGCATTGAGAATGCGGCACGGTCGCCGAGATCGTGCCGCTCAAGAACTGCCAGATATCTTCAATCGAGAACCGCATGTTCCGGTGATGCGGATGTGGCTTGGGGACGCTTCAAGAACAGCAACAGAAATGCCGTCGGCAAGCTGATCATCAGCATGAATTTGAAGTCGTTCGCATAAGCGATGATCGACGCTTGGCGTGTAACCTCCGCATTCAGAGCGGCAAGTCCAGGTATGGTCCCGCTATTCCAGAACAGATGCGCGCCCCCCGATTGCAGCATGCGATTGAACGGGGAGACACTTTCCGCGATGCGCGCATGCATGGTCTGCGTGCCCTGTGCCAGCAGGAAGGTTGCAATCGAGATCCCGACTGCACTACCGACGTTGCGGATGAGACTGAATAGCGCCGTGCCATCGCCGCGAAGATCAGCAGGTAGTGTCGCAAACGCCACGAGCTGTAATGGAATGAATACGAAGCCCAAACCGAGCCCCTGGACGAACGTAGTCCAGGCCAGTGCGCCTGCATTTAAATCCGGCGTCCAAGCGGTCATCTCCCACATCGAGTAGCAGAGCATCGCGATGCCAGCGAGCATCAGCAACCGCGGGTCGATCGGGCTCGAACACCACCCGGCGAGCAACCTGGCGTGCTTCGTGCCGGCGCCGCGCGGTGCCATCAGGAGGCCCGTCTGCGTGATTGAATAGCCGCCCAAGTTCTGCAGATAGGGTGGCAACAGCGCAGAACTGGAAAGCAGGATCATACCGATAGCGAACATGATGAAGAAGGACGCGGAAAAGTTCCGATCTTTGAAGATGCGCGGCGGAATGAACGGCTTCTCGGCGGTAAACATATGTACCAGGAATAAGTACAGACCGAGGCAGGCGAGGGTAAGCTCGGCGATCACCTCAGTCGATTGAAACCAGTCTTTCTGCTCGCCGCGGTCGAGCATCAGTTGCAGCCCGACCAGCGCGAGGCTGAGGAAAACCGGCCCAGTCGAATTTCAAACCCTGATTTCGATCTGTGTCTTTCATGAAAAGCCACAACCCGACAACCGCCAAAATACCGAACGGCACGTTGATGAAAAATACCCAACGCCAATTATAGGCGTCGGTCAGATATCCACCGAGCGTCGGCCCCAGAATTGGGCCAACCATCACGCCCATGCCCCACAACGCCATTGCCGAGCCGCGCTGCTCGACAGTATAAAGATCGAGCATCGTCGCTTGCGACAACGGCACCAGCGCCGCGCCGAACATTCCTTGCAGAAGACGGAACACCACAATCTGGGTCAGCGACGTTGCCAGCCCGCACAGCATGGAGGCAACGGTGAACCCGGTGAGGCAAATCAGGAACAAGTTCTTGCGGCCGAACCGTGTAGAGAGCCACCC
>JANLXZ010000281.1:0-3355 GCA_031365375.1 Hyphomicrobiaceae bacterium | reverse complement strand
TGTGGGCGCGGGTAAATAATCGTCGCGCGCGCGCAACGGCGAGCTGTGTCACCTCGGCGACATCGACCCAATCGCGCTGCAGGTCGATATCGCGACCGCCAAGAATGCGATAAGGGCGAATACCTCCTGCGGATCCGTGATGGTGAACGTATAGATCGGCGCGATAAAGAAGAAATTGTACGAAAGGAATGCCAGGAACGCGACCGCCAATCCTGTCGCCGTGCCGAATGCCAGCGCTGTTAACATCACCGCCAAGAGATACACGAGTGAAACGCTCTGTGGCGGCAACCAAAGTCCCAGCACCAATCCGAGCAATGTCGCAGCAGTGGTTGCAAGCATCGACACGCCGACGATCGCCACTCCCCTCAGCGGCCGGGGCAACCTCGCCCATACCTCAAGGTGGTCCGAAGTTCGCGGTGCCGGTCCGATCTTGGCCGGCGCGATTGTTATGTTTGGACCTTCCATCGTCAAAATCCGAACGCAACCGTTCTGCAACCTGTCGGGTCAGTGCATAAATTTGATCCTTATGAGATCTTTATGCCTTCGAGCTTCGTTCCTCATCGCATTCTTACGCGCAAACAGCGATGTCAGGCGGTATGCGATCCCGCATATCCCTCGAGGCAAAGCGAATGTCCACATCAACAATAGCCTCATCCGCGAATGGTAGACGACATCCTACCAGCAAATCCGGATTTTGGGCGCTGACGCTTGGTTCTGTCGGTGTCGTCTATGGCGATATCGGCACTAGTCCCCTTTATGCCGTGAAGGAGGCGCTCACGGCAGCCCGTGGCAACGGCGCGCTCACGCATGAAATGATTTTTGGAGTTCTTTCACTTATCGTGTGGGCGCTTGTTGTCATTGTCACCCTCAAGTACGTGCTGATTTTGCTGCGCGCCGACAACAACGGCGAGGGCGGCACGCTGAGCCTAATGGCGCTGGCGCAGCGAGCGCTCGGTGACCGAGGTCGCATCGTCGCGATTCTTGGCATGACCGGCGCCGCATTGTTCTACGGCGACGCAATGATCACACCGGCGATTTCCGTTCTATCGGCAGTCGAGGGCTTAAACCTTGTGACGCCTGCTTTTGATCGGTTCGTCCTGCCGATCAGTCTTGCGATCCTGATTGGCCTATTCGCCATTCAAAGTCGCGGCACTGCGAAGATCGCATCCTGGTTTGGACCGATCATTCTCGTCTGGTTTGCAGCACTGGCGATCGGCGGCATCACCAACATCGCAATCAGGCCCGATATCATGGTAGCGCTCAACCCGATGCATGGCGTTTCGTTCTTGTCGTCACATGGCCTCGCCGGCTTGATCGCGCTCGGGGCCGTATTCCTGGCCGTGACCGGCGCCGAAGCGCTCTATGCTGATTTAGGACATTTCGGTCGTGGCCCGATCCGAACGGCATGGTTATTCTTGGTTTTCCCAACCCTGGTGCTGAACTATTTGGGGCAGGGCGCACTCTTGTTGGACGGCCCCGAGGCTTTAGAGAACCCATTCTTCAAGATGTATCCATCGTGGGCGTTGGTGCCCATGATCGGGCTCGCCACGGTTGCGACGATCATTGCCAGTCAGGCAGTCATTTCCGGCGCGTATTCGGTGACCCAACAGGCGATCCAACTGGGGCTTTTGCCGCGCATGAATATTCGCCGGACGTCGGCCCTGGAGAAGGGGCAAATTTATGCACCGGCCGTAAATTGGCTTCTGCTTATTGCGGTTTTATTCCTGACCTCGGCCTTTAGAAGTTCGAGCGCCCTCGCCTCAGCCTACGGGATCGCGGTTACGGGAACGATGGTCGTCACGGTTATTCTTGCGGCTATCGTGGCACGCTATTTCTGGCATTGGTCATGGTTGCGCACCGGCCTTGTGATGCTTCCATTTCTGATCGTCGATCTCGTCTTTCTCGGCGCTAATCTTCTCAAGATCGTGGAAGGCGGATGGCTGCCTGTTCTTGTTGGCGTTTGTTTGCTGGTGGCGATGTTGACCTGGCAGCGGGGCGCCCGCCTTCTCGGCCTCAAATCACAGCGTGAAGAACTGTCGATCTCGGATTATCTTCCGATCCTCGAAGTCAAATGCACCGAGCGCGTGCCTGGCACCGCCATCTTCATGACCAGCCACCCCGAAAACGTGCCAATCGCGCTGATGCACAATCTGAAGCACAACAAGATCTTGCATAGACGGAACATCCTCGTCTGCATCGAGACCGTTGACACGCCACGGGTTGAAATTGCTGAACGCGGTCGCGTGCAGCGGCTGTCCGACGCATTTACAATTGTGCGCTTGAAGTTCGGCTACATGGATACTCCTGATGTTCCGCGCGAACTCATGCGCCGCCAACTTCGTCTTGATCTCAATCCAATGGAGACATCGTATTATCTCTCGCGTCGGGCGCTGCGGCCATCCGCGCGCTCGGATATGCCGATTTGGCAGGATCGATTGTTCATCTGGTTGGCTCGCCACGCCAGCGACGCGTCACAGTACTACAAAATTCCCAGTGATCGCGCGATCGAAGTCGGCACCCAGGTCGTAATTTAAGCTTTGGGAAATGGCTCTGGGAAAGTGGCTCCGCGGGCTGGATTCGAACCAGCGACCAGCCGATTAACAGTCGGCTGCTCTACCACTGAGCTACCGCGGATCAGACCTTCATAAGTCGCTGGTGCTAGCAGAAAGGTTCAAGCTGGGCTAGCCCTTTTGCACAACATGCGCTTTCGGGGGCATTATTAATAGAAGCGGGATTGATTGTCGCAGGTTGATCAAGGTCACGGTTGCACGGCGGCCAAGCTTCTGCCAAGCCGCCCAAACGAGCCGCACCAGAGGGACCCAGCATGATGGCCGGCAAGATAGCTCTCATCACCGGCATAACAGGCCAGGACGGCGCATATTTGGCCGACTTGCTGTTGGCAAAGGGCTACATCGTGCATGGCGTCAAACGCCGCTCTTCGCTGATCAATACACAGCGCGTCGATCACCTGTACGTCGACCCGCATGAGGAGCACGTGCGCTTCTTCATGCATTACGGCGATATGACGGATGCGACCAACTTGATCCGCATCGTCCAGGAAACGCAACCGACCGAGATCTACAATTTAGCGGCGCAAAGCCACGTTGCCGTCAGCTTTGAGACACCCGAGTATACCGCCAACTCCGACGCGGTCGGAACCCTCAGGCTGCTCGAGGCAATCCGCATTCTTGGGCTGACCGAGCGGGTGCGGTTCTACCAGGCCTCGACCTCGGAGTTGTATGGCAAGGTGCAGGAGACCCCGCAAACCGAAACGACGCCATTCTATCCGCGTAGTCCATATGCGGCCGCCAAACTCTATGCCTACTGGATCACCGTGAACTACCGCGAAGCCTAT
>JANLXZ010000229.1:0-1848 GCA_031365375.1 Hyphomicrobiaceae bacterium | reverse complement strand
AGCACCAAGTGCTGCAGTTCGATTGCGAGGATCTCACGGTCCCATCCGGCCTTCTCGGCCAGTCGATTGTCGGCCAGGATGTAGGCCCGCTTCTGATCCTCGCTGAGATGTTCGAGCCGGATCACCGGCACGGTATCGAGGCCAAGCTGTTTCGCAGCCTCGACCCGGCCGTGGCCTGCGATGATTGTTCCGGCTCTGTCGATCAGAACCGGGTTGTTAAAACCGAACGTTCTGATGCTGGCCGCGATCTGGGCGATTTGCTTCGTGCTGTGCGTTCGAGCATTGCGGCTGTAGGGATTGAGATCATTAGGCGCCATCTGCTCGATGGCAATAAGTCTTGGCATGGGTCGATCCTCCTGTTGAAGATCAACCCCGTACTAGTCAACGACGTAGCTTGCAGTCATCCTATTCCTGGCGGGAATTCAGTGACTTTCACCGCGCTCAGCCCGCTTCTGTTTTGCACGCAGGCTGACAAGGTTGGCAATCGAGGCGTTCGTCATATTGCGAAACTTCGGCAGCAGTTTACGTACACAGTGGCAGGCAAATTCACGCGCCGTTGGAATGGTATAGGGTTTCGCGCTGCGAGACTGCTTGCCCTTGAGTTTCCGTAGAAACAAGCCAACGTTCTTGCCGATGGCAAGGCCTCGCTTGTAGTGTGGGATGAACAGCGCGTCTTGAATGTGATCCCAATCGGATTGTGTGATTTTAGGTCCTGGCCTACCTTTGCGCTTGCCGCATAGTTCGAGGATCAGAATGTCGCGCAACTCCGCAGGCAGAGGCCAACCGGCAAAGCGATCGAGGAGGTGTGCAAGATCCGCCTGCGTCACGGGATCGGCAAGGGGGTGGTCGTGGTGCTCGCGTCGCACCCGCTGCATCAGTAATCCGATACCGCCCTCGCCCCAGACGGTAAACGTACCTTCCGACTGGGGGTGCACCAGCGCGACAGCTGAGGTGGCGGCAAAACTGACCGGTGTCCCTGCCAACGACATCGTAGCTGCAGCCCGAATGTATGCGGCAGGCCCTTCGGTCTTTGTCAGCGGCCATGGGATTGATGCTTCGAGCGTCGGTGTGCAGACGTTTCGTGCATTTCATTCGCTCGTCGCGATCTCTGGAAACGTCGATCGACCAGGCGGCAACCTGCGGCAGCACAAGCCCAGCGGCTTTTCAGACGCTATCGAGCTATTGCACCGGCCCGAATTTCGTCTGGATCTCGCTACCGAGAAGCGCACGATCGGTGCCGATCGATTTCCGCTCTGGGCCGGTCCGCGCGGTTGGCAAACCGCCTGCCACAATCCATCCGTGATCGAGGCAATACTTACCGGCAAACCGTATCCTGTGCGCGCGCTTTATGCGAGCGGCGTAAACATCGTCGTGACTTATCCGAACACGGCACGAACCATCGAGGCGATGAAGTCGCTCGACTTTGTGGCGGTTGCCGCGCACCAGATGACGCCGACCGCCGAGTTCGCCGACATCGTTCTGCCCAAGACGACGACACTCGAAGAAGAGGAAGTGTCGTTTCTTCCATCCAGCCGGACAGTACTCTTCACACGCGCCGTTGTGCCACCGCAAGGCGACGCACGATCCGAGATCGATATTGCGGCACCGCTTTTGGATCGAATGGAAGCGCGTCAGGCGGTTACGAAAAGGCTTATGCCGTGGCGCAGCCAGCGTGAATTCAACACCTACCTTCTCGGAGGCAGCGACGCTGCGATAGCTGATCTGGAAGCGAAGGGATTTTATCAGCTGCCAGCGGGACAAACGAGGCATGACCAGCCGTTCTCGACGCCGACCGGCAAGATCGAACTCTACTCAATGACGCTCGAGGAATTGGGCCTCGATCCTCTG
>JANLXZ010000261.1:0-5498 GCA_031365375.1 Hyphomicrobiaceae bacterium | reverse complement strand
GATACCGCGGTGGCTCGTGGCAGCAACGAGGCCGGCCGCGTCCAAAACCGCGCCACCACCGACGACAATTATAAACGAGTGACGATCGACACGGTGCTCGTGCACCAACCCCTGCATCCACTCGATGTGGTACAAATCATTCTTTACGATTTCGCCACCGTTGACGACGAACGGCGGAGCGACGAGGACCATTACATCGGCGTGATGGTTGGCGTAAGTGGCGATGTCGTCCAATAGAGTGGGATAAGCAGCGATTAAGCCTTCGTCGACGAAGACCAGGCAGCGATGTTGCTTGCCAACTTCCCGGCGCGCGAGCGTTTCGGTAAGGATCAAATTTTCAGGCGAAAAGAGTTTCTCGGTAAAAATTACCGGAAATTCATAAGAAACGGAAAATTGCTGAAGGTACACAACTGGCTCGGTAGACAAATCAGCTGCCACTGGATTTGCCAATAGTGTAATTCGAGATGCATCGATACTTTTCATGGGGTCCCATGTTCGATGATGGTAGCTGGCACAAAGATGGTTCTTACGAAATTGCGGTCCCCAGGTGAGATTGGGTGGCGAAGTATAAGACTGTCAATATGCGCGGTGCGCGGGTCTGTAAGTCATTACGAGTTTGACTGACGATTTAGTGCCGAATTGAGACATTTCTTTATTTGGCATGAAATGCTCGCTTTTTCTCGGGTTGCCGTCATTAAGAGCGCATGCTTGTTTTGCGGAGAAGCGGCAAATTGAAGTTTTTTCAAGAACAGAGCTTTCATGCGCAAGACATTGGTTCTGCTGATTGTGGGTCTCAACCGACGCCTCATCGGTTCGGAAACTCCCAACTTGCAGAGGCTCATGAATCGTGGCGCGATCCGAACGCTCGGCACGGTCGTGCCGGCAGTCACATGTACGGTGCAATCGACATTATTGACCGGTCTGCCGCCGTCTGGGCACGGAGCCGTTGCCAACGGGTGGTATTTCCGTGAGCAAGCCGAAGTGATGTTGTGGCGTCAGTCGAACCGGCTGATCGCTGGCGAAAAGGTTTGGGAAACGGCGAAACGGCGAGATCCGAGTTTCACCTGCGCCAATATGTTCTGGTGGTACAATATGTATTCCAGTGTCGACGTCAGTGCGACGCCGCGCCCGATGTATCCGGCGGACGGCAGAAAAATTCCCGACCATTATGCCGAGCCGCCAGAACTGAAGGCCGAACTCGACGCCAAACTAGGGCCATTTCCGCTGTTTACGTTCTGGGGCCCCATGACCTCGATAGCGTCCAGCCGATGGATCGCGCGTGCGACGAGCCACGTACGCCAAACCCGGGCCCCGACATTGACGTTGTGCTACTTGCCGCACCTCGATTATGGACTGCAAAAGTTCGGTCCCAATCCTGGCCACCCGAGCATCGCGAAAGATCTGCGCGAGGTCGATGCGTTGGCGGGTGAGTTGATCGATGAAGCCGAACTAGCCGGCGACCGCGTGCTGGTGGTTTCCGAATACGGCATCGTCCCTGTCCGCGAGGCGGTGCATATCAATCGCGAACTGCGCCGCGCTGGGTTGATGCGCATCAAGACCGAAATGGGCCATGAACTGCTGGATGCGGGTGCTTCGAAAGCGTTCGCATTGGCGGATCATCAGGTGGCGCATGTCTACCTTCAACATGGAGCTAACGCGGACGAAATCGCCACGTTGCTGCGCGGTATCGACGGCGTCGCGCAGGTGCTCGATGAGGCAGGCAAGCGGGCGATCGGGCTGGACCATCCCCGCTCCGGCGAACTGGTTGTGCTGTCAGATCCCGATCGTTGGTTCAGTTATTATTATTGGCTGGACGATGCGCGCGCGCCTGATTTCGCGGCAACTGTCGATATTCATCGCAAGCCGGGTTACGATCCGATGGAGCTGTTTCTAGACCCGGCCCTGAAAGCACCGAAGCTGCGGGTAGCCCGCCGGCTAGCCGCGCGCAAGCTTGGCTTTCGCAATCTGTTGGACGTTATTCCGATCACCGGCACGTCGCTGGTCAAGGGGTCGCACGGTTTGATCACGACCGATGAGGCCGATGCGCCGGTGGTCATCTCAAATGATGCAGCTTTGCTGCCGAAAAGCGCGGTCGCAGCAGCTGCGTTCAAGGATCTGATGCTGGCGCACGTATTCACACCATAAATCAAACGATCTTCAGGTTATCGCTGGCACGCTCATCGACCACCGGTGCCTGGCCGCCGCGCAAGACCGAGTTCCCCATGTAAAGTGTGCGTTGATCGATGGCCGGCGGCTCCAACCAATCGCTTTCCTTAATCTGTCCGCTTTGACCGTAGGCTGCCAACGGGTTTTCGAACGTAACCTTGCGAATTTGGTCTTCGGAGATGCCGCCGCGACGCATCAGTTCGGCGGTTTTCGGCACGGCCAAAGGATCGGAAACGCCCCAGTCGCAGGCACTGTCGCAGAAGATCCTCTCGGCACCATACGTTCGTACGATTTCGACCATGCGTTCGTTACCCATCTTGGTGAAGGGATAGATCGAGAACGCGGCCCAGAAGCCGCGGTCGAGTACGTCTCGCACGGTCTCCTCGTTGTTATGGTCGATCACGACGTAGCCCGGATCGAGACCATGCTCCTTGGCGACCTCCATCGACCGCAAGGTGCCGCGCCGCTTATCGCGATGCGGCGTATGCACCATCACCGGCAGATGCAGCTCTTTAGCGAGCTCCAATTGCAGCCGATAGTATTTATCCTCGAGCGCGGTCTGCTCGTCATAGCCGATTTCGCCGATTGCAACGACGCCTTCCTTCAGCGCGTAGCGGGGCAGGATTTCCATCACGGCTTCGGCCAATTCTTCGTTGTTGGCTTCCTTGCTGTTGAGCCCGATCGTGCAGTAGTGGCGTAGGCCGAATTGTCCGGCGCGGAAGCGCTCAAAGCCGCAGATCAACGAGAGATAGTCGATGTATGAGCCGACACTGGTGCGTGGTTGGCCGAGCCAAAATGCCGGCTCGATGCAAGCGACGATGCCGGCTGCCGCCATCCGTTGGTAGTCGTCGGTCGTGCGCGAAATCATGTGGGTGTGCGAGTCGATGAACACTGAAGTTTCTCCTGTTCGCTTCATCCACTAAACACGTCGAGGGTAGGCTTTAGGTCGCGGCGAACGTCGCCCATGTGAGTCGGCCAGATTTGGTTTCCGCCGCGAGACTGGGAACTGTGTCGAGCAATCGCTTGGCCGCTGACGACGATGCAGTGCCGAGCGCCAAAGCTGCAGCCTGCCGGTCCCGGTCGTCACCGGTTTTGAGAACACGGCCGAGGTCGTCCAACGCTTCCTGGTCGGCGTGCGGCCCGACACAACGCCACAGCTCCGGGCTTACCGCCCGGCCGGCAGCCCATCTTTCGTGTGCGTAATCACACAGCATGCGCATCAATGTTGGATTGGCGCGGCGATCGAGGCCCTGAATTGGCGCCAATGTCGAGCCGATGAAGAGTGCCTTCAGAACCATGTGGTTCCAGGAGTTCTCGTCGAACTGCTCGGCGGGATACGGATTGCGATGAGCGACGGCCTCGAAAATCGGCTGCATGCCGCTACGTGCGCCCTCGCGAGCACGGGCGATGTGCAACTGCGGTTCGGGATAGAGTGGCAGACCGCGATAGAAGGTGATCAACTCGCCGACATCGGCGGTGCGAAACAATTGCTCCAACCGGTCGCGAAACCGCGATGCGTCCACATCGTAGCTGGCCAAGATGAAGGCCAGGCGCGCTGCCTGATCGACACTCCAATCGGACGGGTCCCATCCGGCCCGAGCCCTTTCCGCCGATGCAAGATCTTCGGCGCTGAGGGTGAGGTCATCTTTGCCGAGACGGCGTGTGGCATAGCCGAGCGCCAGATAGGTTGTCTTGTCGGATGGATTTGCGCGCAGTAACGCGAGCTGATCGCGGAACCATTTCGATGCGGCGGCCGGACAGCGCTCAGCGACCCAAGTTTCGAGCAGACCCGACGGGGAGGCGAGACCCTTATTCATGTGCTGATCCAATCTCGCACGAAAAAGCTACTGTCGTGCAAGAGTATGGCGTTCCGTGTCGCCTTGTCCAGATCAGGAAAAGTGGCTCCAGCTGTAGCTCGAGCTATGCAGCCACTTCGAGCCTAACTGCATCGGGCACTGGAAGGGGAGGGTTAGCGCTGTCCAAGAACTCGACCGTGGTGAACAGCAGATCGGTGGTGCCGACGTTTGCCACCGCGTGCACCAGATGTTCGTCAGTTCCGTAGACAGAGTGTTTCGTGTCGCCGGGAAAGTGCGTGGTCTCGGTGATCGAGCCGTCCTCGTAGTAGCCGCGCGCGCGACCGTGCGTGTGACAGGTCCAAAAGTAGTCCAGCACATGCCGATGAAACGAACAGCGCTCGCCAGCTTTAATGACAAGATGCCAGATGCGCACCTTGTCGGTTTCCGAAACGAGGGTGGAGCCGACCACAGGGCTCATCAGGTTGGCGTCGAGTTCGGCTCTCATATCCGCCGGCCATCGGTCGAATGATCCAGCAGGCGCGATCAATTCATAGGCCGCCATTAATTTGCTCCGTTACCATATGAGCCATGATGCATGATTATGTCGAAGCGTTTCAAGATCGCGATCGTGGGGCGTTGTCTGTCATATCAGAAAACAAGATGCAGGCGTGGCGTTTAAATGATTTTCGCGATCGCAGCCGATCGGCTACCACTTTCACAGGGATTACAGTTTGCCGTCGAGGTCGCACGATGAATCTTGGCTTTTTTACCATGCCGATCCACCCCGTGGGCAAGGACTGGCGCTTGTCGTTGCGTGAGGATCGCGAGGCATTCATTCTGGCCGATGAGTTGGGTTTCACCGAAGGCTACGTGGGTGAGCACATCACCGATAAATCGGAAAACATCACTTCCAGTTTGATGTTTATCGCGACGCTGGCAGAGGCGACCAAGCGCATTAAGCTCGGCACCGGAACCGTCAACCTGCCGAATTCACATCCAGCGCAGGTGGCCGCGGATGTCGCCATGGTCGATCATCTGCTCGATGGCCGCTTCCTCTTCGGCATCTCTCCCGGTGGCCTGCTTTCCGATGCCGAGGCGTTCGGTAATCTCGATGCCAACCGCGCCGAGATGTTCCTGGAGGCGATCAACCATATCCTGGCGTTGTGGTCCAAAGATGCGCCGTACAATGTCACCGGCAAATATTGGAACGTTTCGACGGCCCGTACCTTGATGGCCGACATTGGCCAAGGCTTCATTCCGCAACCCCTGCAGCGGCCGCATCCGCCGATCGTGGTGACGGCAGTCGCGCCCCACTCTAAAGGTGTCACCGAGGCGGCAGCGCGTGGTTGGGATCCGATTTCGGCAAACTTCCTGATGCCGGTTTGGGTCAAAAGTCATTGGCCGAAATATGCCGAGGGCTGCGCGAAAGGCGGTCGCAAAGCCGACCCGGCCAATTGGCGCGTCGCAAAAAGCGTTTTCGTTGCCGACGACGACAAGACGGCCCGTGAGTATGCGACGCGCGCCGACAGTCCCTAT
>JANLXZ010000245.1:0-3364 GCA_031365375.1 Hyphomicrobiaceae bacterium | reverse complement strand
CAGGGTTTGGCCCGCCGTGAACTGGGAGAAGTCGACGACAATATCGTAGCGTTCGGCAATGCCCTGCTGGTCGAGTGCCGTCAAGGAGATCGGATTAACCACCAAGTTGCCGTCGTTGGCAATGAATTGGAACTGCAGCGGGTTACCTTTTGGGTCTGCGATTGCCAGCTGGATGAAGCGCGACATGCTCGCGTTCAGCGTACGGAACCGATACTTGCGCGGCAGCACTTCAAGTACAGGTGCATACTGGAAATTGACCAAAGGCAGGTCGCCGATGAAGCCATCTGTGGTGAAGATGTCGAAGAAATACTGACCGTCTGCATCGCAAGCGCCGTCGGACACGATGAGATTGACGTCGAAGTCGGTGTTGCCCCAGTCGAGCAGTGTTCCGCTCGGCAGCTTCAGATTGACGCCGTGCCCATCGTCCAGCGCTTCGTTCCCACGGTCTGGTCCGGAGTACATATTGATCATCATGAGATTGCCTTTGTAGACATTCTCGGCGGTGAAGAAGAAGCGGTGATCGTGGGCCCACAACGTGCCCTGGATTTCTTTGTAGTCACCGGCGACGCGAGTAAGACCGCCGTGCCCATCCGGACCCGACGCGCGCCAATCCCGAGCATCGATGTTGATCGTGTCGCGCCGGGCTAGCGTGGTACTCCAGCGATAATCATAGAACGTGCCGGGGAAGTGATGGACGTTGGCTGCGCCATCACTCTCCGCACCGTTATGAGCGTTGTGGAAGTGAAGCTGGCTTTCGTTGCGGCCGAACCCGTTGTTCTTATTTCTATCGACCGGCAGACGGTTGTAGACACGGTGCAGGACCGGCTCGCCGTAGCGCAGCTTGAGCAATGGCGGCGGAACAGTACCGTGAACATTCTGTCCGCTGCCGTAACTCCAGATGCTATCGGACGACTGATGATCCATGTCGGGATGGAAATAGGTGTCCGCTTCGCACTGGCCCAGCGAGGAGATGTAGCCGACCTTGGGGAAGAATTCCGCCCACCGCTGGTGCGAGAACATTTCACCAGGCGGGCGACCCTCCATCGGGCCACGCTGCGTCACCGGATTGGCGTAAAGGTTGCCCACATCGGGATGGGCGGCAGGCCCCTGTCGTCCGTTTTTGTTGCGCCAGGCCGTGTAATCGGTGTGATACGAGAGCCGCTTCGCGCTCGGCTCAGACATACCAGGCAGGAAATCGGCGAAGGTATCCTTGGTAATCCGGCTCGATGTCGTGCCATCCGGCAGGTGCAACGTCGGCGTCAGGGGCGTTGGCGCCCTGTAGTTTAAGCGGTGCATCGGATGCGAGAACTTCGTGGCACCACGCAGCGGTGTGCGCGGCGCGCCGGTGGATCCAGAAGCATACGCGCTCTTCGCATACGGGCTCAGGCCATTCTTCGCGACGAGCAAGCCGCCGGTCGTGTATATGCCCCAGCGCAGCAGATCACGCTTGGTGATTTGACCATTGCCGAGAGCTTTGACGATTTCAGCACGATTGTTGCGCGCGTTTTGCGCTTCGCGTTGACGAATTCGGGACGCGTTAAAGGGGAGATACATGATCGCTCACTCCTGTGAGAACTCGACATCACCACAATCAAAATTCTTAAAAATCCTGCATAAATTCTTGCGTTGCGAGGCAGGGGAAGTACGGGTTCGTGCTCACCCGGTCGCCGCCGACGACGTGAATTTACTCAAGTGCGGTTGGTCTGGATGCTATCCAACACCCCATGCATAAAGTGCCGAACAAAGGCGTCGTTGGTCCGACCTTGCGTAAGACTAAGGTCTGATGAATGCTGAGCGGGTCGTTCTGATGCGGGGGCAAAACGGATTCCGGGCGACTTGGAATAGGTGTCTTGCCGATTTTCCGTCGATCGAGTTATGATGCGGTGCAACATTATCTTTTGGCCATAAGGCGTCCTGGCTCGAACGAGAGACCAAAATGACGAGGTCTTTGACCCTTGCAGCAATCACTCTTATCGCATTCGCGGCGACCATCCCCTCGACGGCTGTGCGGGCGCAGCAAGGCTCGCAAGCGCTGCCAGTTACTGTCGCCCCGCCACTCGCCAAGCGCGTCACGCAGTGGGACGAGTTTTCCGGCCGCTTCGAAGCGCTGGAGTCGGTCGACGTTCGCCCGCGCGTTTCGGGCTTCATCGATCAGGTTCACTTCAAGGACGGCCAAATCGTAAAGGCGAGCGATCCGCTGTTCACGATCGACAAGCGGCCGTTCCAGATAGCGGTCGAAAGCGCGCAGGCGGAAATCGCGCGGACGACCGCGCAAGTCGAACTTGCCGAAAACGAGGTCGAGCGCGCAGCCCCACTCGCCAAGACGAAGGTTTTGACGGAGCGAGAATTCGACAAGCGCCGATCCGATCTTGGTGTCGCGCGTGCCACGCAGATGGCGGCGCAAGCAAATCTCCGAAGTGCCGCGCTCAACCTCGAGTGGACTGAGGTGCGAGCTCCGATCAGCGGACGGATTTCGAACCGCAAGATCGATGTTGGCAACGTCGTCAGCAGTGGCCAGAACGGCGCTCCGACCTTGTTGACGACGATCGTGTCACTCGATCCGGTCAATTTCACGTTCGACATTTCGGAAGCTGACTTCCTGCGCTATGCGCGCCTGTTCCTTGCCGGTCAGCGCCAAACTTCGCGCGACACGGCCAACCCAGTGCGGCTCAAGCTCGCCGACGAGACCAACTGGAGCCGCATGGGCAAGATGAACTTTGTCGACAACCAATTGAACGCACGCTCGGGGACACTTCGAGTTCGCGCCGTCTTCGACAACAAGGACGAGCTGCTCTATCCAGGCGTGTTCGCGCGTATTCAGCTCTACGGCGGCGATGTCGACGCGATGCTCGTGCCGGATGCGGCCATCGTCTCGGATCAGGCGCGAAAAATCGTATTCCTGGTTGGATCCGACAATGTCGTGAAGGCCGCTCCGGTGACGCTCGGTGCAATCGTCGATGGCCTCCGGGTCGTGACGACGGGATTATCAAAGGATGATCAAGTCGTCATCGAGGGCCTGGCAAACCCAGCCGTGCGCCCCGGCGCAAAGGTCAACCCGCAAGTCGGGACGATAAAACCGATCGCTTCCAACTAGCATTCTTGTATCCGCGACGTCGGCTACCGGAGCAACTCGCAATGCGCTTTTCCCACTTCTTCATCGATCGGCCGATCTTTGCGACCGTGCTGTCGATCATGATTACGATCATGGGATTGATCGCCCAACGCTCGCTGCCGATTGCCGAGTATCCCGAGATTGCACCGCCCACGGTCAATATCACGGCCACCTATCCAGGTGCGTCGGCGCCGGTGATCGCCGAGACCGTTGCAACGCCGATCGAGCAGGAAGTCAATGGCGTCGACAACA
>JANLXZ010000228.1:0-10429 GCA_031365375.1 Hyphomicrobiaceae bacterium | reverse complement strand
ACACCTCTATCTCGATTTCCGGCTATCACATGCTGGAGGCCGGAGCGACGCCCGACCTCGAACTCGCCTACACCCTGGCAGACGGCGTCGAGTACGCACGCGCTGGCGTTGCAACCGGCCTCGACATCGACAAGTTCGCCCCTCGGCTCTCGTTCTTCTGGGCGATCGGCATGAACTTCTTCATGGAGGTCGCCAAGATGCGGGCCGCCCGATTGATCTGGGCGAACCTCATCAAAAAGGAGTTCGCGCCGAAAGACGAGCGCTCGCTATCGCTGCGCACGCATTGCCAGACCTCGGGCTGGAGCCTCGCTGCGCAAGACGTGTTCAACAATGTGCCGCGCACCTGCATCGAGGCGATGGCGGCAACACAAGGGCACACCCAGTCGCTGCACACCAACGCGCTCGATGAGGCGATCGCGCTGCCGACCGACTTTTCCGCGCGGATCGCCCGCAACACGCAACTATTCCTGCAACAGGAGAGCGGCACCACGCGCGTCGTCGATCCGTGGGGCGGATCGTTCTATGTCGAGCGCCTGACCGCCGATCTCGCCGCGAAAGCATGGGCACACATCCAGGAAGTCGCGGCGCTGGGCGGCATGACCAAAGCGATCGCCGCCGGAGTGCCAAAAATGCGCATCGAAGAGGCAGCAGCCCGCACGCAAGCGCGCATCGATAGCGGCCGCCAGACGATCGTCGGCGTCAACAAATTTAAGCCGATCGATGAAGCGCCGATCGAGATTCTCAAGGTCGACAACAAGTCGGTGCGGGAGCAGCAGATCGCCAAGCTGACCCGCCTCAAAGCCGAGCGCGATCCGGCCGCTGTGCAGGCAGCACTTTCTGCTCTAACGGAAGGTGCGCGCGGCAGTGGCAATCTGCTCGACCTCGCGGTGAAGGCTGCACGCGCCAAGGCCACTGTCGGCGAAATATCAGATGCCATGGAAGTCGTGTTCGGCCGTCATCGCGCCGACATGCGCGCGGTATCCGGCGTTTATCGGTCGGAGGCGATGGCGGGAAAGGACGGCAAAATGAACCCGGATGTGACGCGGGTGATCTCACTCGTCGAAGCCTTCGAGCAAAACGAGGGCCGCCGTCCACGGATCCTCGTCGCCAAGATGGGCCAGGACGGCCACGATCGCGGCCAGAAGGTGATCGCGACCGCGTTCGCTGATCTCGGCTTCGACGTCGATATCGGACCGCTGTTTGCAACTCCGGACGAAGCCGCCCGCCAAGCCGTTGAAAACGACGTGCACGTGATTGGTGTGTCGTCGCTCGCGGCCGGGCATCTGACGCTGGTTCCCGAACTGAAAGCTGCTCTCGCCGCACAAGGGCGCGACGACATCATGGTCGTGGTCGGCGGCGTCATTCCGCCCGGCGACTATGAGGCCGTGTACGATGCCGGCGCCAAAGCGATCTTCGGGCCAGGCACGAACATTCCGCAGGCGGCGGCCGACCTGATCGAGAAGCTGAACGCGCAGCTGGGCTATTCCCAACGTAGTGCCGCAGAGTGATCCGCAAGCACGAAGTTAGTGGCGAGGACGGAACCAAACCTCAGCGCCAGGGGCAGCATTGATGATGCGGACGTTGCGATAATCGCCTATCGTCTCGGTGCGAGGTAGCTCGACGCGGGGTTTGACGTCAATCATCGCCGCCGGCCCAGTGAGGCCCGCCGGTGTGGTCTGCGACGATTGACTGGCGGCCGCCGCCACCGGCCTTGGTGAAACCGGTTTTGCAGTCGGCGTGTTTTCGAAGTATTTGGCGATGCACGGGTCTTGCAGCTTTTTGATTTCGAGTTCGCCGGGCTTCACGTAAACGATGCGGCCAGCATCGCAGACGTACGCTTCGTCAGCGCGCGCGGTCTCAGCCACTGCACCAGCCACCAACGCCATCGCGGCGACAACACACCCCTTGATCACGCTCATTTCGAATGTTCCCGCTGACGCTCTCGCTGGCATCATATTATGGGACATTCGGTTACCAGACCTTTACCGGGGCGAATTCTGCAGCGGCAAGCCGCAACGCTTTGCAGGTTGGATAGAGGCACGACATTCGACAATTTTGCGCAGTACTCCCTGAATGTCGGGTCCGCTCACGGCGCTCCAAGAGGTCGTTCGCAAAGCTCCACCGACCGACGGTCAGAACGAACCATCAATCACGGCTCACCGCGCCGATGGATAGCGCCAATAGACACCTTTATCTGTCGTGATCTTCTGCAAGATGGGCACCCGCATTTCCGGCGGTCGTTCGCCGGTTTGGATGATGAGTTGTATGTCGTTGATCAACGCGGTCTTCTCAGCGTAGCCCGAGTGATGGAGCGAAAACATATCGCTGCTGGTGGCCGTAATATCGATGGTATCGATCCCCGGTATGAGGAGCGGTCCGGTGAGCGGCATGTCGCCGGCGCGCGCTACGCTTCCGGCCAGCCGCTTCGACAACTCCAACGCCCAATCGTTCGAGGCAACGTAGAGCGTCGTACCTTTGGCGTAGCTCTTGATCTCGGCGGCAAGGTTTTCAAACCGGTCGCGGTCGACGTCGGGAGCGGCCAGGATGATTTGCGATATTTCAACGCCGGCTGGAGCCGAGTTTTTCAATTCACGCAGCACCGGCAAAAGCACCAAATTACCCATGCTGTGGGCGATGATGCTCACGCTTTTTGCCCCAGTCTCGCGCGTGATGAGACTTAGGAATTCCTTGAGATAGGGTTCCGCTTGTTCGGCACTACCCCGGTCATAGCCGTAATCTTGCAACCCCAACTGCCCTTTCGACGGCCAGCTATAGACGAACGGTGCGCCGTCGAATTGCAGGTCGTAGGCCATTTGCGCTGCGCGGTAGACCGCGAAGTCAAACGTCGTATTGAAGCCGTGAATGAAAACGACGGCGTGATCCTTGAAGTTCTTCGATGCTGCGAGGCGCTCGCGGATCAGCGCCAGATAATCGTCTTTTGATAATGCCTTCACTTCCTGCATCGTGAAGTGCTTCTTGGGATCCTCGGTCTCTTGATAAATGATCACGTTGGTCAGCGGGATACGATACACCCAAGGCCGCTCGATATTAGGAACTTCGTGTGCCTTGGGCACGGTCACCATGGCGCGGCCGAGTTCCAGCCGCCGGGCCCGATCTGAATCATAACTGACCCGCTTGTCGCCGGCCTTGGCGCCTCGATCGGTCCCGTAAAACACCGGCACGACGTCGTAGTCGGGCGATGCTGCCGGTACTCCGGCTGGGGGAGGTGTCATGCTACGCGTCGCGGGCGCATCTGCCGAAGGAACGGCCGTCGGGCCTCGACGCGCCGAGTCCATCGGTGGCGGTGCGGGTTGCGGTGGTGCGGCACCGACCGGGGGTGGTGACGGACGAGGTGCTTCGACAGCCGGACTTGGTGGCGCCGATCCCCCGCTTGGGGCCGAGGCCGGTGGCGCAGAACCGACGATGGGCGGTGCCTCCACCGGGGGGACCTTCTGACCGATCTGTTGCTCGGCTGTGCGCTGTGCTTGTTCTCTTGCCTCGGCGACGCGGCGCTGCGCCTCCTCAGCGGAACGTTTGGCATCGGCTTCTTCAACGGCACGCTTGGCCTCAAGCTCTCGGCGCCGCGCTTCTTCGACAGGAGCCGGTTGCGGCGATGGCGCTTGCGTTTGTCTGGGCGGGCCAGAGCTCGTGGTGCGATCCTGTTGCGGCGAGGAGGCGCCAAAAAAGATGGCCAAGATAAACGGTGCGATCCCGACCAAGGCCAACGCCAGCCGCGACAATACCTTGGCCGCCGGTGGAAGATCGCGCGTTACCCGCCAGGCGAACAGATAGAGCAGCAATCCGAAAGCTGCGATCGTTGCATTGAATGCGGCCGGCGACAGATCAGCCATGTGCGTCTCCCCATACTCGGCGCTGGACAGCATCGCAGGCGCGCCAGAACACGCACCCGGAAACTGCCCCGCCAGCGAACTACACTGTAGGGCGCGCCCTGGACATCGGCAACGACAGATCGATGACGCCTCGTGCCGTCAACAACCGCGAAGCGCGATCTTGATCGCCGGGCGATTCCTCCCCATGCTTACCCGATGCGCAAATCCACCCTCTCGGTCGATGATTACGTGTCCGGCGTGCGCGCGGGCGACCGGGCGATGCTGGGCCGTGCGATCACGCTGGTCGAAAGTACCAAACGGCGCGATCGAGAACTTGCGCATGAGGTGCTGGAGGCGTTGATGCCGTCGACCGGTGCCGCGCATCGGATCGGGATCACTGGCGTTCCCGGCGTCGGCAAATCGACGACGATCGATCAACTGGGTCTAAATTTAATCGAGAGCGGCCATCGCGTGGCAGTGCTGGCCGTCGATCCGACGTCGCGACGGTCAGGCGGCTCAATCCTTGGCGACAAGACCCGTATGACACGACTATCAGCCGAGCCAAATGCGTTCATCCGCCCCTCACCCACCTCCGGCACGCTCGGCGGCGTAACCGCAAAAACGCGAGAGACGATGGCGCTGGTCGAGGCGGCGGGCTACGACGTCGTGATTGTTGAGACAGTTGGCGTCGGTCAGTCCGAAGTCGCGGTCGCCGATATGGTCGATTTTTTCCTGGTGCTGCTGTTGGCCGGTGGCGGCGACGACCTGCAAGGCATCAAGAAGGGCATCATCGAACTTGCCGACATGATCGCGATCAACAAGGCCGACGGCGACAATGTTGCACGCGCGACCCGGGCCGCCGCGGACTATCAGGGCGCGCTCAACATTCTCACCCCGCGTTCGGCCGATTGGCAGCCGCCGGTGGTGACGATTTCAGGTGCGGAGAACCTCGGCCTCGATAAGTTGTGGCGCCACATTGAACGCCATCGCGCGATCATGATGAAATCCGGCGGATTGGAGATGCGCCGCGCCGAGCAGGCCGTGGCATGGATGCGCGATCTTTTGTCGGAGCGGCTGTTCTCGGCGATTAAGGATCGGCCTGCGGTCAGTCGCGCATGGCCGGAACTGGAAACGCGTGTACGCGCTGGGTCCATGCTGCCGACGAGGGCGGTCGACGAGCTGCTGGCTCTGATCGGCATCGAGCCAATGGCGCCGAAGGAATAAAACCCAATGACCATGGCTCTGAAGGATTTGCGAACGCTCGATCTTACACCGTTTCATGCGCTCAACGACGCGCACAGCGTGGAACTATCAGAGCTGACGTTGACGGAAATGGGCCGTTTGATCGCCATCGCATTCCACGCGCGGGCAACGATTGATCCGCTCTCGTTCCTATTGGCGTTCGACGAGAGCGCCGCTTACGCGAGCCCGAACTATCTGTGGTTTCGGGAGCGCCATCCCCGCTTCGTTTACGTCGATCGCATTGTGATCGAACCATCGGGCCGCGGCAGGGGTCTCGCGCGACAACACTATATCGATTTGTTCGATACGGCCCGTGCGCTGGGCCACGACATCGTTTGTGCCGAAGTTAACAGTGACCCGCCCAACCCAGCATCGGACGCATTCCACGCCGCGATGGGATTTGTCGAGGCCGGCCGGGCAGTTCAGCCGGAGCGAGGCAAAAAGGTGCGGTATCTGGAGCGGCGGCTTGATGCCCGACCGTGTGCTGAGATCTGATCCCAACTGCCTTATTCGAGTTTGGCGTCTTCCGAAAAATGTCCCGTGATCGTGGGTAGAGTTCCGAGCCAATTCTCCCGCCGCTTGACCCACGCTTCGTATGTTGGCGACCAAAGGTTCGGCTCGTCGAACGATCCGAGGAAAAGTTCAATCTCCGATGAGCCTGCGGACTGCGCGTACACATGGACCCCGCAGTCGCGACAGAAATAGCGGCTGTAGTCGCCCCGGTCGAAGCGGCCGAGGGTGGAATCTCCACCCGATTGAATTTCTACATTGTTGGCAGGGAAAATAACGAACGTGCTGAAAGCTGCAGCGTGCGCCTTGCGGCAATCGAGACAATGGCAAAGGCCAACTCGCACTGGCGTGCCGGTGACGTGAAGTCTTACACGCCCGCAAGCGCAGCCACCGTCTGCAGTATCGGGTTTATCGCTCTTCATGTTCGCGCTCCGGGCTCACAAACGGCAACCCCGCAAATGGAACAAGCGTTCCGCTACACCTTAGCCCCGGCCCATGCCACGGCCGAAAAGCACGCCGGTGATTTCGTCGATCACCGCGGGATCATCGATGGTGGCTGGAATTTTGTGCGGCTCACCGTCGGCGATCTGACGCATAGTCGCGCGTAGTACTTTGCCCGAGCGGGTTTTTGGCAAGCGCTTGACGACCATCACCTGCTTGAACGCCGCGACCGGTCCGATGGTATCGCGCACCAGCTTTATCACCTCGGCCTCGATTTCAGATTCAGGCTGGGTGATGCCATTGTTCAAGACGATGAAGCAGGCGGCGATCTGTCCCTTCAAGGCATCCGCGACGCCGACCACCGCGCACTCGGCAACCGCTTTGTGACGCGCGACAACCTCCTCCATTTGTCCAGTTGATAGCCGATGACCAGCGACGTTGATCACATCGTCGGTGCGCGCCATGACGAACACGTAACCGTCCTCATCGATGTAGCCGGCATCCGAGGTCGAGTAGTAGCCGGGGAAATCCGAGATGTAGCTTTTGCGGAAGCGCTCGTCGTTGCCCCACAGCGTCGGTAGACACGACGGCGGCAGCGGTAGCTTTACCGCCAGTGTACCCGAGGTGCCGCGCGGCAACTGGTTGCCCTTCTCGTCCAACACGTGGAGTTCATAGCCCGGCATCGGCACCGTCGGCGATCCGTGCTTGATCGGCAGCACGCCCAACCCCACCGGATTGCCGGCAATTGTCCAACCGGTTTCGGTCTGCCACCAGTGATCGATGACCGGCACCTGCAGCTTATCCTCGGCCCACTTGATGGTCTCGGGATCGGCCCGCTCGCCAGCGAGGAACAGCGTGCGAAAGCCGCTCAGATCATAGTCTTTGATCAGACTGCCTGCCGGATCCTCCTTCTTGATCGCGCGGAAGGCAGTCGGTGCCGTGAACAGCGCTGCAACTTTGTGCTCGGCGATTACGCGCCAGTAGGCGCCAGCATCAGGTGTGCCGATAGGCTTGCCCTCGTAGAGCAACGTCGTGCAGCCGGCGAGCAGCGGCGCATAGACGATGTAGGAATGCCCGACCACCCAGCCGACGTCGGAGGCGGCCCAAAACACATCACCCGGCGCCATGTCGTACATGTTTTTCATCGACCAGTTGAGCGCAACCATATGGCCGCCGTTGTCGCGCACCACCCCTTTGGGCTGGCCGGTCGTGCCGGACGTGTACAGAATGTACAGCGGGTCGGTGGCAGCGACGGGCACGCAGGCGGCTTTGCGATCGCGCGATTTCGCGTCAGACACAAGCGTTGCCCAATCGTGATCGCGCCCCTCCAACAGAGGCGCTTCGAGGATCGGTCGCTGCAGGATCACGCTCACTTTCAGCTTATGCGTCGCAAGCGCGAGCGCTCCGTCGAGCAGCGGTTTATAGGGCACGATTTTGCTACCCTCGATACCGCACGACGCGGAGACGATCGCAACCGGCGTGCAGTCGTCGATGCGCGTCGCCAGTTCAGCCGAGGCAAAACCGCCGAACACCACCGAGTGGATCGCCCCGATGCGCGCGCAGGCGAGCATTGCGATCAGCGCCTCGGGTACCATCGGCATAAAGATGATGACGCGGTCGCCTTTGCGGATGCCGAGGTCTTGCAAGACGCCGCCGAAGGTCGCGACTTCGTGGGTCAACTCGGCATAAGAATAGGTGCGCGTGCTTTTGGTGACGGGGCTGTCGTAGATCAGTGCTGGCTGATCGCCTCTGCCCCGCTCGACGTGACGGTCGAGGCAGTTATAGGCGGTGTTGCATTCGGCGCCCGGAAACCAGCGGCCGTAGGCGCCGGAGTAGGGATCGAACGGCTTGTCCCAAAGTTTGTACCAGGAGATGTCGCGGGCAGCATTCGCCCAGAACGCATCCGGATCCTGTTTCCAGTTGGCATAAACTTCTGCGTAACGGCTCATCGCAACGGTCTCCCTCGTCGAACCCACACATCCGATCGGCGCTCGTTGTGCGTCGCGCAATCGGGATGACGGTACATTGGGTTGAACACCCTCGGCGGATCGGCCGCAAGGGGCTCCAGGCACGACGATCGTAGGGGCCTCAGACTTTCATGTGATGGCTGCGGATCTCCGGCAAGGCATAGGCGAGCAATCCGACCGCCGGCAGAAAGGCGCAAACCTGGAACACCGTGGCGATGCCGCTGTGATCGGCAAGGTAGCCGAGCATCGCCGCGCTGATGCCGCCGAGCCCGAACGACAACCCGTAGAACAATCCCGCAATCAAGCCGATGCGACCGGGCAAAAGCTCCATCGCGTACACCAGGATGGCACCGAACGCGCTTGCCATGATTAGCGAGATGAGCACGGTGAGGACGCCGGTCCACATCAGATTGACGTGCGGCAGCAGCAGCGTAAACGGCAGAGCGCCAAGTATCGAAAACCAGATGATCCGGCGCCGTCCGATGCGATCGCCCATGGGCCCGCCGACGAGCGTGCCGAGTGCGGTCGCCCCCAGGAACACGAACAGCATCATCTGGGAGGTTTGCACCGAGACGTGGAATTGGTCGATCAGGTAGAATGTGTAGAACGAATTGAAGCTCGCGGTGTAGGCGTTCTTCGAGAACATCAAGATGACGAGGATCCCCACCGCCAACGCGACGTTATGGCCGGGAACCGCAGCAGCGTGTCCCGCTCCCTTCGAACGCGGCACGGATCTCGGCTGCATCACGTACCAACGGCAGACCTGCCAAAGCACCGCCATTGCCAGCAAAGCGGCAGCCGACATCCACACCAGGCTGTGTTGTCCTTGCGGTACCACGATGAACGCCGCGATCAATGGCCCAAGCGCACCGCCCGCTTGACCGCCAACCTGGAACAGCGATTGCGCGAGACCATGCTGACCGCCGGACGCGAGTCGAGCCATCCGCGTCGCCTCAGGATGGAAAATCGCCGAACCGGTGCCGACCAGCGCCGCCCCCGCCAGCAACATCGGATAGTTCCCGGCTCGACCGAGCACGATCAGGCCGACGAGCGTGAACGCCATGCCACAAACGAGTGAGTAGGGCAGCGGCCTCTTATCCGTGATCACGCCAACCAGCGGCTGGAACAGGCACGCGGTGAGCTGGAACGTGAACGTGATAAATCCGATCTGGCTGAAATCGAGATTGTAGGCGCTCTTGATCAGGGGATAGATCGCCGGCACCAGCGACTGCATCATGTCGTTTAATAAATGCGCCAAGCTGAGGCCCAGCAACACCGGAAACGCCAAGCCGGACGCTGTTTTGTCGACGCCCGGAGCGTCAGTGGTCAAGGCCTTTTGCATTAGGAAATCCTGGGCGCCCGAAGGCTATCTGAGCGGCTGCGGAAATGCGCTGCGCCGATGTTCACGATTCTGTCACGCAACCTCGCATTTTTCCGGCCGAGGGGGCAAGCCGGTGCAAGGATGAGCTGGCGTGCGCTGGGTGGAGGTAGTTTTAACCCGAAGCAACCGTGGTAGACTTCCCTTCTCCCCGTCTTTTGCGGGGAGAAGGTGGGCGAAGCCCGGATGAGCGGCAGCACAGCGCTCCAAACAAATTTAAAGTGTCGGCTTCGCGTTCGATTGCGACGGGAAGGGACGACTTTCGATTGGGTCAGCTGGGGGCTATGAACGGACGCCGAGCTAGAACCATCCGATCACCTGGACCGCTTGCAAATATTTTGGCGACCGAAGTGCCTCGCTCCCGAATGTCTACAATTCATAGCTTGCAACCCTTAGCCAAACGTACCGCAGCTGGCATCTCGGCCGGCACCACCGTAGCTTCAATGTGAGCATCGACCCACGATCGCCCTTTGAATTCCCAAGCTAAAGTCGGCCGCGCTCGGACAATTAGCTCAAGGGTTTGTTCATCGGGCAAGCGGCTTAGTTTTGCATCAGCATTATTATTTGGCCCAGCATCATACTTTATCTCGTAACTACAAAACGACTCAGTGCTCTTCAGAACCAATTTCGCCGCGCTCGTGCAAGGGGGATCATTCGATCTGACCGTACATTTGGCGACCCCCGATACCATCGACAGCGGAACGACAGTTGCCCATGGATCATTAGCCGGGTGAGCAACTAAATCTTCCTTAGACGGAACAAAGGTCTCACAACCATAGCTGGCTCCGTCATGTTGAACCTCGATCGTGGCAACTATGCTTTTTTTCCGATCAAAGTTGTTGATCACGATTTTTTTTTCGTTCAGCAAGGTCGTGTTTGTTGATACCAAGATTTTCCTTTTCCCACCCGCTGATTGGGATTCGCCGTTGCTGAGGTAGCTAGCCGTTATCTTGGCAGTCGGTGTAGCGGACCGGTCTTTTTTCCAAAACGCTGATACCACAACAACGTCGTCAAACGGCGAAGCCCAACAAGACAGCCCATCTTTTGCAATTATACAGTCG
>JANLXZ010000215.1:0-2906 GCA_031365375.1 Hyphomicrobiaceae bacterium | reverse complement strand
TGGTGGGCGATGTAGGATTCGAACCTACGACCCGGTGATTAAGAGACAACAGATTCCCAAGACGGCATGAGGCGGGACAATACATAACCAGTCGCTTAATCTATTGAAATATCCCCAATTTCATCCACCAGCCTGTTAAGTGCCGTCTTGCATTATCGCGCCAAGTCTCGCATTCTATCACACCGGGATCACACCGGAGAATGGCGGCGCATGCCACGACAAAGCACGAAGGCGTTGAGCACGGATCGCCAGATCGGCGGCGCGAAACCGCCGGTCAAAGGCAAGGATAGGGTTGAATATCGCGTTGCCGGCTCGCCGGGTCTCGTGCTGCGCGTGACCAGCGCTGGCACGCGCACCTGGGGCTGCTGGATCAAGGCCCCCAAGACTAGGCGGTGGCGCCTGATGACGTTGGGTCGCTACCCCGAGATCAGCTTGGCCCGCGCCCGCCAAGAGGCCCAGCGCTTCAGTGTGGCGACCGCCGACGGCAACGATCCTTTCGCTGAGCGCCAGCACCAACGCAATGCGATCACAGTCGATGCGCTCGGCGCGTTGTATATCGAACGACACGCCAAATTAAAGAAACGATCGTGGAAAAAAGACCAGCGATTGCTTCAGCACGATGTCTACCCAGCGATCGGACGCGCGCGCGCAGAACAAATCAGCCGATCAGATCTTGTGCAGCTGCTCGACGTCGTGGTTGACCGCGGCGCCGGCGTTCAGGCCAATCGGCTGCGCGCCCTGCTCTCGAAGCTGTTTAGCTGGGCCGTGGCCGAGGGCTACCTCAATACGTCGCCGGCGACTGGCATTCCGGCCCGCGTCAAGGAGAACCCGCGCACACGCGTGATGACCGATGAGGAAATCCGCCAGTTTTGGCGGGCGCTCGACGGCGATGGCTTCAATGTCGTGACAGCGGACGCCCTGCGACTGCAGCTCCTGCTGGGCGCGCGAATCCAAGAAATCACCGCGATGCGCGCGGAGGAGCTCAATCTTCACAACATACCGCCGATCTGGACCTTGCCCGCGCCGCGCGGCAAAACCCGCGGCATGACACGGCCATTGCCGCCGCTGGCGGTTGCAATCGTCCGCCGCCGTCTGGCCGCAGCCGGACCAGCAGGCCCCTTCGTGTTTCCTTCCCCCGTCCTGCGCGGCCGTCCGATCGGCGAGCAGGTACCCACACGCGCGATCGCGCGCCTAGCCGCCAAAGGCCTAATGCCAGCAGATTTCAGCTCGCACGATTTGCGGCGAGTCTTCGCCACCGGCTGCGCGCGGCTTGGCATCAGCCGCGATATTACCGCAAAGCTTCTGGCGCATGCGCCGGCGCGAAATGATACGCTCGGCCGGGTCTATGATCAGCACGACTACATCTTGGAGATGCTCGCGGCCCTGGTCGCATGGCAATCCCATCTCACGGCTATCGTCGAGGCGGCGGCGGCGTCCAACGTTGTGCCGCTGCGGGCAGGGAGTGAGATATGAAGACCGTCAGCAACCTTGCCGACGAGACTAGGTGCTCAACATTGCGGGACAACTCCGGTCTCGAAAACATCGAATTTATTGATCCCACGAGTGATTACGCCACGCGCAAATTGACGAAGAAAGAGTGCGAACGGGTCTCGAAAGAATTTGACGGGTACTGGGACCGCCCATTTGATCAGCAGGCAGCGGCCAAATCCCTCATGGCAACAATCGCCGAAATGGAATGCCGCCTCGGCGACCTGCGTCGGCTAGGCGATCGCGACTTGTGCGAAATTGTCGGCTTGCGTGCCGACAGTCTGGTGCGCTGTCGGTCTCTGATCGGTCCCCCTCGCAGTCCCTATTTTGAGCCGATGGCGCCGGACCGGATTTCGAGGCCGCTTGAGCGCTGCAATCGGAAACTGCTCAGCACGACATTTGAGGCGTGGCAATCTAACGAGCCCCTGGACCTCCACACAGTTTATGGCGCCGTGGTTTGTGCGGCGACCGGACTGATCGGCGTGCGCGGCATAAGGTGGCTGGGTCTCAATGAACCGCAGCCTACGTCGGCAGATGTCTGGTTCACGACCGGATCCCCGGAGCACAAGTCTCTTCTAAGCGTTTTGCAGTTGTCGATGGTCTGCTTTACCCACCCGGCCGCGCAGGGCGCCGATGGCCGCGTCGGCGTGGTCGCGCAGCTGATGATCGTTGTCAATTTGTTTGAGCGCATTTTGCCGATTGCAGACCGCAGTTTGTTGGAGCCGTTGCATTACGAACTCAACAACTTGTTCGCAATCGATCGGGGGGACGTACAGCAGGTTCATCGGCCTCCGGGCCAACCCATGGCGGTAGAGACCATTGGAAAACTACCGCTGTGCAGAAACGCTGGCGCTTGGTTCACGGCGGGTACGACACAGTACGCCGATCTGGTATCGGCGCTGCGAGCGGCCAATCGACGGTTTAAATTGGGCGGCCAGCGTTGCGACGGCGGGCGCGGCGGCGTGATTGCTTCGCTCGCCATCGTCATCGATCTTCTGATCCAACTCCTGCCCGATTGCGCGGATCTGCTCGAGCCTCTGCGACACGATTACCAAGCCCTGGTGTCGCTGCACCGGTGTTGTAGGCAACCACTGCATCAACCGCCGATCGGCAAGATCAAGACCGGCTCCAAGACGCAGGACCTTAGCGAGTTCAGGTTGGTGTGCGTTTTGCTTGCGGATTGCGTCCATGCGCTCGGCCGGATCAATCAGCAGAAGCCAAGACGCAAGGTCGTCGATCACAACATCATCAACTGTGCCCGGCGCGCTGCGAAGCATCTGGGCATCAATTTCAATTCTGATTTCCGGACCATCGCGGAGTGGCGGCGGGACACGCCGGTACAAGGTGTCATTGGTCCAAACCGACTGGGAGAGCTCAGCCTGCAGACGCAGAGGGCGTGTCTGGTGGTACGAGAGGCA
>JANLXZ010000197.1:0-4737 GCA_031365375.1 Hyphomicrobiaceae bacterium | reverse complement strand
TTAGGGGCGGGAGCTGCTGCCGGTGGAGGCGCACTCGGTTCGGGCGCTCCGAACGGGCGCTGCATCTGCGGGGCAGGCTGTGGCTGCCCCGGCGGAGGCGTGGTCGAGATGACGATACCTGGCAGATTTGTCGTCTGCGCAAAACCAGGTTGCGCAATTGCCGTACCGGCCAGGAGCACCAAGAGTGCCATGGCATTTTCGCGCAACGGCACGTGGAGCGCTGTGAATCTGTAATGAAGTGCAGGCTGCGGGTGCATAGCATTCACTCGGAAGCCGACCATCGCGGCCGGGCGGGTTCGGTTTGGCACGAATCTCGTTTCGTGTGGCAACCCTAACGTGACTCGCGCGGGTCTTGATCGAGTTGTCCACATGAAGCGTGGCCCTTACAAGGCGAACGCCTTCGCCCAGCGGCAGGGAGGCATCGCGAAGGGTTGCGAAGCGGCCTGCGAGCTAAGACGGATTGATTAGCTCGCGGTTATCACTGAGCCGGTTGATTGGTCGCGAACAAGGTGTCCAGCGACTGCGTTTTATACCGGAACTCGCCAAGATACTTGAACTCGAACCGCAGCATGATGGTCCGATCCGGAACGATATCGATCGTTGGATTGGTAATGAAGTTCTCGGTGTAGGTTGCGGTCAAAACAAAGCAATCGTCAGTATAACGAAGCTGCAGCGCGTCCTGGATGCGCTGATGGGCATCGATATCGAAGCGCATCGATCCAAGGATGCTCCAGCGATCGGTCAGTTTCAAGCCAAGCAGGCCAAATATTTCCTGCTGATCCTTGACAATCACCTGGGTTGGGTCGGCTCCCGAGAATGTGTAAATCCCTTGCGCCAACAACGGACCGTAATTGAACTCGGCAAAGACGTCCGTGCGGCGCAGCGACAAGTCGGCTTCGTCAAACCGCGCCTGACCGATCATGCGAAACATCGAGGATGGCGCGAGATAGGCACCCAACACGTAATCGGACTTCGCCGTTTCAAGGCCGCTGCGCGGGCTGTAGATAGGCTGGAATACATTCGGATTGGTGTCCGAGTGAATGCCCGGGTTGGCGTAGATATTGTCGCCTGACAGATGAAAACTTTGTCCTGCGAGAAGACGAGCTGTGCCGCCGCCGTTGCTCTGGAACGTGTACTGCATGCCGACGTTGGCGCGCGTGCCCGTCTCGATCCGATCCCAACCCGACATCTTGTCTAGATCGAAGAGATTGGTGTCGTCGAACACGAGGCTCTTGGCGTCTTCGTCTGGCAAATTCCGTTGCGTCACCTTTGCTGTGCGCCCGATAATTTGCCCAATCGGCTCGATTACGTGAGAGGCGTTGGCACTGTTGGCAATCCACGGGTAGGCCGCAAGCACGCCGGCGCTGGCCACGCCGCGCGCACCAGACTCGTCCTGAATCCGCAGTCCAGTCACCGGATCGATGGCATCCTTGATGTTGTAGATATCGCCGCGAACGTTGGCGAAGGGCGTGTAGGTGATGCCGATCTGATCGGTGAGGCGGCGCCGCCAATTGACGTCACCTGAAGCGCGCTCGATCTCGGTGCGGCGGCCAGTCAGTATATTCGTGGCGACCGGTCCATCACCATTGCCGCGCGATTGGCTGACAGCGTTGATGTTGAAGCCCAGTTCACCACCGAGGACCGGTTGACCGGCAATGTAGTTGTAGTCAATTACCGGGTGGACCCAGCTGTCGGATTGGCGCGTGTCGTCGAGCAACAACCCACCGAATTGGTAGGCCGTCATGGAAAAGTAGTTGCGCTCGCTTTGTCCACGCAAATAGACACTGTTGACGCGATCCGTTTGCAGGATGCTGTCGAGTTTGTAGAGACGCCGAAATGAATCGTCGCTTTCAGCCGTGATGTCCCAGCCAAACTTCCACCACGACGAGAGAGAAAAATCACCGCGTGTTTGAACGCTGCCACGCCAGTTGTCTGGCAAGGAACTGGCAATTCGTGTGGTTACATCATCGTGCTGATCGATGGCCGCAAGCTTGATGAAATACTCACCCGAGATCCCGCCGAACGACGCCTTGTGGCGCCAATCGGCTTGCCAAAGGATACCCTGCTTGGCCGTGTACATCGGATGCAAGGTCACATCATAGTTCGGCGCCAAATTGAAGAAATAGGGAATTTCAGACGTGAAGCCGAGGGTGCTCGACGAACCGACCTCCGGCATTAGGAAACCCGACTTGCGCTTCACACTCGGATCGGCGTGCTGAAAGTACGGCAAGTACACCACGGGCTGGCCGTAAATCTCGAACCATGCGTCTTGGTAAGTAATGGTGGCATTTGCTTGGTCATGCGTGATCTTGGCAGCGCTGATGCACCAAAGGGGCGGCTTGCCGGGGTCGTTTTTGCAAGGCGTGAATTTGCCCTTCTCGAATTCCGTGACGTTGCCGTCGCGCCGGGTTGCGTGCTCGCCGACGATACGCGTGTCGTCCTTGGTCACGGCGCTCAGCGACTGGATAAACCCGTCGCGGAAATCTTCGCTCAGCGTCAGGCGCTCCGCCCGAACGATATTGCCATTGGGCTCGCGCAACTCCACGTTGCCCATGGCGGTCAAGGTGCCAGCCGACTGATCGTACTGAACTTCGTCAGCCTTCAAGATGTAGTTGTTATAGAAGATCTCGACGTTGCCGCGGGCGCGAACCTTGTTGCCCTTGGTGTCGTAGATCATCTCATCGCCCTGCAGATAGAGAGGCTTGGCTCGATCGATCTTCTGCGTTGGACCGCCGAGAATACCACCTTGCTGCTGTGGAAATGACGATACGCTTTGGCCCGGGTTGGTTATGCTGGGATCCTGAGCGCGCGCAGCAGAGGCGAATGCGCAGAGGACCAGCACGCTTGTCGCGACAGCGGCTACCCACGCGCCCGATATCCGCCCGGCTGACAACCACGAGATAGCTGCACCCGTCCATCCCCCCATCGCGTCACCGCTACGGAGATGGGCACGGGAGCTTCCGCTATCTAAGTGCGGTGTCCGCGCTGTGCGCATCACTCAGCCATCCTCCTGGTGCAGTAGCACCGTCAACGAAACAAACGCAGCGGTTGCCACCGGCACCCATACCGCCGTCAAAGGCGACACGAGGCTCGCGACTCCAACTTGGCGGGATACTTCCGCCATCAGGAAAAAACCAAAACCCCCGAGCATTCCAGTGACGACCATAGTCTGGATGCGACCCGATCGAAATGACCTTAACGACACAGTTGCCCCCAAAAGCACCATTGTCATCAACAGGGCCGGACGAGACAGCAGCAGCTGATATTGAATCTTGTAAACCGACGCTGAAATACCTGCCTTTTCAGCTACTTCGATCATGGCGGGCAAGTCGAATACCGACATCGAGATGACCGTGCCCAGAGCATCTTTTACACGTTCTGGCGTCAGATACGTGCTGACGATGTAAGTCGCGAATTGTTCTGGCTCGCGTCCGACCCGCGTGACCCACGCCTCTTCGAGGTGCCAATAGCCATCCCTCAGAGACGATTTGGCGGCGTCGATGCGCTCGATGAAGCGTCCCGCGCTATCGAATTGGAAGGCCGAAACCGCCGTGAGCGTGAGACCCTTGTTGGATACCGCACCAGCCGTAAATACGGTCGGTCCATCGGGGCCATCCTGGCGCAACCAATTGCCACTGCTTTGGCTGCGCAGAAAGTTCGACTCACGCCCAAACGCCTCCGCGAACTGCCGTTCCGCTTCTGTTCTCGAAGCTGCGGCGAGCGGGTTGAATAACACAATTGCAAATACACCAAGACCCAACGCGACAGTCAAACCCGGCCCAATAAACTGCCACGCTGACATGCCGGCCGCCCGCATGACAGCGAGCTCGCTTTTGCGGTTGAGCATCAGGAGTGCGCCGATGGTGCCGACCAGCACGGCGAATGCCAATAGTATCTCGGTGTAGGCGGGCAACCGCAGTAGCGTCATCATCACCAGTTTGCCGACCCGCACGTTGCCGTACTTGCCGGCTTGGCGCAGCAGCTCAACGAAATCGATCATGAAAATCAGCACCGAGCACAGCGCAAATGTGCCGATGATCGCAATCAAGAACTTGCGCGCGATGTATCTTCGGAGCGTGCGGCCGCCGATCATAGTGCCGCCCCCGACCCAACAGCCTGACGCGTCTTGCCCTTGGGCTCCAATTTCGCCGGCCGAAATCGAAGCCACAAATCTCCCGCCCAGATATTTAAGCGGTCGGAAAGTCTTAACCCTCGCCGCGGGTAGGATTTCACAACGATCAAGCAGATCGCCAGCAGGCTGATGCCGATCGGAAGCAGATAAAGCAATGCGATCGCATTCTGATTGATGACGACGAAGTTATTGGCCGCCAGCCCAGCCACGCGAACAGCAAAGCCAATCACCACCGCCGAGGCGATCGATCGCACCCGGTTTTGCCTGGTCGACCGGGCCTGCCCAACGAACGCAAGAGCGATCATGACGAAGGCGAACGGATACAATGGGTTGGAAAACCGCTCATGCAACTCGGCGCGAAAGAAACCGGGCTGCCGCAGGTAGTCCGGATCCTTCGGCAGGGGATTGGCTAATTCGGAGTAGTACCGTTCGCGAGGACGCAATTCGGGGACTGCACCTGGCTTTTCGAACCTGTCGAGGTCCACGGCGTAGCTGTCGAAAGCGATAATCTGCGGCGGCTCGGTCGTTTTCGCGCGGCGCACGATGTGCCCGGTCGTCATGTAAAGATACGACATAGCGCCTTGTTTGCGAACGACGCCGCGCTC
>JANLXZ010000176.1:0-4101 GCA_031365375.1 Hyphomicrobiaceae bacterium | reverse complement strand
CCAGACCGAGGGCAAATCAGCAGTCCGGAAGGCGTCGGATTTCGGCCTTCCCTCAAAGGCGAATGTCCTAGACATAACTGGTTACAGATGCACTCCCCAATGACGCGGCCAATTTCCTGGATCAGGACGCCGCATCAGTTAGGGTGACAACTGCCCCGACCCGCGGGTACCAACGGACCATTGTCATGACAGACGTAGCAAGCACAGAGCAAAAACCGAAAGGCGGCCGACCGGCAGTCGGCGAGATCGCACAGCGGGCAAAGGACAAGCTCGCTGAACTGCGCAAAAAAGAAAAAGAACGGCGGCTGAAAATGAAAGCGAAGCGCGAGGAACTGGAGCGGGCGATGACGCTGGCCATGGCTCGCGACCGGCGTATCCAAGTCGGCAAGGAGCGCAAAGAAGAAAAGCAGCTTGCTTTTACGCTCGGACGCCTGCTGCTGACCGCGCTGGCTCAGCCAGGCGCTACACAAGCGGTTGTCGGTTCGACAGAGATCAAGGCTTTGGATGAAGAGCTTTGCGCCTCGTTTGCCCGGTACGTCGCCCGGCAACGAAAACTGAACCCATCCGGCGACGCAAGAGCCGGTGAAGAAATTACCAGCGCTTCTACGCCTTGAGGTGTTGAAGCCAACCGCTGTCTCCGCTGTCATGGCATGGCAAGGAAACAGCGGCACCAAGAGAAACGCTTTAAGTGCGCTTGGTCGCGGCCGAATTTCTTCATCGACGGCGACTTGGAGCCGAACACGATATTTCCTCAACGTGACAACTCGCGATACCGCAATGGCAATGCGAAATCGCTATCGCAGATGGTGTCGTTGTCACCAGCTGTTCCACTGCCTCGACGATGGGCCAAGTTGGACGACGAAATCGCGAATCCGAAGTGCGCTACTACTCACGTCGACGTAGCATCGCCGCGAAGCCGCACCTAGCCGCCGAGGCACGCAGCGCGAGGTACATGCCTAGACGCCAACGACGCAGACAAGACACTGTCGGTACGTCGGCGAGAGATGGTTCTTGAGAAATCGGCTCCGTCGCTCTGCAGGTTCGTCTGGGCAATCGATGCCGATCTACTGCGGCTTCGTTGTCGCTCATGGAGCCGGGCAATCGGAGGGGCGCGGTTTGGTGCGGGTCTTAAGTACGTGGAGGCATGAAGCTCGATCAATCTCCAGCGCATGGCGATAAACAGCTTTTCGCCGGATGATCGCGTTCGTGGTTCTCAGCGTCGTTGTAGTGGACATGGATTGCGGCCAAGTCGTTTTCGTGTAGGAACGCTAAGCGACCACATCCCATAAAAAGATCGACGCCGGCGCCGGTCGAAAAACGTTTGAGCCTCGGTTCTTCAGAACGACCTTTGCATCCAAGACACGAACCGAACACCCGGTTTTGGCAGCGGAAACCACGTCTTCGGAAAGGACTTCTCGGCGGCGAGAACGTACGTTTTTGTCCTGATACGAAAAGCTCAACGGAAACGTGCTCGGCTGGCTGGTACGCCTTCGTGCCATGCCGCGTCGCCATCCGAAGACATGCTTTCGGCAACGCAACCTGTTTTCGTTCTCGAGGTATATGTGAAACTGGGCGCCAAGCGGCAACGTGAGTCTCGCGCCCGCTGCAACGCAAAGATTCGCAACGACGGTCTGCAGGACGATCAAACAAGGTCCTGCAGCACAGCGCCACTTCAAAAGCAATCGATCCAGTTTTGATCCGCGTCGGCCGAAGCGGCAGGCTCACGCACCTTCATGCGGCGGCTTGACCGAACTCTTCTTCGCGGCCGGTTTGGTCGAACCGGACCGCGTGCCAGCGCCCGTACGCCGCTTCGAACCTTCAGCAGCTTTGTCGACCGGCGTTTCGAGGTCGGCATCCGCGACGTAGACCGCCAGGTCAGCCAAAGTGCATGCGAAGTACGCACACAGGCGGTCGAGATTGTGGGTCGTGGCGTTGTAGCCGCGCCGATTGACGATCTTTGACAGCGTCGTGCGATGGATGCCCGTCGCCTCAGCAACCTCGCCGAGCTCGATGCGCCGGCCTTCCCTGAAAGCGCGATCCAGCAGCAGCTCTGACAGGCGAAAACGGATCATGTGAGTGCGCCTTGCATTCGATAGACGATGAGTATCCTGCACTCCGTGTAGCTTTTACGCAACACATCGCCTATCTGACGCTACACATCATGCGAAATGATATAAGTCATCATATGATGCGTACACGCTACATGTGTAGCTGTAACTGATGGAGCAGACATGGAACTTTCCTCTTCCCTCGACGACATCGTCGTGGATTCATCCGCACCCGCACCCGACGCAGCCGAGCAGCACACGCTGCAGCAACTCGGCTTGGCCTGGGCCGCAGGCTTTGCCGACGGCGAAAGCTGCATCTCGATTGCCCGGCAGACGTTTCCCAGCGGCCGACGCGCTACCTATCGCCTGCGCTTCGATGTTGTGCAAAACAACCGCGAGGTGCTCGTCGATTTTGCCTTTGCAGTCGGGGTGAGCGGACGGCTCTACGCGACGAAGCGCACGACACTGCACAACCGGCAGCTCTACCACCTGACATACGACGGCATGAGCGCACATGAAGTCATTTGTCGGCTGGCTCCATTCCTGCGCAGGAAACGGCCGGAAGCCGAAGTAGCCATGGCGTACGTGCGCGAAGCGCGCGTCGGCTGGCATCCGGGACCGAACGGTTTTCCGGAAGAGCTGTGGGCGCTGCGCGATTGGTATCGCCTCAAGTTGCAGCGCCTGAAATGAGACGCCTCATCGCCGCAACCACCTACACGCAGCACTCGACGAGCTACAGAAGCAGGAACACCATGACTCCAACAACGACATCAGGCCGGCGCCCACGCGCCGCAAATGCCGACTTGGCTGCACAGATGAGGCGGCTGCATGCGCTGATGAGTGCACCAGCCGCTGCGTATCTCGGCAGTGCGACGGACGCCGCGTCCACTGCGCAAGAAGGATCACATCCACCTCGGCGTCAGCTATTCGACCTGGATGAACTCGCGCAACGAAAACGCTGGGCGGACAGACTGCCAACGGACAGCCAAAAAGTGGTTCGGGCACAACTCGATCTCGCCGAAAAGTTGGGGGCGTGGCGCCGCGTGGCCATCGCGCCGTCGTCTGGGGATTTTGCGGATCTGAAACGCGATTTTCCTCACTTCCGCACCGTGACCGCAGCGCTGGAGCGGCGTGCGCTGCTGTGTCGGCGTGCGCCGGAGCCGGTGCATTGCATGCCGCCACTTCTCTTGACGGGGCCACCCGGCTTGGGCAAGAGCGTCTACGTCAATGCCTTGGCCCAGTTGCTCGGGGTACCCCATCACGAAATCGATGGCGCTACGTTGACGGCGGGCTTCTCGTTGTCGGGACTCGACATCGGGTATGCGTCAGGACGACCCGGGCAACTCTGGGACGCCCTTCAAAACGAATGCATGTCCCCCTGTGTCACGCTCGACGAAATCGACAAGGCACCGAATGAAGGTGCTTATCCAGCACTCGGCTGCCTTTATAGCCTGCTGGAGATGCACAGCGCACGACGGTTTCGCGACGCTGCCATGGGCTTGACCGTTGATGCGTCATGGATTTCATGGATTGCTACTTGCAACCATCCGGACGCACTCGACAGTGCGTTGCTCTCACGGTTTGAGGTATTTGACATCGCGCTGCCAAGTACCGGAGAAATGGCTGCTGTGGTAGACAGCGTGCAACGCGGTCTTGCCGCAACGGCGAACTGGATGGGGAGTTTCGAGCCCGGTTTGCGCGAAAACGTGGTAGCAGCACTGTGCGCGATGACGCCCCGTGTGGTCCGACGTGTGCTCGAAGACGCGTATGCACGCGCGGCCGCTGCGGACCGGGACTACCTGGTGCCCGAAGACATCCGTCCGAAAGACTCACGCCTGGCACGCCCACCCATCGGATTTATTTGACCAAAGGAAAAGTCATGACAGAGCAACAAAACAATATCAGGCAAGGCTTGCCGAAGCCGCGCCACTCGTTCGCGGGAAGTATCCGCGGGCTTGATGCCTCGATCGATCACCTGCCGGGAGGATGGCGCGCCCCACTGTGCTCACTTCTGTTGGGCTTGAAAGCTATGAAGGCTCCTGTGCGTAAGTCA
>JANLXZ010000025.1:0-5853 GCA_031365375.1 Hyphomicrobiaceae bacterium | reverse complement strand
CCCCGGGACCCATCGAAGGGTGGGGACGGCCGCCTTTTCGTAGGTTGGGTTAGCGCGAGACTTCGAGCGCGCGACCAATTGGAAGCCCCCTGGCGGGGTAACCCAACACGTCACCAACTGTGCCCGCGACGTTGGGTTACGTGCGGCCGCACCACCTAACTCGGTCTCCTGCAGCCGGGCCGCCCTAACCCAACCTACGGATCTCGCTTGCTTCGGCGCCGAGGCGCGAACCGCGCGCATCAAATACTCCATCACTCCACCCGCTCGGGCACCTTGGCCGCAACCTTGTCCGGGATGACACTCCCGCCGCTCGGCACTTTCACAACCGACATCGCGGTGGCCGGACCGCGCGCGACTTGGGCCGAGATCGACTGACGCTTGACGCCGGTCTTGTGGCGCAACGTCAGCACGATGGCGCCGATCATCGCAACCAAGAGGATGAGCCCCGCGCCTTGGAACAAGTAGACGTACTTGGTGTACAGCACCTGGCCGATCGCCATGGTGTTCGACACGGCGCCCGCACCAACCTTGATCGGCACCGCCAGGTTCGACGCCGCGTTCGGCTTGATCACCTGGAAGCCCAGCACCATGATCAATTCGATGACAAGAATGCCGCCGATCAACGCGCCCAACGGTGCGTTCTTGATGAAGCCCGCCCGCAGCTCGGCGAAATCGACATCGAGCATCATCACGACGAACAGAAACAACACCGCCACCGCGCCGACGTAGACGATGACGAGCAGCATCGCCAGAAACTCGGCGCCAAGCAGGATGAACAGGCCGGCCGCATTGAAGAACGTCAGGATCAGGAACAGCACCGCGTGCACGGGGTTCTTGGCAACGATCATCATGCCGGCGGAGAACACCGCCAGCACCGCGAATAAGTAAAAGAAACCTGCCGTCACTGCCATCGTCGTCTCGTCCTAAACTGCCGCGCCGAAGTGAATCTCACTGTCGCAACCGTCTCATTTGTCATCCTAGGGCTTGTCCCTAGGACCCATCCATCGGCGCGGTCACGGCGAGTGGAGGCCCGGCCAATCCCGCAACTAACTTCAACCACCAACTCCAGTCTCACCTTGGGTCCTCGGGACAAGCCCGAGGATGACAACGTGTGGCGTGCCAAGCGGTATACTGCCAGCCTACCCAAAACTACCACCGTCAGCGTGCGCGTGGATAACTTTCCTCAGACTTTTAAACCCACCCTTGTTGTCATCCCGGCGCCAGATCGTCGTCCGGGTAAACTGTGGCCGGGTCAACAGACTAGGGCAATTCACTCCGAATATTTGCTCCACTGCCTACCCACCCCGAGCCGTCATCCCGGCGCAGGCCGGGACCCACGACAGGGGGCAACTCACTCGGTGCTCATAGCGGCAAGGAGACACCGCGACTCGCAAACTCTTTCTCACCGCGACACCGCCCGGTTGAGGCTTGCCGTAGGTCCCGACCTCCGCCGGGATGACGGCTTTAAGGAGGTGGCATCACGAGAACCACGGTCCAAAGAATAAGGCGACGATCGCGACATCTTAGGTTGGGTTAGCGCCTTCGCGCGACCCCTTGGGAGTCCCATTTGGATAACTCAACATTTCACGGGTAATCGAAGTTGTTGGGTTACGGCGCGAAGGTGCGCCTAACCCAGCCTACACCTGCTTCACCGATACCTCGCATCCAACTCCAAGTTCTTCGCGATCTCGCGTTCCCAGCGGTCGCCATTACCGAGCAACCGGTCCTTGTCGTAGAATAGCTCCTCACGGGTCTCTGTCGCGAATTCGAAATTCGGGCCCTCGACAATCGCATCGACGGGGCACGCCTCTTGGCACAACCCGCAATAGATGCACTTCGTCATGTCGATATCGTACTTGGTGGTGCGCCGCGTGCCATCGTTGCGGCGTGGACCGGCCTCGATGGTGATTGCCTGCGCCGGGCAGATCGCCTCGCACAACTTGCACGCGATGCAACGCTCTTCGCCGTTCGGATACCGGCGCAAAGCATGCTCACCCCGGAAGCGGGGCGACAGTGGACCCTTCTCAAACGGATAGTTCAGCGTCTTCTTAGGCGAGAAGAAATACTTCATCGCCAAGATAAACGCGCCGACGAACTCGGCGAGGAACAGCGATTTGATGCCACGAACCATCGTGCTCATGTCGCATACCTCACGAAATGCAGGTAACTCGCGGTCAAAACGACCATGGCGAGCGACAGGGGCAGGAAGACTTTCCAGCCGAGGCGCATCAGCTGATCATAGCGGTAGCGCGGCACGATCGCCTTCACCATCGCGAACATGAAGAACACGAACGTTACCTTGATCAGGAACCAGATCACCCCCGGCACCAGCGTGAACGGAACCGCATCGACCGGCGGCAGCCAACCGCCGAGGAACAACAGCGTGGTCATCGCGCACATGGTGACGATGGCGACGTACTCGCCGAGCATGAACAGCAGATACGGCGTCGACGAATACTCGACCATGAAGCCGGCGACGAGCTCGGATTCTGCCTCCGGCAGATCGAACGGCGGGCGGTTGGTCTCGGCCAGCGCGGAAATGAAGAAAACGACGAACATCGGAAACAGCGGCAGCCAGTACCAGTCGAGCATCGTCGATGGCAAACCGATGCGCGTGCCGATGCCGAACTTCTGCGCATTGACGACGTCGGTTAGATTGAGCGAGCCGACACACAGCAGCACGCAGATAATCACGAAGCCGATCGAGACCTCGTATGAAACCATTTGCGCCGCCGACCGCAGCGCGCCCATGAACGGGTATTTTGAGTTCGACGCCCAGCCGCCCATGATGATGCCGTAGACGCCCAGCGACGAGATCGCCAACACATAAAGCATGCCGACGTTCAGATCGGACATCACCCACTTGCCCATCCAGTTCTCGTTGACCGGGATGACGGCCCAGGCGGCGAGCGCGAACATCGCGGTTGCAAGCGGGGCCAACAGGAATACGCCCTTGTCGGCGCCAGCCGGGATCAACGGCTCCTTCAGCACGAATTTCAGCAGGTCGGCGAACGACTGGAACAAGCCGAACGGGCCGACGACGTTCGGGCCTTTGCGCAACTGCACTGCCGCCCACACCTTGCGATCAAATAACAGCAGGAAGGCAATGATCACCAGCAGAATTGTCATCAACAACGCGCTCAGACCCGCGATCTTGAGCACGGGCAGAGCGTAGTCCCAGAAAAAGGCTTCGGCGGAGTCAAACATCGTGTTGTCCTATTCCGCAGCGGCCCGGGTGCCGCTGGCATTAGCACTTGCATTTGCCTTCAGCGCCGAGAGTTCAGCCATTATTGCGGAGGCCCGCGAGATCGGGTTGGTGAGATAGAAATCTGTTATCGGTGAGCGGAACGGTTCACCAGCAGCCTTGCCGTCGCGCCTAGCCAGGCCGGCTATGCCATCGGCCGGCGCCGGTGTCAGCATGCCAATGCGCGCAAGCGCCGGTGCGGCCTTATACACTGCCGCGCGCAGCGCCTTCAGATTGTCATAGGGCAACGTCTGGCCGCAAACCTCCGACAACGCGCGCAGGATGGTCCAGTCCTCCTTGGCATCGCCCGGCGGGAAAGCTGCCTTCTCCGTCACTTGAGCGCGGCCCTCCATATTGACGAACGTCGCGCTTTTTTCAGTGTAGGCCGCAGCGGGCAAAATAACGTCGGCGCGATGGGCACCCCGATCGCCGTGCGTACCCTGGTAGATCACGAACGGACCAGCCGGCACTGTCACTTCGTCGGCGCCGAGCAGGTACACCACATCCATGTCGGATTTCAGCATGCCGGCCACATCGCGTCCGCCTGACGCGGGCACGAACCCGAGATCGAGACCGGCAACCCGGGAAGCCGCCGTGTGCAACACGCACAGACCGTTCCAGCCGTCTTTCACGACGCCGACCGAGGCTGCTGCCTTAGCCACCATCGCCATAATGGCAACGCCATCGGGCCGCGCATAGGCACCCGGCCCGACGATGAACATCGGCCGCTCTTTTTTCGCCGGCGCATGATCGACGAACTTGGCGAAGCTTTCGGGCCCAGCGCCCAGGTAGGTATACGTGTATCCAAGGTCGGCCTTTTCGCCGATGACACCGAGCAACAAATTGCCCTGGCGCCAACGCTTGCGAATTCGGGTATTGAGGACGGCTGCTTCAAGCCGCGGATTACAGCCGATCAGCATGATCGCGTCGGCCTGCTCGATGCCTTCGATCGTGCCATTGAAAAGGTAGGAAGCGCGGCCCAGCGACGGGTCCAGCTTGGCGCCATCTTGCCGGCAATCGAGGTTACCGACACCTAATCGCGTCAGCAAGTCCTTCAGCGCGAACATCTCTTCGGCACCGGCTAGATCGCCGGCAATCGCCCCGACTTTGGCGGGTGACGTTGCCTTCAATTTCGCTGCAATTGCGGCAAATGCCTCGGCCCAGGTTGCCGGCTGCAGCTTGCCGTTTATACGGACATAGGGCTGATCGAGCCGCTGCGTGCGCAAGCCGTCGGCGACGTGGCGGGTCTTGTCGGAAATCCACTCTTCGTTGACGGCGTCGTTGTTGCGCGGCAGCACCCGCATCACCTCGCGCCCGCGCGTGTCGACGCGGATCGCCGAGCCAACCGCGTCCATCACGTCGATCGACTCGGTCTTGGTTAGCTCCCAGGGCCGGATCTTGTTCGACCACGGCCGGTGATTGAGCGCGCCGACCGGGCACAGATCAACCACGTTGGCGCTCATCTCCGAGAGCATGCCTTTCTCGAGATAAGTCGTGATCTCCATGTCTTCGCCACGGCCGATGGCGCCCAATTCTTCGACGCCGGCGACCTCGGTCATGAAGCGGACGCAGCGGGTGCACTGGATGCAGCGCGTCATCGCGGTCTTAATTAGAGGCCCGAGGTTCTTGTCCTCGACCGCGCGCTTATTCTCGGCAAAGCGTGAGCCGCCGACCCCGAACGCCATCGCCTGGTCTTGCAGATCGCACTCGCCGCCTTGGTCGCAGATCGGGCAATCCAATGGGTGATTGAGGAGCAGGAACTCCATCACCCCTTCCCGCGCCTTTTTGACCATCGGCGTCAACGTGCTGATGATTTTCGGGCTGCCATCCTTATTGGCCATCAAGTCGTTGACACCCATGGCACAGGAGGCAACCGGCTTCGGCACACCCTGCACTTCGATCAGGCACATGCGGCAGTTGCCCGCGATCGACAGGCGCTCGTGATAGCAGAAGCGGGGCACGTCGACTCCCGCTTGCTCGCACGCCTGGATCAGCGTCAATCCGTCTTCGACCTCGATGGCGCGACCGTCGATGATCAATTGCTTCGGCATGTTCGCCCGCCCGGTAACTTGAAAAACGACGTTGGCATGGATCCAACGCCAACGCCGCAGTTGTGTCAGCCCCCGGCGCGAAACGCCAGAGGTGAGACTGCGGCATGTCTTCTCACGCCCGCAGCCATAACGGGTTGCGAGGGCGGTGCCAAGAGGCGCGGCGTAAGGGCGGGGGATTAGTGTGGGAGAACCTACGGTGGAACGCAACGCGGGGGGCGTAAATATTTTTAGGATCGGTAACTGTCACCGCCCCACGGCCAAGCCCCTCTGTGCTGTCATTTGCGATAGATCGCTACGCCTTCGAAATTGCGCGAACGACGATACTCAGCACGGGGGAGCAGGGATTGAACGTTCGATCGTAGGTCGGCTAGAGCGTCTGCGAGAGCCGACATTTCACGGGCGGTGCTCAAATGCGTCGGCTCCCCTAAAGGAACTCCGAAAAGTGTCGGCTCTCGCGAAAAAGCTCAAGCCGACCAACAAAATTGAGAAGCCAACCACACCCCCACGCAACAACAACCCCAAAAATCTACACGGTCGCGCAACCTCCCGGAAAAACAC
>JANLXZ010000095.1:0-2937 GCA_031365375.1 Hyphomicrobiaceae bacterium | reverse complement strand
ACTATCGTGGCGATCACCCGATCCAACGCGAACGCCTTCAAGGCTTCAACAAACGGTCCGATATCGACTCCATGCCGCGAGACGTAGATGTGCCTGCCGCTGGCAAAGCGAGAACGAGTGATCTTGCCACTACTCAGAGCGTGCCCGCTTCGCACGACGCCGATGTATTGATCTCGGAACAAGGCCTGCGCACGCAGCTCTGGTGCGGTCGCCTCTTCCACAACACCAGTTTCGAGATCGACAGCCCCTTCACGAAGCGGCGCGCTGTCTTTGTTTGGCTTCTGCACGAAGAACAGCCGCACGCCGGGGGCTTCCTCTCCGATGCGGGCTATGAGGTCCGGTCCGAAGTTCTCTACAAAGCCTTCGGTCGTCCGAAGCGTGAATGTTCGAGCGAGCCGCTTGAGATTGAGCGTCTCGACAGGGCGCAGAACAGCTTGTCCGCCTTGCACAAGCTGACTGACGCGCTCGCGAAGTTCGAGCGCTCGGGGTGTGGGAACCAGTCCGCGTCCTGCCCTCACTAACAGCGGATCGCCCGTCGTTTCACGCAATCGCGCCAGCGCTCGGCTCATCGCCGATGGACTGAGCCGCAACCGTCGGGCGGCCCGTGCAACGCTGCCTTCTGCGAGCAGCACATCCAACGTGACAAGCAAATTGAGATCGGGTGTCGGCATGCATCGACCATAGCACGGTTTTTTCTAATGTGGCGTCAGACGCACGTATAAAGTGCAATTGGTGCGCATATCGCCATCCCAGATGATGGATTACGGTTTCGAAGGCTCTGTTTTTGGAGTCGTCGGAAACCGGAGTTCATAGGGATGGTAATTATTGCGAATCGAGACGGAGAAGATGGTGAACATACTGAACTCGCACCGTCGGCTCGATTGGTGCTCGCCAGCCTTTCGCTCGCCATGCTGCTGTCCTCCCTAGGCACCAGCATCGCCAATGTCGGCCTGCCGGCGATGGCGGAGGCGTTCAATGCCTCTTTTCAAGACGTCCAGTGGATCGTGCTAGCTTATCTCCTTGCCATAACCACCCTGATCGTCAGCGTCGGACGCCTCGGTGACATCACCGGCCGACGACGGCTGCTCCTCGTCGGAATCTTCGTTTTCACGGTGGCCTCGGTGCTGTGCGGCGTCGCACCAACCCTCTGGCAGCTCATTGCTGCCCGGGCGGCGCAGGGTTTGGGAGCCGCTGTCATGATGGCCCTCACCTTGGCGTTTGTCAGTGAGACTATTCGAAAGGAAAAAATCGGGACCGCCATGGGGCTGCTTGGAACAATGTCCGCGATCGGCACCGCTCTCGGTCCATCGCTCGGGGGCGTTCTCATCGCCATCCTGGGTTGGCGCGCCATCTTTCTCGTCAATCTACCACTGGGTATCCTGACCTTTGTTCTCACGTATCGCTACTTGCCCGTTGATCGCCAGGGGGCGAAGACCGAGCGGGCAAGGTTCGACACTCTGGGCACCATACTGCTTGCTCTGACGCTCGCGGCTTATGCACTCGCCATGACGATCGGGCGCGGTAACTTCGGTGTACTCAACATTGCTCTGCTGGCGGCCGCTGCCTTAGGTGTTGGCCTCTTCGTGCGCGCCCAGGCCAGAGCACCATCGCCCTTGATCCGCTTGGCAATGTTCCGCGATCCGGCCCTGAGCGCGAGCTTCGCGATGAATGTGCTCGTGTCGAAGGTCCTGATGGCAACGCTGGTGGTCGGGCCGTTCTATCTGTCTCGGGCGCTCGCGCTCGACGCGGTGCTTGTTGGAATCGTCTTGTCGGTTGGTCCACTTGCCGTCGCGCTGACGGGGATGCCCGCTGGCTGGATCGCAAACCGATTTGGCCCGCATTGCGCGACCATCGTCGGGCTCATCGCAATAGCGACCGGGTCGCTCCTTCTATCCGTTCTGCCGGCGTCGCTCTCCGCCTACATCGCATCGCTCGTTGTCGTCACAGTTGGTTATGCGCTTTTCCAAACGGCGAACAACACTGCCGTCATGACAGATGTCCACCCGGACCAGCGCGGCGTCATTTCCGGCCTGCTCACCCTGACGCGTAATCTCGGGCTCATCACCGGTGCATCCGCCATGGGCGCTGTGTTCGCTTTCGCATCGGCGACGACCGACATCACGACAGCGCATCCAGATGCCGTTGGTTCCAGTATGCGGGTCACGTTCGCGGTCGCGGCAATTCTGATCGGCGCCGCGCTCGTTATCGCCATTGGAAGCCGTGCTATCGCGACACGCGCTTCGGTCCCTGCCCGCGCTTCATGATCCTAGTCGAACCCGACACCGCGCTGCAGGCGAACGGGCAGTTCCTGCGGTGCACCAATAACGAGCGTGTTCGTTTCTAGACGGCGAGAGGACGAGCGATGTGTGCCGGTCGTTCGGCAGAAGGTTGGAGGACCTAGCCGGCGTGCGTTGTCCGCAGACGTTCATCGACTGCTTCAACCTCACTTTGACGCCGCCCTCTGATCCTGTAGCGTGCCGCTTGCATTCGGGGGGCAAACGGCATTGCGGGGTAATGATGCGCCAAATAGCGAGTTCCAAGCTCGGAGCCCTGAGTCTGTCGGGATTCGTGGCTGTCGGCCTCGGCGGGTGTTCGTCCGGCAGCTACACCTGGGGGTGGCACGTCGTCTCGCCGTTCGACGCCCGAGGACGGAAGAACCTGAGCTTCCTAGTCGACGGCTTTTGGGCAACACTGAGCATTGCCGGCACATCGATAGCGATCAGCGTTGTCGCAGGGGCAGTGCTTGCTTTCATGGCGATCTCCAAGGCGAAGGCGCTGCGGTGGATCAATCGAATCTACGTTGAGGTGTTTCGGGCAATTCCGCTGCTAGTCTTGCTACTTTGGGTTTATTACGGGTTGCCCGTCGTGTTCGGGATCAAGCTCGGCATATTTGCGGCCGGTGTCATCGCTTTGTCGTTGTCAGACGCTGCATTCCAG
>JANLXZ010000480.1:0-15198 GCA_031365375.1 Hyphomicrobiaceae bacterium | reverse complement strand
GGCTTGACGCAAGAAGCGTTGTTCAGGGCGGTCGAGGTCGATTTGAAGCATTATTCGAAACCGCCGCTTACACTTGATCAGTATCTCGACGATCTCAGGAAAGCGGGGATTCCGAAGACCGCTGACCACGTTAAAGATCTGAGCGTTCTTCTGGATCGGCCGGACATCAGCCCTGTCACGCCTTAACGTCTTCTCTTCGACTTGAGTGATCGGCGCGCAGGCGTTAAGGCCAGTGCTTGCTGTTCACGCCACCAATCAACGAGATTAGCCATGAGCGAATTGATGGGACTTGAGGCATTGGCCAAGGGCGCGGTGCTGTCGCCATTCACGCGGCTCCACCGGTTGCTGGCCGACATCCCGCCGGGGCATGCCAACGTTATCGAGATGACAGCGGGTGATCCCAAGGAGGTCATGCCCGCGTTCGTGGTCGATCGTATCGCGGAAGCGAAGGACACGCTTGGCACCTACCCGAAAATTCGCGGCTCGGATGATCTGCGCAAGACGATCGCCGCATGGATCGACCGCCGCTATGGCCTAAAGCCCGGCATCGATTACACCCGCGAGGTTCATCCGCTGAACGGCTCGCGCGAGGGACTTTTCTTCGCCATGCTTGTGGCCGCCGGTCGCAAACAGGTGAAGGGACGGCCGGCCGTGCTGATGCCAAACCCGTTCTATCAAGCCTATGTGGGCGCGGCGTACGGCGCTAATTCCGAAGCCATTTTCCTCAATGCGACCGACGCCACCGGCCACATGCCCGACCTCGACGAGGTCGCGGACGACGTCGAGCTGATGGAACGCACGGTCGCGTTTTACCTGTGTTCGCCGGCCAACCCGCAAGGCGCCGTCGCTAGCCGGGCGTATCTGACACGCGCGCTGGAACTCGCCCGGCGCTATGACTTCATGCTGTTTTTCGACGAATGTTATTCCGAGATTTACACGGGCGACACGCCGCCCACGGGCGCACTCGACGTCGGCGCCCGTACACCGGAGCGGTTCCGCAATCTCGTTGTTTTCAACTCGCTGTCGAAGCGATCCAACTTGCCGGGTCTGCGGTCTGGGTTTGCGGCGGGCGACGGTGATTTCCTGGAGGCGATGGCGGAGGTTCGTAATCTGACCGCGCCGCAGATGCCCGGCATCATCCAGCATGCGTCGGCGGCGGTTTGGGCCGAGGAGCAGCACGTTTCTGTCATTCGGCAGGCCTACCGGGCAAAATTCGACATCTGCGACGAGCTGTTGAAGGGGAAATTCGGCTATAAACGGCCAGCCGGTGGCTTTTTCCTCTGGTTGGATATGGGTCATCTTGGGAACAGCGTCGACGCAACGGTAACCCTTTGGCAACGCTGTGGTGTGAAAGTGGTGCCGGGCTCCTACCTGGCCCGGCCGGATCGCAACGGGGTCAATCCCAGCGAAAACCACATTCGTGTGGCGCTCGTGCATCCTCCGGCTGTGATCAGGGAGGCGCTGCAGCGGATCGTCAATGTTGTCGCGTAGGATGTGCGTCGTTCCACATGGGCTTCGAGAGCAGAGCTATTGACCCACAACGGCTGTTGCCGGAGACGCTGGAGGATAGAATCCTCGGCGCCTCGGCCCGCTTCGTGGGCGTTTTGCTTTGCTCGGTCACGGCCGTGGGTTGGATCAGTCTGCTGACCTGGTCGGTTGCTGATCCAAGCCTGACCCACGCGACGGGTGGCACGACACGCAATCTGCTTGGACCCGGTGGCGCAGTTCTGTCGGATTTATTGCTGCAGACGCTGGGGATCGGGGCGATATTCGTTCTGCTACCGCCCGCGATCTGGGGTCTCGAGCTGATTGTGGCTCGCCACGTACCCGACTTCCGCGCAAAACTCTGCTTCTTTCCCGTCGCAATTCTATTGCTGGCGGGCGCTTGTTCGGCGCTACCGACACTCACCATCTGGCCGCTGCATCACGGCTTTGGCGGCATCCTGGGCGACGCTCTTTTCAAACTTGTTCAAACCGTTTTCGCACTGATCAATCCGGAGCGGGGTGGTTTAGCCGCCGGGCTGGTATTTGCGGGCGCTGGCTTTGCGGCCCTGATCCACAGCCTTGGTCTCAGCGGTCGCGATCTCGCCTATCTGATGCAAGCCGATCCTTCCCGCCGGCGGTTCAATCATACGCGGAGCTGGCGCACTTGGATCCCGGTCATCGCAAGCCGTCTTGCATTGCGAAATAGCCTACGTGCCGGCACTGAATCTTACTCGGGGATGGCGCGTCAGGAATATGTGCCGGCCGCACGATTTGATTCAGCGGGTCCGCGCGAGCAGCAAGCCTTCGCCGAGGCTGCATTCAACGAATTCGGAATCGCACCAGAACGCGGCGACAGCCGCATCGTTGCGGTGAACGATCACACGTTGGTCCACGGTAACGCTGATGCCCAACGCGCCGCGATCCATCGTGGTCCAACGTTCGACACCCTCACCGATGAAGTGAGCCGCGAAATCGCCGAGCGTTTTGCCCCAAACGGAATCGCGCACGAGGGTGGCGAACCGCGTCGCGCGGGGGGCTTGCTTGGTGGGCTTTGGAATAGGCGATCCCAGCACGCCTACAAACGACCGAGCCTCAATCTTCTGAAGCGCCCGTCACATGCAAAGCCGTCGCAAGATTTCACCGCCGCGGTTCTGCGCGGCACGGCGCGTCTACTCGAAGACGTATTGGCCGACTTCGGCGTCAAAGGCGAAGTCAAGGATATCAAACCAGGTCCCGTCGTTACGCTGTATGAACTTGAACCGGCACGGGGAACCAAGGCGTCCCGCGTCGTCGCTCTGGCCGATGACATTGCGCGCTCGATGAGTGCGACGGCCGTGCGTGTTGCGATCGTGCCCGGCCGCAACGTCATCGGTATCGAGTTGCCCAACGTCCGGCGCGACACGGTTTTCCTGCGAGAAATTCTCGAATCCGACACGTTCAAAGTGGGCGAGGCGACGTTGCCATTGGCGCTCGGCCGCACCATCAGCGGTGAACCTGTCGTGACCGATCTGGCGCGAATGCCGCATCTATTGGTGGCGGGCACCACCGGCTCCGGCAAATCGGTCGGCGTCAACGCGATGATCTTGTCGCTCATCTACAAGCTTTCGCCGGAAGAGTGCCGCTTTCTTATGATCGACCCGAAGATGCTGGAGCTGTCGGTATATAACGGCATTCCACACCTGCTGACGCCCGTCGTTACCGATCCACATAAAGCCGTGCAAGCGCTGAACTGGGTCGTTGGCGAGATGGAAGAGCGTTACAAGCGGATGTCGCAGTTAGGCGTCCGCAACATCGACGTATTCAACAATCGCGTTCGCAACTCAGCCAAGCGCGGTGAGCAACTCGCCCGCACCGTACAGACCGGGATTGATCAGCGCACCGGGCAGCCGATCTTTCAGCAGGACATGTTAGAGCTCGAAGCAATGCCCTACATCGTCGTCGTGGTCGACGAGTTCGCCGATTTGATGATTTCGGCCGGCAAGGAAATAGAGATCGCTGTGCAACGGCTCGCTCAGATGGCGCGTGCGGCCGGCATTCACCTGATCATGGCGACGCAGCGGCCTTCCGTCGACATCATCACGGGCACAATCAAGGCGAACTTTCCGACGCGTATCAGCTTCAAAGTTGCATCGCGCATCGACAGCCGTACGATCCTGAACGAGCAGGGCGCCGAGCAACTGCTCGGCCAAGGCGATATGCTCCTGTCATCGGGCGCTGGCCAATTGACGCGGATTCACGGTCCGTTTGTTTCGGACGAAGAGATCGAGGCGATCGTCATGTCCCTTCGCACCGAGGGCGAGCCGCGCTACGTGGAAGGCATCACCGACGGTCCGTCCCCGGCTGATGCAGCTCTGGCTGCCGCGCGGCCGTCGAACGTCGATGAACTTTACGAAAAGGCCGTTGCAATCGTCCTGCGTGACCGCAAAGCCTCAACGAGTTACATCCAGCGTCGGCTCAGCATCGGTTACAATCGCGCCGCTGATCTCATCGAGCGCATGGAGCGCGAAGGCATCATTACGCCGGCCGGGGCCGCCGCCAGACGCGATGTTCTCGTCCCTGGCCATGATCGAGACTCAAACGCGGCTTGATCAATTCCCGATCGATCTCACTTGTCGCCCACATCTCGCCTGATTAATGGGAGATGGCATGCAACGGGCTGCGATGATTCGCTGGCTCTATTCGTCATGCTTCGGGGGCAAAATGCGCATTCGGTCGACGTTGTTTGGGGTCGTGGTTCTCGTTTCTGCTGCGGGCCTCGTGTTGCCGACTGTGGCGCAAGACGTAAAAAAGCCAGCCGCGCCGCCGACAACCCCAAGCCCGGCGACGACGCCAAATCAAGCCTGGACCGGGCAAGTTCAGCCCGGCAGCGGCACCGAGGCGAAGGTTTTTGACGCGGCCCAAGTCGCAACGATCAAAAAAGTCACTGACTATTTCAATGGGCTGGCCAACCTGAAAGCGGTCTTCCAGCAAACCAATCCTGATGCAAAGCGGTTACGTGGCAAACTTTCGGTCAAGCGGCCTGGCCGTTTCCGGTTCGACTACAATTTGCCGAGCAAGCAGCTTGTGATCTCGGACGGCAAACAACTCGCCATTCAAGATAATGACGGCGGTGGCGACGACCGTTATGAGCTCGATAACACGCCGTTTCGCATGCTTTTGCGCAAGGACGTCGATTTGATGCGCGACGCCCGGATCCTAGACGTTCAAGAAACCGAGGATTTGGCGATCATAACCGTGATGGATAAAAGCCCCGACGCACCAGGCAAAATTAAGCTCTTCTTTTCAGTCAAGCCTGCATTCGAGCTCAAGGAGTGGGTCACGACCGATGCCCAAAATCTTGATACAAAAGTCGAGTTGACTAACGTGAATCGAACCGACGAGGTCGATGCGGCTCTGTTCGACATTAAAAGCGTGTCGATCGGCAGGCTGCAGCAGCGCTAAGCGTTGGGCGCGTTAACCAGTGTTTTTGTGGTGTGCCAGCCTCACGCAAGCTTTACTTGTGGATAAGTCGAGCAACAATTGTAAACTTTTCGTGAATTGCTTAAAACCCCACTATTGTAATCTGAAAGTTTGCGCTTAGATGAGCTTATGCAGGTAGCGTCAACCTGTATCGGCAGTGCCCCCCGTCTCGCCGATGACGCACCTGTAGCACTGGAATCCCTCCCAGTGCTTCAGCGCTTCACAGCGCCTAGCGCCCAACTCCTCCCCCCGGAGTTGGGCGCAATTCGTTTTACGGGGGTTCGTACGACACACAAATCTGCTAGCGCACACCGCTCATCTGCTGACGCGCACAGCTCAGTGTCGCGTTTCAACTCCGGGGCGCACCGCCTCTAAAGCCATTGTACGAGACGCGGTGGCCGCCGAGATTACGTTACGAGCCGTCGGCTCTTCATCGCCGGCAAGACGACGATCGATCGCTCGAAGTTCGACAGCCAATACCTGAAGGCGCGCTGCGATCTTGGCAACCAAGTGTTCAGCCAAGCCAGCGTCTTCGCTCATCTGATCGTACATGCTTGCCCGAGTGATCTTGAGCGCCCGCACCGCGGTCTGCGCGACGATCGTCGAAGAGTACTCAGTATCAACAAGCATCGCCATCTCGCCGATCAACGATCCGACCACGATCGCTTCCGGTTGTGGGCCCATATCGGGGCCTTTGATCCGTTCAGCAACGCCTGATACCAACACGAAGGCAGCGTCGCCGTCGGCACTGGCTTCAACAATCGTATCGCCGGGGCGAAACATGATCCGCTCGGCGCGCCGTGCGATCTCTGTGATTTGCAGGGGCCGCAGTCCTTGAAATAGTGCAATTCTCAACAACGGCGTGACGAGTGCATCGATGGCCATGGCGTCGGGATCTCCCTTGGATCTCGTACGTGGCGCTGCCACGCAGGGACGGAAAACGACGCAGTACATTTCAGAAGTGCAAATTCGACCGATTCGGCCCTAAGACGCCAGTGCCCGGCTGAACCGCAGGGACATCGTGTTGAAAACTTTAAGGAACTTCGATCGATTACCCCCGCATTCGCTCGGCTTTTGGATCGAACAACGGCTCTCGCTGAAGTTTGGCACTTCGTCGCTCGCCAAGAATTTCGATTTCCCACTTGGCAGGCGAACCCGCGTTTAGCGTCTCGGCCGGCACGTAGCCTATGGCAAGGGATTGGCCAGCATGATGGCAATAGCCGCCGGACGTGATCCAACCCACGACCTCGCCATCCTTCCACACCGCTTCATCACCGATGGCATCCGCATTCTCGGCGTCCACCAAGAACGAAACGCGTTGGCGTTTCGGACCATTGCTTTTTTCCAATGCAGCGCCAGCACGGCCGATGAAATCATTCTTTGAGAGATCGACAAATCGGCCGAGGTCCGCTTCGAACGGTCCGTAAATTGGTCTGAATTCACGAGACCAGGTACCGAAGTTTTTCTCGCGTGCCAGCGAAAGCAGCGCGCGAGAGCCGAACGGACGGATGCCGAACTCCTGGCCGGCAGTCCACAGCGCATCGAACAGAGCGATTTGATACTCCGGCTTGATCCACATCTCGAAACCAAGATCCCCCGTGAACGAAATCCGCCCGACCATCGCTGGCACCATGCCGATTGTCATATTGGGCCGGAAGTCCATGAAGCGGAACGCCTTGGCCGTCACGTCTTCATCGGTGAGCTTTGCCAAAAGATCGCGTGATTTTGGCCCAGCGATCGAGAGCCCCGCGAGTGCAGTACCGAGCGCGTTGATTTCGACGCGACCGTCAGCCGGCAAATGCTGCTCGAACCAGCGCATATGATATTTTTCCGCCGCGCCCGAACCGAAGACGAAGAAGCGTTCCGGTCCCGCCTTCGCTACAGTAAAATCGCCAATCAGTTTGCCAGCCTCGTTGAGCATCGGCGACAGTGTGAGACGGCCCTCCTTCGGCATCTTGTTGGCAAGGACATGAGAGAGCCAGCTTTCCGCATTGGCGCCCGCAACCTCATACTTTGCAAAGGTCGACGTTTCAGTGATCCCAACACCAGTGCGCACGGCTGCGCACTCTTCTTTCACGTGTTCAAAATCCGTCGAGCGATGGAACGAGAACTCATCCTTGACACCTGGAGGCGCAAACCAAAGCGGTGCTTCCACGCTCCAATTGTCGCCCATGATGGCGCCTAATTCGAGCCACTTGTTATACATCGGCGTGGTACGGAACGGCCGCGCCGCAGGGAGCTCCTCGTTAGGGAACCGGACGCGAAAGCGGCGACCGTAGTTTTCGCGCACCTTGGCGTTGGTGTAGGCCCGCGTCGCCCAATCGCCGAAGCGGGCAACGTCCATTGCCCAAACATCCATGTCCGGATCGCCGTCGACCATCCAGTTCGACAAAGCGAGACCGACGCCTCCGCCTTGGCTAAAGCCGGCCATGACACCACACGCGACCCAATAGTTTTTGAGCCCGCGGATCGGACCCACCAGGGGATTACCGTCCGGGGCAAATGTAAAGGGACCATTGATGATCTTCTTGATGCCGGCTTTCTGGAACGCGGGAAAATGCCTGAAGCCGACTTCCAAGTTATCCGCCATCCGTTCCATATCGTCGGGCAGCAAAGTCGGTCCGAAATCCCACGGGGTGTCCTTCGGGCTCCAGGGAACCCCATGTTTCTCGTAGGTGCCGAGCAGCATGCCTTTGCGCTCTTGACGCATGTAAATTTCGCCATCGAAATCGACGGCGTGAAAAACTTCCTTGCCGGTCGCCGCGTTGATCGCTTCGACTTCAGGCATATCCTCCGTGATCAGATATTGATGCTCCATGGCAAGTACCGGCAATTCGATGCCGACCATGCGGCCGACTTCGCGCGCCCACAGCCCGCCCGCATTGACAATATGCTCGGCGTGGATCGTCCCCTTGTCGGTGACGACATCCCAGCTACCGTCGACGCGCTGTTCGGTTTCGATGACGCACGTTTGCGTATAAACCTCTGCACCGCCTTTTTTCGCTGAACCGGCGTAGGCGTGTGTCGTGCCATAAGGATCGACGTGGCCCTGGATTGGATCGTAAAGCGCGCCCACGAACTGGGTCTTGTCGATCAGCGGAAGTAATCGCGCAGCCTCGTCCATGGAGACGAGTTCAAGCTCCATCCCCATGTAACGGCCCTTGGAGCGAATACTTTTCAACCATTCCCAGCGCTCCCGGGTGGCCGCCAGCATCAGGCCTTCCGTCATGTGAAGGCCGACCGACTGGCCCGAAATCTCCTCGATCTCTTTGTAAAGATTGATCGAATATTGCTGCAACTTGGCGACATTCGGATCGCCATTGATCGTATGCATGCCGCCGGCCGCGTGCCATGTCGAGCCCGACGTCAACTCCAGGCGCTCGAGCAGCACGACGTCGCGCCAGCCCTTCTTGGTTAGATGATAAAGTACCGAGGTGCCGACAACACCGCCGCCGATGACCACAACTCGATAGTGGGTTTTCACGCATCGTCTCCATTGGTGGAATGCGACAGCTCAATTGGCTGTACTGCCTCGAGCGATCACGGCACGAGCTTATACCCACCGGTCTCGGTTACCAGTAGTTCAGCGCTCGAGGGATCTTTCTCGATCTTCTGGCGGAGACGATAGATATGTGTTTCGAGGGTATGCGTGGTCACGCCGGCGTTGTAGCCCCAAACTTCGTGCAACAAAACTTCGCGCGACACGACCTTCTCACCCGCACGGTACAGGTATTTAAGAATTGAAGTTTCCTTCTCGGTCAACCGAACTTTGGCGCCCTTCTCGTCCAACAGGAGTTTCGCTGCCGGTTTAAACGTGTAGTGCCCGATGGCGAAGACCGCATCCTCACTTTGCTCGTGTTGTCGCAACTGCGCGCGAATACGAGCCAACAGCACGGCGAACTTGAACGGCTTGGCAATGTAGTCGTTGGCGCCGGCATCAAGTCCCAGAATCTGGTCGGCGTCGGTGTTGTTGCCAGTCAACATCAAAATCGGTGCTTTGAAACCATTGCGACGCAACTGCTTGACCGCCTCGCGACCGTCCATGTCTGGCAAACCGACATCGAACAACACCAAATCCAGATGGCCAGTTCGCGCTGCCTCCAGCCCTTGAGCAGCGCTCGCCGCCGTCGTGATCTGGAATTCGTCATACAGCGCCAATTGATCGCGCAGTGAGTCGCGAAGATCCTCGTCATCGTCGACAATGAGAATCTGCCGTGCATTGCTCATACGGCAATCTCCAAGATAACAATCGGTTTAACACGCAAACAGTAGCATCATCGGCAGGTGCGCTGGAAGCCCGCTCGATACCTACGATAGCTCATCGACAGAATCTGGAAGCATCGAGAATGTGTTTTTCGAAGACTATTTCCGTGCGAGGGAGATCGGCTCACAGCGCTAACGGTGTTGTCACCTTAGATGCTCTTAGCCTCAAATGTGCCCTTGGCCGCGCCGGTCGACGGACCCGAAAACGCGAAGGCGACGGTGCTACGCCAATTGGAACATGGCGTTTTGTGGAAGTTTTCTACCGAGCGGACCGTACATCCCGCCCGCGCACGGCATTGCCCGTCCACGCTCTCAAACCGGACAGCGGATGGTGCGATACCCCCTGCGACCGAAACTACAACCGCAAGGTTCATTATCCCTACGCGGCCAGCGCCGAACGGATGTGGCGGGACGACCCATTATACAATCTCGTCGTTGTGATCAGTCATAATCGGTTGCCACGCGTGCAAGGCGCAGGAAGCGCAATCTTTATTCACATTGCGCGTCCGGGCTATTTGCCAACGGAGGGATGCGTCGCGTTGAGCGAACGCGATTTGCGCCAAGTGCTTGCACGAGCGAGTCCGAACGTAAACCTCAAAATTTTTGCCTAGCTCTTAAATGCAAAATCCCGGGCGATAGGCTCGCCCGGGACAGTCAGTGCTGTCTTTCAAAGAAAAATCGGGTCAATAATTATAGGCGCGCTCGCCGTGTGCGGTCACATCCAAACCTTCGCGCTCCTGATCGGTCGAGGGACGCAAACCAATGACAACATCGACGAGTTTGTAAAGGATTGCCGAGCCGATGCCCGACCAGAGGATCGTAATCACGACAGCCTTGACCTGAGCCCATACCTGGGTCGCCATGACGTAATCCGCCACGACACCCTCTCCCGGCTTCACGACATAGTCGGTGATGCCGGTACCTCCGAGTTTCGGACTGACCAGAATGCCCGTCGCAATCGCGCCGATGATGCCACCGATGCAATGTACACCGAACACATCGAGGCTGTCGTCGTAACCGAATGCGTTCTTGACGCTGGTGCAGAAGACGAAGCATGCAACGCCGACCACCAATCCGAGGACAATTGCGCCCATTGGTCCGGCGTACCCCGATGCGGGGGTAACCGCGACAAGTCCTGCCACCGCGCCCGACACGAGGCCAAGTAACGACGGTTTACCTTTGATCGCCCACTCGGCAAACATCCAAGCCAAACCGGCCGCAGCGGTTGCGACGAACGTATTGATCATCGCCAGCGCAGCCGTCGCGTTGGCTTCGAGTGCAGAACCGGCATTGAACCCGAACCAGCCGACCCAAAGCAGGGCTGCACCGACCATCGTGAAGGTAAGCGAATGTGGTGGCATGGCTTCGCGGCCATAACCGACGCGCTTGCCGATCATGAGTGCGCCGACGAAACCGGCGATGCCGGCGTTGATATGGACAACAGTACCACCGGCGAAATCAATTGCGCCGAGCTGGAAGATATACCCGGCGTCGGCGGTGGCCGCCGCAAGCGCTACGTCGGCGACCCTCTTCGCATCTCCGGTCGCACCGACAACGTTCTTGGCAGCGTCTCCCAGCGCGTCCGGCCCCGCCCAATACCAAACCATATGTGCCATCGGACAGTAGATCAGCGTAACCCAAAGTAGGGTGAATAATAGCAACGCCGAGAACTTCATGCGCTCAGCGAATGCGCCGACGATCAGCGCCGGCGTGATACAGGCGAAGGTGAGCTGGAAGGCGACGTAAACGAGTTCAGGAATTACGACACCATTAGAAAATGTCGCGGTGGTCGCATCGAGAATCGTCTTCTTTTCGGGAGCGATATTGAGAAACGCTTTTGAAAATCCACCAATGAAGGCGTTGAACGACGTGCCGCTACTGAAGGCAAGACTATAGCCATACAGCACCCACAGGATCGCCACCACGCATACGATGGCAAACACTTGCATCAACATCGACAGCATGTTCTTGGTGCGGACCAACCCACCGTAAAAGAGGGCCAAACCTGGCACTGTCATCAGCAGCACTAGAGCCGATGCGATAAGCATCCATGCCGTGTCGCCTTTATTCGGCACAGGGTCGGCGGCCAATACCGGCAGTGCCATGACGGCAATTGTACCTAGAAATGCTGCTAGACCGATACCCGTCCCCCGAGTAATCGAGCCTTGCCGCGTCACGTCGAGCGTCATGAGAATAGTTCCCTCTTTTTGTCTTTGATTTGCATTCGCACGTTCGAGTGGAAGCGCCCCTCAGAGTGCGTTCTCATCGGCTTCACCGGTGCGAATTCGAACCGTATGCTCGATGGTCGAAACGAAGATTTTCCCGTCACCGATCTGACCGGTCTTCGCGGTCCGTGTAATAGCTTCGACAGCCTTGTCGGCGTCGCTGGATGCAACGACCACCTCGATTTTGATTTTCGGCAGGAAGCTCACCGCGTACTCAGCGCCACGATAAATCTCAGTATGCCCCTTCTGGCGCCCGTAGCCCTTCACCTCCGTGACGGTCATGCCCTGAAAGCCCAGATCAGTCAGTGCGGAGCGCACCTCCTCGAGCTTGAAAGGCTTGATGATCGCAGTCACCAATTTCATTGCTGGTCCCCCAAGTTTCCAAGTTGTTGGTGCGGATTTTCACCTGTGGACGCAACACAAGAGTCGTGCCAACGCATTTACGAAAACTTAACCATCTGATTTTCAGCGTTTATTTGCACAATAGTCAGGAATTGCCCATATTTCAGACCGCGAACACAGCATAAATCGCCTAATAAACGTGCGCTCTGCCCATTATATCACCACGAACGCCGTGTCGCGCTGCCGCATCAGACCTTCTTGCGTCACCGACGCCACCAGCACGCCACTACGCGTGTAAATACTGCCGCGGCAGAACCCCCGTGCACCGCCGGCAAACGTGCTTTCTTGCGAGTAGAGGAGCCAGTCGTCTGCGCGGAACGGCGCATGCAGCCACATCGCGTGATCGATACTGGCGAGCTGTATATCCGTGTCGAACAACAGCTTGCCATGCGCGATCAGTGCCGTATCCAAAAGCGTGAAATCGGAAGCATAGGCCAGCAGGCAATTGTGCAGGCTTTGATCGCCAGGTAGCGGACCGGTCGCCCGCATCCAAACGCATTGCCGGGGCGGTGCCTTTGCCCTTGTCAGATATCGACTGAAGTCGACTGGCCGCATCTCGAATGGCCGCTCTCGCCGCAAGTAACTCCGAAGATTTGACGGCAACTCGGCAGCATAGCGTTCCTCCAGTTGTTTCTCGTTGAGTAAGTCTTCCGGCGATGGCACATCGGGCATTTCAGTTTGATGCTCAAAACCTTGCTCAACCTTTTGAAACGAAACGCTGAGGACGAAAATCGGTCGTCCGTGCTGGATCGCCTTGACACGGCGCGTATTGAAGCTCGAACCATCGCGCACGCGCTCGACATCGTACATGATCGGCGTTCCCGGCTCGCCGCCGAGTAGGAAATAGCCGTGCATCGAGTGGGCGCGACGATCCGGCTCGACCGTCCGACCAGCGGCGACCAGCGATTGCGCGAGCACCAACCCGCCATAGACCCTCTTCCAGCCCTGCTTTTGCGTCTGACCGCGATACAGGTTCTGCTCCAACGCCTCCAAATTGAGGATTGTCACCAGTTCATCGAGCGCTTGATGCTGCGATTGTGCGGCTTTCTGTTTTTTGGTTGGCATTCCGGCATCCGTTACGGTCATGGTAGAGGTGGGGTCGCTGTTGCCGTAAAGGGAAGGTAGTGCTCCCGGCCTGTCAAGCGCAGCGCGCGACGCAAAGCGAGAGGAAGGCCCATGCGGGCTAATTCGTCTGACATCTTGATTGCGGGCGGCAGTTTTGTCGGCATGACGCTGGCATTAGCGTTCGCACATGAATTCGGCTCCGAAGTAAGCATCGTTATTGTGGACCGAGGCGCTAAGCCTACCGGCGCGATTGACGATCGCGATCCACGCGCGTCGGCAATTTCCGCAGGATCTCGAAACTTGTTGCGCACGCTTGACGTCTGGCGGCACCTGGAAGACACAGCCGTGCCGGTTGCCGAGATCGAATTGACCGACTCGAGCCTTCAATCCGGTGTCCGCCGGCGACTGCTGACCTACGACAACAGGGCGAGCGACGGTAGTCAGGCATCTTGGATCGTACCGAACGCACGATTGACGACGGTTCTGGAACAAGCGGTGGCTGGTACGCCCGCAATCCGCATCGTGCGATCGACGGCGGTCACGCATTTGACGGTCGACGCAGCGTCGGCACGCGTGACACTCGACGATGGTACCGAGCTTTCCGCGCAACTGGTCGTCGCCGCCGATGGCCGCCGCTCGGCCGTACGTGAAGCAGCGGGCATAAAAACCGTGCAATGGGACCACGGCCAGATCGGCATCGTCACTACGATTGCGCACGAAATCAATCATCACAATCGAGCCATTCAGCACTTCCTGCCTGGGGGGCCGTTCGCCATGCTGCCATTGAAGGGCGGCTACCGCAGTTGCGTGACCTGGAGTGAAAAAGCAAACGCTGCGGAACGAATCCTCGCCCTCGGCGACGAGGCGTTCCTCGACGAAGTCGATCGGCGCGTTGCAGGCCGCCTCGGCGCGGTCACACTCGACGGACCACGTAAGTCTTGGCCGCTCGAAACACATCTTGCCCGCAACTACGTCGCACCGCACGTCGCCCTTGTCGGTGACGCGGCGCACGGCGTCCACCCAATTGCCGGCCAGGGCCTGAATCTCGGACTTCGCGATGTGGCGGCCCTTGTCGAGTGCGTGTCCGATGCGGCTCACGTCGGCCTGGACCTGGGAAATTCCGATGCACTTGCCCGCTATGAACGCTGGCGCCGGTTCGACGCAACCGTTTCAACCGCAACATTCAGTGGACTAAACCGGTTCTTCTCGAATGATTGGGCGTTGATGCGGTCCGCCCGCGAAGTAGGATTGGGCTTACTCGATCGCCTCCCCAGGGCAAAACAAGCCTTCGTCACGGAAGCCGCCGGACTAAGCGGCGAGTTGCCTAAACTGCTACGAGATCAACGAGCACATTGAGGGCAACTCCATGCTCACGACTACCGCCAAAGGCGTCTACATCATTTCAGCTACGCCGTTTCACGACGACGGCCGCATCGACACGGCCAGCACCGATCGCCTGATCGACTTTTACAAAGCATCGGGCGTCGCCGGCATCACGGTGCTCGGCATGATGGGCGAAGCCCCGAAGCTCGATGCAGCAGAGGCGCAGAACTTCGTCAAACAGGTCGTCACCCGCGCGCGCGAACTGCCCGTGATCGTCGGCATATCGGCGCCGGGCTTCGCTGCCATGCGCGCGCTCGCTCAAAGTAGCATGCAGTCGGGAGCGGCCGGGGTGATGATCGCTCCGCCAGCTTCGGCCAGAACCGACGATCAGATCGTCAACTACTACGCCGATGCAGTAAGCGCCATCGGTTCCGATGTACCGTTCGTCATTCAAGATTATCCGCTTGCGACCGGCGTCGTCATGGCCACGACGGTGATCGAACGCATCGTCGCGGCGCATGCGTCGTGCGTGATGCTGAAGCACGAGGATTGGCCCGGCCTGGAGAAGATCAGCGCCGTTCGCAAAGCGCAAGCCGATGGCCGGATGCGCCGCATTTCAATCCTCACCGGGAACGGCGGCTTATTCCTCGATTTCGAGATGACCCGGGGTGCCGATGGCGCAATGACTGGCTACGCCTTTCCGGAAATGCTCGTTGGCGTCTGTCGCCTGATGTCCGAAGAGAAGCGCGACGAAGCCCACAACCTGTTCGACGCGCATCTGCCGCTGGTGCGGTATGAGCAGCAGCCCGGTGCGGGGTTAGCTGTGCGTAAATATGTGCTGAAGCGACGGGGCATCATCGCATCGGATGCGCAACGCAAGCCTAGCGGCTCGCTGTCGCCAACGTCGCGCGTAGAAGTGGATTATCTACTGGCCCGATTGGCGCGCTCGGAACCGGCGGCGGCAAAGCTACTTGCG
>JANLXZ010000469.1:0-9774 GCA_031365375.1 Hyphomicrobiaceae bacterium | reverse complement strand
CCTCGACGCGCTGGCGGCAACGGGTGCCAACTTGTTCGCGATGGAATTCATGCCACGCATTTCGCGGGCGCAGTCGATGGACGTGCTGTCGAGCCAGGCCAACCTCGCCGGCTACAAGGCCGTGGTCGATGCAGCTTCGATGTTCGAGCAGGCGGTGCCGATGATGATGACGGCGGCCGGCACGGTGCCCGCCGCCCGCATGTTCATCATGGGTGTGGGTGTCGCCGGGTTGCAGGCGATTGCGACCGCACGTCGCTTAGGGGCGGTGGTGACGGCAACCGACGTTCGGCCAGCGACCAAGGAGCAAGTGGCATCGCTCGGCGCCAAGTTCATCGCGGTCGAGGACGACGAGTTCAAGCAGGCGCAGACGGCTGCCGGTTACGCCAAGCCGATGAGCCCCGAATATCAGGCCAAGCAAGCCGAGTTGGTCGCCAACCACATCAAGACGCAGGACGTGGTCATCACGACCGCGCTGATCCCCGGCCGCCCCGCTCCCAAGTTACTCACCCGCGCCATGGTCGAGAGCATGAAACCGGGCGCAATCGTGATGGATCTTGCCGCCGAGCGTGGAGGCAACTGCGAGCTGACCGAGCCGGGCAAAGTCGTCGAGCACAACGGCGTTCGTATTTCTGGTCCGCTCAATCTAGCCGGGACAGTGCCGGTCAACGCGTCGAGCCTTTATTCGAAAAACCTTCTGACCTTCCTCGAGACGATGTTCGACAAGCAGGAAAAGGTTTTGGCGATCAACTGGGACGATGAACTGATCAAGGGCACGCTCGTCGCCAAGGGCGGCAAGGTTGTGCATCCGAACTTGATGCCGAAGGAAGGTGCATGATGGGAATGCTTTGGAAACCGGCTCTAGCACTTCTGGCGCTCGCGGCCTCATCTGGGTTCGCCCAAGCCTCGGGCGGCGCCGACGTGTCGCCAGCGATTTACCAGCTGATGGTGTTCGTGATCGCGATCTTCGTCGGCTACTTCGTGGTGTGGAGCGTCACGCCCGCACTGCACACGCCGCTGATGGCGGTGACCAACGCGATTTCTTCAGTGATCGTAGTCGGCGCATTGTTGGCGGTTGGCGTGCAGCTGATCGGCTGGGGTTCAGGAATATCGAAGTTCTTCGGATTTCTGGCGCTGGTGATGGCGTCCGTCAACATTTTTGGCGGCTTCCTCGTCACCCAACGCATGCTCGCGATGTACAAGAAAAAAGAGAAGCCGGTCAAGTAGAGCAAAGCGTAGCAGTATAGCGCTGTTCGCCGTTTTCTCGTTTGCCCGCCCGGAGCGCCACGATCATGTCCGCTAATCTGACCGCCATCCTCTACCTCGTCTCGGGCGTGCTGTTCATCATGTCCTTGCGCGGATTGTCGAGCCCGGAAAGCTCGCGGGCCGGCAACATGTACGGCATGATCGGCATGACGATCGCCGTGGTCACCACGCTTGGCAACCTGGCCGCCGGCGACAGCGTTCTGACGTGGTTCTTGATCATCGCCGGCATGGGCTTGGGCGGCGGCGTCGGCGCGTACGCGGCTCGCAATATTCCGATGACTATGATGCCGGAGATGGTCGCGGCATTTCATTCGCTCGTCGGCTTGGCAGCGGTATTTGTCGCGGCCGCTGCACTCAACGCACCGGAAGCGTTCGGCATTCTCGAAGGCGGCTCGATCAAGGTCTCAAGCCTTGTTGAAATGGCGCTAGGTGCTGCCATCGGCGCCATCACGTTCACCGGTTCCGTCATCGCCTTCGCCAAGCTTTCCGGACGGATGCCAGGCAAGCCGATCATGCTGCCCATGCGGCACGTGATCAACCTTGGCTTGGGCGTTTTACTGGTTCTCCTGATCTACTGGTTTTGCCAATCGGAATCGCAATTCCTGTTTTGGCTGATCGTCCTGGTGGCATTGGCGTTTGGTGGACTTCTCATCATCCCAATCGGTGGCGCCGACATGCCGGTCGTGGTGTCGATGCTGAACTCCTACTCAGGCTGGGCTGCGGCCGGCATCGGCTTTACGCTTGGTAACGTCGCGTTGATCATCACCGGCGCCCTCGTCGGCTCGTCGGGTGCGATCCTGTCCTACATCATGTGCAAGGCGATGAACCGGTCCTTCATCTCGGTGATTGCTGGCGGTTTCGGTGGCGAAGTCGCAGCAGCGGTTGGCGATGCTGGCGAGCAGAGGCCGGTCAAGCTCGGCTCGGCTGAAGACGCGGCCTACCTGCTCAAGAACGCTCAGAAGGTGATCATCGTGCCGGGCTACGGCATGGCCGTCGCGCAAGCGCAGCACGCCTTGCGCGAAATGGGCGAAGTCTTGAAGAAGGCCGGCGTCGAAGTGAAGTACGCGATCCACCCCGTGGCCGGCCGCATGCCGGGCCACATGAATGTGCTGTTGGCCGAAGCCAACGTGCCGTACGATGAAGTGTTCGAGCTCGAGGATATCAACAGCGAGTTCCAGCAGGCCGACATCGCCTTCGTGATCGGCGCCAACGACGTGACCAACCCGGCCGCCGAGGAAGATAAGACCTCTCCGATTTACGGCATGCCGGTACTGCAGGTGTGGAAGGCCGGCACCGTGATGTTCAACAAGCGCTCGTTGGCGTCGGGCTATGCCGGCGTCGACAATCCGCTGTTTTACAAAGACAACACGATGATGCTGCTCGGCGACGCCAAGAAAATGACCGAGAGCATCGTCAAGGCGTTGGCGCACTGAGGGGAGTGGGGCAGTATAGCCTCAAACCTTTTTCACGAACTCGGTCTTCAAGACTAGGCCTTTGACCTTGTCGGAGCGGCACTCGATCTCTTCTTCGTTGTCGGTCAGGTGCACGCTTTTGAACAGCGTGCCGCGCTTGAGCGTGACCGACGAGCCCTTGACCTTGAGATCCTTGATAAGCGTCACCGAGCAGCCTTCGGTGAGCCTGGCGCCGTTGCAGTCTCTAACTTCCATGATGTCCGTCGTGTTTTTGCGAGTTGATGGGCCTATGTAACGACCGCGTGCTGCGACCGCCATCCCTCTCGTACCAGACTCGCAAATAGTCACGCGCGGCTTGGCCTGCTTCCAGATCCCAGGCGTTGACGAGGGCGACGCGGAAGCCGCCCGGCGGCATAGCGTGCGTTTCCGGCGGGCGGTCTTCGTGGAAAGTAATTTGCACACTGGATACGTTTGGCAGTGCGCTCGCTGCGGCGACGACCTCGGCCGGTGGATGCCGGTAAGGGCGCCCGTGCGGCAAGAAGAGAGCGAGCGAATAGCCATCGCGACGATCGGGTTCGGCAAATGTCCAAGCGCGATCCCGATAAAGATTGACCAGGGCCTCGACCCAACCAGCGCCATATAGATCCGGCCACTGATCGGCAAAACGCAAATGTGCATCGATAATCGTGCCGCCGATGGTCTCGGCGTTCAACATGCCGGTATAGCCAGGCAGTTTGCCTGAAACCCATGCCCGCAATTGTGCTTCCAGAGCGGGCATTGCGGCGGCATGGACTGTCCAATAATCGAACGTGCCCTCGCCGGTCGGCTTACCCGTCGCATGCCTGATCCAGTCGACACGACCGTCGACAACCGCCATATCGGTCGAGATGTGCGCGCCGTCGAGAAATGGCATCCACATATGACCAGGCGTGCTGTGTTCTCGATATTCGGCTGCTGTCGCGAGGATACGGCTGCCAGCGCCCAATCCGCCGAAATTGAAGATCGGCTTCGAGAAGACGGGAAAACGTTTCGGCATCAGCCCGTGCGGGCCCGCGTCAAGATCCTGACTCAACGCGAGCTGTAGTTTATCGAATACCCAGCGATGCTTTGGGTGCCAATCCCAGGCTTCCGGATCATCGGTGGGCACATACACATCGTCAGGGCAAGCCACATGAGCGAAATATTGGTGGCGCCATGGCGCCGGCTCGACGATTGGCATGTAGCTACCCCACCATTCCTTTGACCATCTTGACGATCTTGTCGGATGTCACACGCACTTGCGTTTCCAGTGGTGGCGAGAACGGGATAGGTAAACGAGGTGCACCTAGCCGTTTCGCAGCCTTGATATTGGATGGCCCCAGCCGGTCTACAATACGCGCCACGATCTCGGCGCCAAATCCACCGACTTCGACGGCCTCGTGGACGACCAGCAATTTACCGGTCCGCTTGACCGATGCCGCAATGGCGTCCTCGTCCCACGGCCACAAAGTCCGCAGATCGTAGGCGTCGACGGCGATACCATCCTTGACCAACTGATCGACCGCCTCGACCACCTTTGGCACCATCGCCGACCAGGTGACGACCGTTACCGCATCCCCCTTTGACAATTGCCGCGCTTTACCGAACGCGATCGGTTCGATTTGGTCGGCAACCGTGCCTGTCGCCTGCCAAAGATCCTTTGGATCGAAGAACAGCACCGGATCGTCGGAGCGAATTGCCGACACCAGCAAGCCGGCCTCATCCTCGGCGCACGACGGCGCAACCACGATCACGCCAGGCAGGTGGACGAACCACGCTTCCAGCATTTGACTGTGCTGGGCCGCTGAATTGCGCCACATGCCGTGCGGCATCCGCACAACAACTGCGGGTTTCGCCTGGCCGCCAAACATATAGCGCACCTTGGCAATCTGGTTGACCAACTCGTCCATCGCGCACATTACGAAATCGAAGATGCGCATCTCGATGATCGGCCGCGTGCCAACGAGCGCCGCGCCAAGGCCCGCCCCCATGATCGTCGATTCCGAAATCGGCGTTGAGACGACGCGCTCCGCTCCGAACTCCTCGAGGAATCCCCTGTATTGTCCCCACAAGCCGCCGCGCGCGACGTCTTCGCCGAGCACCCAAACTGTCGGATCGCGGCGCATCTCCTGCAGAGCGGCCAAGCGGCCGGCTTCGATCAACGTTACTTCTTTGCCGGTCACTTCGGGCATGCGACGGCTCCCACATCTTGAACGTCGGCGTAGGCGGTCTCAGGTTTCGGCCAGGGAGCAGCCTTCGAAGCTGTGCGCGCCTCATCCATCTCTGATTGCGCTTGCGTGGCAATAATCGCGAAGTCCCGGGCTTCGACGCCGCGATCACCTAGAATTTTTTCGAGGCGGGCAATTGGGCATCGCGCCTTGCCTGCCTCGACCTCTTTTGGGTCGCGCCATGCGGCAATGTCAGTCGAGGTATGGCCGGTCCATCGATAGGTCTTTGCGTGTAGAATTTGCGGCCCGGAACCAGCGCGGATTTTCGCTACGAGCTTGCCTGTTGCGTCGTCGACGGCGATGACGTCGTTACCATCGACCGACATGCCGGGCACGCCGAGCGACAAGGCGCGATCGATCACGCCCGGTCCGGCCGTGACACTTGCGGTCGCGGTGAATGCTGCAACGCCATTGTCCTCGCAAACGAACAGCACAGGCAGCTTGTAGAGTGCCGCCCAGTTCAGCCCTTCGAGGAACGGTCCACGGTTGATCGCGCCATCACCGAACATGCAGACGGCAAGCGCATCGGATTTCAACATCTTGAGGCCTTGCGCAGCGCCGACCGCGATCGGGATCCCACCGGAGACGACGCCATTGGCTCCGAGCATGCCGACCGAGAAATCGGCAATGTGCATCGAGCCGCCCTTGCCGCCGCAGTAGCCGCCTTCGCGTCCGTACAACTCGAGCATCATGCGCGCGGGGCCGGCGCCCTTGGCAATGGCATGGCCGTGGCCGCGATGATTGGATGTGAGGCGATCGTCCTTGCGCAGGTTGGCGCAAACGCCGGCCGCCACGCCCTCTTGGCCAATCGACACATGAAGAGGCCCTGGAATCTCCCCGGCCTTGTGGCCGTTAAGTGCTGCTTCCTCGAAGGCACGGATGCGCACCATAGTTCGATACAACTCGATGAGCCGCTTCAAGTTATCGCCGGCCGCGGACGGCTTGGACTTTGATGCCATGACATCTCCTGAGGGAAGTTGGCTCCGACTTTCGAGGGCATCGGATCGAAAATCAAGGGACGTTTGCCCCGCCGGAGTGGTGGCTGCCATCCACTGGGCAGTTGACAAAAGGATGGGGGCAGCATTTGTCTGGGAGGGTCAAGCTTCCGGCTCAAAAGGGAGTGTATGCGTCATGCTTCATCGTGGTGTTCTGGTCGTATCGGGTGCTGTCGCTTTAACCATTGCGGGGATGAATTTTCCGTTCACGCAGGCCGCAGACGCACAGGGTTGCCAAGCTCGCTGTAATAACATCTGTGCCACAAAAGCTGGCGGCGCAGCACGCAGGTTCGCGATGTGTATGGACCGCTGTCCCCCCAAGTGCGCCGCCAAGCGCGCTGGCAAAGCGGGTGGTGGCAAATCGGTCAGCGGACCAAGGCGCGGCGAGTGAGCGGCAAGTCATTCATTCTCGACAGCGTGACCCACATGAAGGCGGAGCACGCGGGCGCCGCGGTTGTGGCGGCGTCGCACGGCGGGCGTTATGCCGGCTGGTACGCAGCCACCATGCGGGCTGGCGCCGTGATCCTTAACGACGCCGGTATTGGCCGCGAGTTCGCTGGCATCGCCGGGCTCGGATTGCTGGCGGACCACGGCATACCCGCTGCCTGCCTGTGGCATCGCTCCGCGCGCATCGGACAAGGTCAGCATAGTTACGAACATGGCCGGCTATCATTCGTGAACGAGCCGGCGGTTCAGCTCGGTGTCGCGGCCGGCATGAGCTGTGCCGAAGCATTGGCGATCATGTCAAAGGCAGCGAAGGTACCCACCTCGAAACCCGCGCCCGAATTGGAAGTGCGCGTCGAGCGGCCGGAGCTTGGCCGGGCGGGCGTGCGCGTGATCGTGCTCGATTCGATCTCCCTGGTGACGCCCGACGACATTGGCCACATCGCCGTGTCGGCATCACATGGCGGCTTGCTCGGCGGAAATCCCGAAACACCGGTGAAGTATCCAGTGTTCGCCGTTGTCGTAAACGATGCCGATCGCGGCATCGACGATGCCGGGGTCTCGCGATTGCCTGCACTCGACGCTATGGGGATCGCCGGCGCATGCGTGTCGGCATTCTCCGCCCGCATCGGCGATGGCCGATCGACGCTGGACGACGGATATATCTCGACGGTCAACGCAATCGCAGTCCGCCACGGCGGCGCCATTGGCCAAAGCTGCCGCGCGTTCGTTGCGGCAATGGTGGAAGCGCGCTTGGAGAATGGGAGTAGGGGGTAGGCAGGCGGCCGGCTCCGCGTAGCGGGGTCGCCTGCGACAACGAAGACCGCAGGAGGTTCATGAGTTCAAAGGATTTACATGCCGTCAAAGATCATTTTTGCACTTCAACGATCAGTAGCTGTTCTCAATAGCATTCAATTCGGGCTCGCCATTGTCTTCGTTGCATTGCTGGTCCCGTTGCCGTTAGACGCAGCTACCCCTTGGGATCCCAGCAGTTGCCCGAAAGTAGAATTGCCCGCTGCTGGAACCTGGGTGCTTCCGCCATCGAATTCGAAGAAAATGGTCGAGTGTTCGCGTCGGCTTGTTTCTCAGCGCCCTCGAGAATGGTTGGGCGAAATCTTTGTCAATTCTTTCAATGGTCTTGGGATGCCTCCGGAGCAATGGCACCAAATCGATATCACCGAACGTTCGGGTGGTGCGGTTCCCCGCAGCGCAAAGGCCGTGTTTTTATCCGGTGTCATCCTCATAACAAATGTTGGTCAAGGCGCCCCAACCCTGTTTTCCCCAGCGGATCTACACGTCGCGTTTCGAGCGATCGGGGACCAAACCACCACGCTTACTTGCAACTACGGGGGACAGACGGCGACAAACGTGGCCAACGAGGGGACACGCTCTGGCTATTCGACGTGGGTTCCTCTCACGGACGGGAAAGTCGAGTTTGCATGGTGGGCGTCAACGTTCAACGGGCTTGGAACTTTGCCGTCGTACGGAATTAATCTGTCGGTCCAAGAAGCGTGCGAGTGATCCTTAGAAACTGTGATCGGCCTTTCATCGTCCGATCATAACCCGCGCGCTGGAGTAATTTCGCTCACCCCTCAAAACCGATACCCGCGCCCCAAGCAGCCGAAGATCCCGCATTCGTTGTCGATGCGGTTGTGGTTGCCGGCGCCCTTGTTCTCCCAGAAATCGACGCTCTCGACGCGCAGAGTTTCGGCACAACTGCGGCTGCATGAGATCCAGGTGCCGCCGGGCAGCCGTACTTCGCGACTTCCAGCGCGGGCGATACGCACCGGGCCGGACACGACGCCGTGACCAAAGCGGCTTTCGGCGGTGACGATGCCCTCGCCGGAATGTCCGTAAACGTAGCCGCGTGATGGTCCGCCAGCGCAAACACCTGCTGTGGAAAGGCCGAGGGCGACGAGCGAAACGGCGATAAGTCCAACAACGCGCATGTCTCAAATCTCCATGTGGGCAGGCGTATCGGGCGCACTTGCGCGCGACCGTTACGATGCAATTTCAACCGTTAAACTAACATGAAGGGGTGTATCGAAATGGGACGACCGAACGGTTTTTGAGCAAGTGTGGGCGATGTGGCACACCTCGATCACACCTTGGCTGCCGGGGCTATGCGCCAGCGATCCAGCATGATGAAAGGCAGGATCGCCGCCGGTATCAGCAAGGGGTAGGTGAGCCAAGCGTGCGCCACGGCTCCGAATCCGGCGCCACAAGCATAGGAAATCCAAACGTAGGCGAAGATCGCGACGCCGTCTGACGAGCGCTGAGCGCCTTCGTGCGGCCAAGCCCAAGCGACCAAACCCTCGCCGAGCTTCTGCAGATTGCCAGTAACGAATACGGTGTTGAGGGCGACGCCGTTGAAGCGATTGGCCGCCGAATTCTGCATCCCCATAGCCAACGCCAGCAATAGCGCGGCGACAGTAAGCGGGGCAAATCCGCAGATCGCGAGGACCAAGCTCGCCAGCGTCAGCGCTTGCCATGCCGGTGCATCGTGCCGGAGCATTACGCGGGAAATCACGACGCCGCCCAAAAACATCAGGATGATACCGACGTGGAATACCGCCGCCGAATATTTACCGGTGGCAAGCTCGATGCCGAGAAAGATCGTATTGCCCGTCATCAAGCCGGCGAACGCCTCATAGCTCATGTAGCCGATCGTATCGGCATAGCCGGCGATGATCGCCAGAAGGCAGGCTTGCGGCACGAATGGACCTCGCTCGTTGATTGTCGGGCAGCAGGCCCTTTCAGTGGGTGCAATAAGCCGCTACACGGGTGCCTCCCGCAATGCACCAATTGAGCGCATATCATCATGTCCGCCGCAACCACCTCGCCCACAGTTTGCAATCCGGATTTCGTTGCCGCGGCGGCAATGTCGAAAGCTTGGCCGTTCGAAGAGGCGCGCCGGCTGTTACAACGGCTGGAGCGGATGGGTGCCACATCCAAGGAAGTTATCTTCGAAACCGGCTATGGACCATCCGGCCTGCCGCATATCGGCACGTTCGGCGAGGTCTCGCGCACGACAATGGTGCGTCACGCTTTCGAAGTCATGACCGGCGGGCGCATAAAGACGCGGCTGATTTGCTTCTCCGACGACATGGACGGCTTGCGAAAGGTGCCCGACAACGTGCCCAACAAGGACATGTTGAAAGCCTACCTCGATATGCCGTTGACCAGCGTGCCGGATCCGTTCTCGAACGAATATCCGAGTTTCGCTGCCCACAACAACGCTCGGCTGCGGGCGTTTCTCGACCAGTTCGGATTTCAATACGAGTTCTTCTCCGCGACCGAGTGCTACAAGTCGGGGATGTTCGACGCAACGCTGTTGCGCATGCTCGCGGTCTACGACGATGTGATGGCGATCATCCTGCCGACGCTCGGGCCGGAACGCCAGGCGACCTACGC
>JANLXZ010000464.1:0-4338 GCA_031365375.1 Hyphomicrobiaceae bacterium | reverse complement strand
CGTTTATATTTGTCGTGGGTGGTGGCGCGGTTTTGGCGGCGGCCGCCCTGGTTGATGCCACGAGCCACCGGGGCATCATATTAATCCGTTTGCCTACAACCGTGTTGTCACAAAACGACTCGGGTGTTGGCGTTAAGAACGGCGTCAATCTGAAAGGCGCCAAGAATTTCGTCGGCACCTTTGCTCCCCCGTTTGCAGTCTTGAATGATCTCGCCCTTCTCGCTCATCTGCCGGAGCGCGAAAAAATTGCCGGCATGGCTGAAGCCGTGAAAGTCGCATTAATCCGCGATGCGGGCTTTTTCTACTGGCTCGAAAGCAATCTGAGTGCACTGTCGATCTTCGATCGTGCCGCCATGGCCCACATGATCCGGCGGTGTGCGGAACTCCACATGCATCAGATCGGGCGCGGCGGCGATCCCTTCGAGATGGGGAGCGCGCGGCCCCTCGACTTCGGCCATTGGTCGGCACACAAGCTCGAGTCGCTGACCCGCAATCACGTTCGTCACGGCGAAGCGGTCGCTATCGGTATCGCCCTCGACACGCGGTATTCGGTGACAGCCGGACTACTAGCAGCAGGCACCGAAGATCGCGTCGCAGCAATGCTCGAACTGCTCGGCTTCCGGCTTTGGCATCCGGCCCTGGAGACCCGCGTCGTCGACGGGACGAATGCGATTCTGGCTGGCCTGCGCGAATTCCAAGAACACCTCGGCGGCGAACTGACGATCACGCTGCTCGCGGACATCGGCCGTGGCGTCGAAGTACATGACATGAACGAGGGCATGATAATGGAATCGATTGCTTGGCTAAAGGCGCGGAGCCGGCAAACATGAAACTCGATGACGGCGCAAACGGCGCCCATCTCACGTACTGCACCAACATTCATCGGGGTGAAACCTGGCCCGACACGTTCGCCGCTCTGAAGCTCCACTTACCCGAGGTGAAGCAACGGGTTGCCCCGCGACAGGCAATGGGCGTTGGGTTGCGGTTGTCGGCAATTGCCGCTCACGCACTAGCGGACCGTGCTGAAACCGAGAAGTTCCGCGAGTTTCTCGACAGTCACGGGCTTTACGTCTTCACCATCAATGGTTTTCCCTATGGACCATTCCATGGCGTACGCGTGAAGGAGCAAGTCTATCAGCCCGATTGGCGAACTCCCGAGCGGCTTGCTTATAGCAACCAACTCGCCGATCTCCTTGTTGCGCTGATGCCCAAGGACTTGGATCTCGATGGCAGTATAAGCACGGTGCCGGGCACCTTCCGGCCGATTGGATCCGAAGCCGGCGCGATTGCGGAAATCGTCGAACACTTATTGCAGCATGCGGCGCATCTGGTCGAAGTGCGTGAACGCACAGGCCGAGTGATCGCTCTTGCTCTCGAACCCGAACCAATGTGCTTTCTCGAAACCACAGCGGAGGCTGTTAGTTTTTTTAACGATCACATTTTCGGGCGCGCCGGTGTCGCTCGCTTCGCTGGCATCACGGGTCTTTCGATCTCAGCCGCTGAAGCAGCACTTCGTCGACATCTGGGGCTTTGCCTCGACGTCTGCCACGCGGCCGTCGAGTTCGAGGAGGTGAAACACAGCCTCTCCCTCGTTCGCGCGGCCGGTCTCGATATACCGAAGCTGCAGTTGTCCGCGGCGCTCAAAGTACCGGTGGTCGGGCCGGAGACAAAAGCGCAATTGCAGCCGTTCGACGAAGGCGTTTATCTGCATCAGGTTGTCGAACGCACCAGCGCTGGTCAGCTGCGACGCTATCTCGATTTGGCTCCTGCATTCGCGGAACTTGAGCGCGCAACGGGCTCGGAATGGCGCGTGCACTGTCACGTACCAGTGTTTATGGAAACACTGCCGATGCTCGCCACGACGCAGGACGTTTTGAAGCAAATCCTGGCCCTGCACACAGCCTCACCGATCAGCCGGCATCTTGAGGTCGAGACATACACGTTCGATGTTTTACCGCCCGCATTGCGGCAGGTCGATGTTGCGACGGCAATCGCGCGTGAGTTGAAGTGGGTACAGGGTCAGCTCGCGCAATGACAATTCCGGTCGCAATCCAGCTGGGCCGAGTATCGAACCTGCCGACCGTATGGACCAACACCCTAGCGGGCGTTGCTCTGGCGGGCGGCGAGCCCATATCAATCGCAACTCTCCTCGCGGCGATCGGCCTCTCCTTCCTTTACGTTGCCGGCATGTATTTGAACGACGCGTTCGACCGCGGGATCGACGCGAAGGAACGACCGGCCCGTCCCATCCCGTCTGGCCAGATTTCTGCCGACACAGTATTTGCAGCCGGCATTTTTATGCTGCTCGGCGGTGTTGTGATTATAACTTTTGCTGAATGGACGCAGGCAACCCCACCTTCGGCGCGGGGTATGGCAACCATCGCGGCACTGGCATTGAGCGCGGCGATCGTTTTCTACGACTGGCATCACAAGGGCAACTTATTGAGCCCATTCTTCATGGGACTGTGCCGCGTGTTGGCCTACGTAACCGCTGGTTTCGTCGTCGCAGCAAGCCTCACGCAAACGCTCCTGACGGCTGCGCTAGTTGGTCTGAGTTATCTGATTGGCCTCACCTACGTTGCCAAGCAAGAGGCCTTCGACCGGCTCGAACGGCTGTGGCCGCTCGTTTTCCTTTCGGCTCCCTTGATTTACGCGCTGGCGTTATTTGGCCGGCCAACTGGCGGCGTCCTGCCGCTTTTATTTTTTGGGCTAATGGCCTGGATCGGATTAGCATTGTATTTCCTCGCGCGACGTAAAGCGGGAGATGTGCCGCGAGCAGTGATAAGCCTGATCGCGGGCATAGCACTCGTCGATGCGATCTTTCTCGCCGGCACTGGACATATCACCGCCGTATACACGGCGCTGCTTTGTTTTGTTGTTACCATCATGCTGCAGAAGTGGGTAAGTGGGACGTAAGATACATTTGCTAAAAATGAATCTTACGAAAAGCAGTTTGACTACCTGGACATTGCGCAAAACAGGAGGCTAGATAACATTTAGGAAACGCATTTTTTGACCTGACAAAAACAAAAAAATAACTTCCGTCACCGCTAAAAAAAAGACGCGACGCGAAACCCAAGGAGTAAGAGGATGAGACAACTCGTATTGAAGTGTCTAGGACTTGCCGTGGCTACGGTGCTGACGACCGCTGCACCAGCAACCGCCGAGATCAAAGTCAAACTCGAGGAAGTTGCGACAGGACTAACGCATCCATTGGCGATGGTAACGATCCCAGATGGAACCGGCCGCCGGGCGGTTATCGAGCAACCGGGCGTCGTGCGCATTATCGATGCGAAGGGGCGTCTGCTGCCGGAGCCGTTCTTGGATCTGCAGCCAAAAATCATTGTGCTGAAGCACTTCTTTGATGAACGCGGGCTCCTCGGAATTGCATTCCATCCAAACTACAAAGATAATGGTAAATTCTACGTGGCTTATTCCGCGCCATTGCGCGGGAACGCGTTGGATAAGAAGCTCTGGTGGTCGCACACCAACGTCGTTTCTGAGTTTCAGGTTTCCAAAGGCGATCCAAACAAAGCGGAAGCCGGTGTCGAACGCGTGGTCAATGAACTTGATTGGCCGCAATTCAATCACAACGGCCATTGGATCGGATTTGGTCCTGATGGGAAACTCTATGTCTCGACTGGCGATGGCGGTTACGCCAACGACTGGGGTATCGGCCATAATGTGCTGACCGGGAACGGCCAGGACATGACGTCATTGCACGGCAAGATCCTGCGATTCGATGTCGACAAGCCTGACTTCATGGCAACCGACAACCCATTCGTCGGCAAAGGTGACGCGAAGGCGCAAATCTGGGCCACGGGTATGCGTAATTCTTGGCGCTGTTCTTTTGATATGGGCGGCGACAAACAGCTGTTCTGCGGCGACGTCGGCCAAAACTCGTTCGAAGAAATCAATATCGTCCCTGCCGGCGCGAACATGGGTTGGCGCAGGATGGAAGCCGACAAGTGCTTTGACTACACGAAGCCGGATGCGCATCCAGCCTCTTGCGACAAGGCCGGCTTGACCGATCCGATCATGGTCTACAATAACTGCACTGCAATCCCAAAAGACTGCATGGGCATCTCCATCACCGGCGGCTACGTCTATCGCGGTGCCAATGCGGCTTGGGCTGGCAAATACATCTTCGGAGATTGGTCAAAATCGTTCGCTGCCATGGATGGGCAGATTTTTGTCGGCACCAAAGGAGCCGATGGGAAGTGGGCCATGGAAAAGGCAACAGTCGAAGGTATGACGGCGGCTCCTTACATGTTGGCATTTGCCCAAGATGACAAAGGCGAGGTCTACGCCTTGACCAGCATCTCAACCGGTCCGGTC
>JANLXZ010000462.1:0-2288 GCA_031365375.1 Hyphomicrobiaceae bacterium | reverse complement strand
TTTTTGCAGTTGCCTGACAACTGCATCGTCGTCGGAATTACATACAAATAGTCTTCGCTCACTTCTTCTTTAAGACCTTGGCAAGAGTCGTCCCAAGCGAGGCCGGGCTGTCAGCCATGGCGATGCCTGCCGACTTCATGGCTTCGATCTTATCTTCGGCCTTGCCCTTGCCGCCCGAGATGATCGCGCCGGCGTGACCCATACGCCGTCCGGGTGGCGCCGATGCTCCGGCGATGAATCCCGCCATCGGCTTTGACCGCCCCTTTTTGGCTTCGAGCTTCAGAAACTCTGCGGCTTCTTCCTCAGCCGAACCGCCGATTTCACCGATCATGATGATCGACTTGGTTTCCGGGTCCGAGAGAAACAGATCGAGCATGTCGATGAACTCGGTGCCTTTGACCGGGTCACCGCCTATGCCAACGGCCGTGGTTTGACCGAGACCAGCGTCGGTGGTCTGCATGACCGCTTCATAGGTGAGCGTGCCCGAGCGCGACACGATACCGACCGAACCGTGCTTAAAGATGTTGCCTGGCATGATCCCGATCTTGCATTGGTCCGGAGTCAATACGCCGGGGCAGTTGGGTCCGATCAGGCGCGACTTCGACCCTTCGAGCGCACGCTTGACTTTGACCATGTCGAGAACGGGGATACCTTCCGTGATGCATATGATCAGCGGAATTTCCGCATCAATCGCCTCGAGGATCGCGTCGGCGGCAAACGGAGGCGGGACGTAAATCGCAGTCGCCGTGGCCTTGGTCGCGGCGCGCGCCTCATGCACGGTGTTAAACAGCGGCAATGCGCTCAATTCGGGATCAGCGTGCTTGGTGCCGCCTTTGCCCGGCGTTATGCCACCGGCGACATTGGTGCCGTAGGCTAGTGCCTGCTTTGTATGAAACGTGCCCTGGCTTCCGGTCAGACCCTGGCAGATTGTAATCGTCGACTTGTCGATCAGAATGGACATCGGTTCCCCGTTGAAACGGCCGTGGCGGCTTTTAGCGTGTTGTGAGCCCATTTGTGCGCTGCATCAAGGCCGACGAAGGCTGAACCACGGAATTAAGCGCCGACAAATGGGTTCACTACGGTGACCGAACCGTAGATTTGCCCGCTGTTTAAGTCTTCCGAGAAAAGGGTCGTAGCACCAAGCGCCTCGGCGGCGCCGACAATTGCCGCATCCCAATAGCTGATCTTGTATCGGGTTGAGATCGCGACAGCATGCCGGAAGAGAGCTGCGTCCACGACCACACAAGGAAGGTGTGCGATCTCATCCAGCCAAGTCAATGCCTTAGCCGGCCGCATCTTGATGCTCGTCTTGCGTGTCGCGTTGTAAAAGAACTCCTGCAGAACCTGAGACGATATGCCGAAATTGTCCGCTGCGATGAGCTCGTAAGCGATGTCCTGCTTCCTCGCTTCGGATGGGTCGCCCGTTGCGGCATAGAGAAGTACATTTGTGTCGAGGAAGCACTCAACGATCATAAATATCGTCGCGCTTCCAGGTGATAGGTCCGACTTTCATCCCACCCTCCTTGGCGATTTTTCGCATCCGTTTTATGGCATCGGCCATTCGCTTCTTGGGAGCGACCACCTCAGCCAGCTTTTCGCGCACGATCGCGTTCACAGTCGTGTCGTGTTCGGCTGCGTACTTGCGCACCTCTTTGAGGAGCTTTTCGTCAATTGCGAGCGTGATATTTTTCATTTACACAGGATATGTGTAAATGTGGAAGGCGTCAATCGGCGGTGACCCGGAGCCAGAGCCCAGAGCTAGGTACTTGGCAATATCCACAGCCTTCACCCCGCTTTTTTGACGGCCTCGGTGATCTTCTTGGCGGCGTCGGCGAGATCGTCAGCGGGAATGATCTTGAGACCCGACGACTTCAAGATTTTTTTGCCGAGATCGACGTTGGTGCCTTCCAGGCGCACCACGAGCGGCACCGTGATCGCCATTTCCTTGGCGGCCGCAACCACGCCCTCGGCAATGATATCGCACCTCATGATGCCGCCGAAAATATTGACCAGAATGCCTTTGACGGCCGGATCCGATAGAATGATCTTGAAAGCCTCCTGAACCTTCTCCTTCGACGCACCGCCGCCGACGTCGAGAAAGTTGGCGGGTTCAGCCCCATAAAGCTTGACGATGTCCATCGTCGCCATTGCCAAGCCGGCGCCGTTGACGAGGCAGCCGATCGTGCCGTCGAGCTTGACGTAGGATAGATCATGCTTCGACGCCTCGATCTCCATTGGATCTTCTTCTGTGATGTCGCGCAGCGCCGCGATCTCCGGATGCCGGAACA
>JANLXZ010000421.1:0-4077 GCA_031365375.1 Hyphomicrobiaceae bacterium | reverse complement strand
ATCGACCGACAGCGACACGTGCAGCTTGGCTTTCCAGGCGAGGCGCGCGGTATCCGACAGCCACTTGTCGGCGGGCCGCCCCCGATCGACGAGGTTGAACGCGCCCATGATTTTGCCATCCGCGGGATGCGGCTGTTTCTCGATCTTCGGCACATCGAGTTCGAGATCCAGGAAGCCTTCGTTGCGACCACGGAACATCGCGAGCGCACGGTGCGACGGAACCTCCTTCACCTTCTGCGAGAAGTCGAAATAGTCGGAGAACTTGGCGCCCTCGGCTTCCTTGCCTTTCAGCACTTTCGAGGTGATGAGGCCGGTATCCCACAGCCAATCGCGCAACGAGCCGACAAGATCTGGGCGCTCACCGATGCGCTCGATCAGAATGTGGCGCGCGCCATCGAGCGCCGCCTTGGTATCAGCGACGCCTTTTTCGGCACTGACGTACTTGGCGGCTTCGTCGTCGGGCACCAGCGCTGAATTGGCAACCAAGGCATCGGTCAGCGGCTCGAGACCGGCTTCGCGCGCGATCTGCGCCTTGGTGCGCCGCTTTGGCTTATGCGGCGCGTAGAGATCTTCGAGATCGACCTTGGTTTCGGCCGCGTTGATTGCACGCGCGAGATCGTCCGTGAGCTTGCCCTGCTCGTCGATGGATTTCAGCACCGTCGCGCGGCGATCTTCAAGCTCACGCAGGTAGCCGAGCCGCTCATCGAGGTTGCGCAATTGGGTATCGTCTAGCCCGCCGGTCTTTTCCTTGCGGTAACGCGCGATAAACGGCACCGTCGAGCCTTCGGCCAACATCTCGACGGTCGCTGTCACTTGCGCCAGTTGCACGCTCAGTTCGCGGGCAATTTGGGAATTGATTTTGGCAGCGATGCTCATAACGGTCTCCTCAGGATTCTGGAGCTTCGGTAGCACCTACATCGACACGAATGAAAGCGTCTTTAGTGGTTGCATCCGACTCTGCTGTGCAGAGCCGGCGGGATGCAACGTCTCTTCGCCGCTGCCGACACGCGTTCCGCGAGCCGGCCGGCAGCGGAATCAATGACTATGCTGCCCAGCTGCAACAACTGCCAACAAGAACCCGATCTCAAATACCTGTTCGATCGCACCGAGAACATCGCCAGTGTAACCGCCGATCAGGCGCTTGGATTGGAACGCCAGCAACAGCGCTGGAATTGCACCGCCGGCCAGGCCGATGACGAAACAGGCTGGGTCGATGAGAAACGTCGGCGCGAGACCGAAGGCGGCCGCAACGACCATCTCACGCTCGGTGACGCCGGTCGCCAACGGTTTGACCTTGGCCGCGTCCGCATCACCTGCGTAGGGCATCGCCTGAATGGCGATGACCGTCGCAAGTCTTGCCGATGCATGTGCCGCAATCAGTGCCCCGATCGCGGTTGCCAAGTCCAACGACGCAATTGCCGTTACTTTCAACGCCAGAATTAGCATCAGCGCGACCGCGCCATAGGTGCCGATGCGGCTGTCCTTCATGATCTCCAGGCGGCGCGCGACAGTGAGCCCGCCACCGAGACCGTCGGCGGTATCGGCCAAACCGTCCTCGTGAAAGCAACCGGTGGCGATGATGCCAGCCACGACCGCGATTAGCGCCGCGAGATACACCGGCCAAACCTGGCTCGCGCCCCACAGCGCAAGGGCCGAAATACCGCCGACAGCACCGCCGACCAGCGGGAAATACTTGGCCGAACGATCAAGCCAACTCGTCTCGAAGGAAGCGAAACTTGGCACGGGCAAGCGCGTCAGGAATTGCACCGCTACCAGGAACAACGTGAGCTCTCGCCGGATCATGCCGGCGGCGCTCCGGCGGCCGCCAGTACATCGGCGAGGTTTGCCATCCCGGTCATGATTGATGCGGCCGCCCGCACCATGGGAATGGCGAGTACGGCGCCCGTGCCTTCGCCAAGCCGCAACCCCAAATCAAAGAGCGGCTTGGCTTGCAGATGATCGAGGATCGCCTGATGCCCAGGCTCAGCCGAGCGGTGCGCGAAGATCAAGCGTTCGGCTAGGTTCGGAGACATGCCGACCGCCGCTGCCGCACACGCAGTCGCAATGAACCCATCAACGAGCACGATCCGCCGGCGGGCAGCACCTTGCAGCATCGCGCCCACCATCATGACCATTTCAAAGCCGGCGAACTCGGCCAAGGCCGATGCAGCATCGCTCGTTGGCGCACGGGCGAAGGCTGCTTCGAGCACGGCGCGCTTGTGTTCGATGCCACCGGGAGGCGCTCCAGCGCCCGAGCCGACGAGTGCACCGAGCTGAATGCGCGTGACCGCGTGCGCGACGAGGGCGGCAGCACTCGAATTTCCGATGCCGATCTCACCCAGCGCCAAGATGTCGGCGCCGGCCTGGATCTGATCGTCGGCGATCGTCATGCCGGCGGTGAGCGCGTCTTCGAACAGCCGCTGCGTCATCGCCGCCTCACGTCTGCTGTTGCGCGTACCGGACGCGATGCGATTGTCGATCAACATCGGGTGCGCAGCGAGCGGCCGGAGCAATCCAGCATCGACCAACACGATCTTCGCGCCCGCCTGCTCGGTCAAGACGTTAGCGCCAGCTCGTCCGTCGAGAACTAATTGTGCAATCAATCCGCTCACGTCTGAATGATAAGCGCTGACGCCCTCGGCTGTAAGCCCGTGATCGCCCGCGAAAATGACAAGGCAGGCGGCACCAAGCGATGCTGTCGTCTCGCCACGGATCAACGCGATTTGAACGGCCAGATCTTCGAGCCGGCCCAGTGCCCCAACCGGTTTCGCCTTACCGTCGATGAGCGCCCGCAATCGCGGCTCGGCTATGCGGTCAAGCGGGGCGATTTCAAGAAAGCGGCTCAACGTCACGTCAGCCACGGATGAAGTCCGCGGCTTCGCGCGTTGGTTGCGGGACTTCGGTCACGAAGCCTTTGAACCCTTCGAGCCCACGCGGCACCGGACCCCCATGCGCCCAATCCAGAAGCTCCACGGTGTGAATGATCGGGGTTTTGGTGCCGAGCCCGATCTGCGTGATGCAACCGATGTTACCAGTGGCAATGATGTCGGCTTTGACACTTTCGATGTTGGCCACCTTACGGGCTCGCAACTGTCCGGCGAGCTCCGGTTGCAAAATGTTGTAGACACCGGCCGAGCCGCAGCAGATGTGCCCCTCGGGGACATCGAGCACCGTGAAGCCGGCCTGCTTCAGCAACGTCTTGGGCTCGCCGGTGATGCCCTGGCCATGCTGCATGGAGCAGGCCGAGTGATAGGCGACCCTTATCGACGACCAACGCTTGGGCGGGCCGATATCGAACTGGGTCAAGAACTCGGAAACGTCTTTCGTCATCGAAGAGATTTTGGCCGCACGATAGGCATAACCCTCGACGCGAGCCATCATGTGCCCATAGTCCTTGACCGTGGTCCCGCAGCCCGACGCATTGATGAGAATAGCGTCGACCGGTTCGCGCTCGATGATCTTGGACCAGGCATCGATGTTGGCTTTGACGAAGGCGTGCGCCTCTTTTTCCTTGCCCATGTGGTGGACGAGCGCCCCGCAACATCCAGCCCCTGCGGCTACCTCGACGTCGACACCGCGACGGGCGAGCAAGCGGATCGTCGCGTCGTTGATATCGGGCCGTAACACCTGCTGCGCGCAGCCGGCCAGCATGATGACTTTTGCTCGCCGCTTTTCGCTCGTCGCGGCGGTTCCGGCGCCCGCGAACTTTGGTGTCCGGGCAACGTTAGCCGGCGCGAGGTCGATCATGGCGGCCAATTCGGACAGGCCGATGCGGCGCATTACCGAGGTGAATGGCCGGCCGAGAGGGGCCAACGCTACCGCTTTGCGGAACCGCTCCGGATAGGGCACGACGGCTGCCAGGACGCGACGGATCAACCGATCCTTCAGCGAGCGCGTGCCGGTTTCTTCAATGTGAGTGCGGGCGAGATCGACAAGGTGCATGTAGTCGACCCCTCCTGGACACGTCGTCATGCAGGATAGGCACGATAGACAACGGTCGACATGGTGCTGCACTTGCGCGCTCGCATCGCGGTCCCGCTCGAACATGTCCTTCATCAGGTAGATGCGGCCGCGCGG
>JANLXZ010000388.1:0-5580 GCA_031365375.1 Hyphomicrobiaceae bacterium | reverse complement strand
TCGCCGACTTTCGTTGGCTTCACGTTCTCGGCTGCCGCTGGTGAAGACGACTTCTGGGATACCGCTCTGCGTTACGCTGGCGAGTTCAACGGCATCCGCATCGCGGCTGGCATTGGCTATAAGCAGCAGTATGACAGCCCTGGCAAATCTGGAGCTGACGGCTCTCAGTGCGCTGATCTCGATCCCCTCAATACGAGCAAATCCTCGGTTGATTGCAATGTGATCAGCGGTTCGGCTAGCGTCATGCACGTACCAACTGGATTGTTCGTGTCGGGCTCTTACGCCAGATACACCGACAATAACCGTCGAGCACTTTATGGCAACGTTGCTGGCTTGAAGGACGAAGACACCTATTGGCAGATCATGGGTGGTATCGAGCAGAACTGGTTCGGTATCGGCAAGACCACGCTTTACGGTGAGTATGCTCGTCACGAAACCGGTGCAGGCCTGGGTGGCGCAATCTTACCCGCGTCCGGTAGCGGTGGCAGCAGCTGCGGTGCTTTCGGAGCCCCCGGTGCCGTCAGTGGAACGACCGGCCTGAGCACTGGTGTTCAGGGTGGACTGGGTTGCCTATCGTCGTCTAACGTTGATCTCTGGGGCCTTGGTATCAACCAGGAAATCTCGGCAGCTGCGATGGACATCTATGTCTCTTATCGCCACTTCACCCCCGAGGTTACTACGAGCACGACCGGTTCATCAAACGGCGTGCAGTCGCGAGCCAATCTTCAGGACTTCCAGGCCGTTATGGCTGGCGCGATCATCCGCTTCTGATGATTTGATCGTCACACTCAATAAGGAAAGAGCCGCCTTCGGGCGGCTCTTTTCGTTTATGCATGGTGTTGCAGGCTCTCTGCCGCGAGGAGCCGGCCGCCTGCGACAATGCAAAAGCCGCTTTTTTGCCCTATTGAGTGCAGATAGCCGACAGTGGAATTAGCGGGGATACGAGAGTGGCGACGCAAGGCTCAAAAACGCAGATCTACCTCGTAGTCGACGCTGGTCCGACGGCGCTGGCTCGATTGCAGGCTGCGCTCGGTGCGACGACGTTGATTGCAGCCGTGCTGATCCGCGCTGGTACCGCGACCCTCGATGCGACGACGGCCCGCCCTCTCGTCGAGATCGCGCAAAAAGCCAATGTTGCAGCGCTGATCGAGGGCGACCCGGCGCTCGCCCGTGCCCTGCGCGCCGATGGCGTTCATTTAGCTTGGTCATCGGGTCTACGTGCCGCCTATGACGAGGCCCGCGAGGTTCTCGGCACGCGCTTTATGGTCGGTGTCGGCATCGCGACCGAGGCTGAATTGGCGCGTCACGATGCGATGGATCTGGCCGAGGCCGGCGCTGACTACATCGGGTTCGAACCATCGGCCGAGCAAGAGAGCCATGCGCAAGTCGAATTTGCCAGCTGGTGGGCCGAGATCTTTCAAGTGCCATGCGTCGTGTTTGGCGTCGCGGGATCTGAAGCCGCGCGCGACTTCGCCAAAATGGCGGTCGATTTTGTGGGCTTTGATCTCGCGGCAGGTACCTCGCCCGCTGACTGCGCTGCAAGTGTGGCGGACGTTGCAGCCGCGCTTGCTTCGGTAAAAAACAGAGGAGCCGTTGCATGAGTTGGGTGCAACTGCGATCCACTGCGGCCCTAGTCGCGCTTTGCCTTGGTGGACCAGTGCTGGCGCAGACCAGCTCATGGTCATCGACCGCCGATCCAGCCGCGCCAAAGCCGCCCGCGACGGTCACGAAACCGGCTGGACCCGGCAAACCTGGAAGGCCACAACCGCATTCGGGCGATCCGTTGTCGCGCTTCCAGAAGGGGCCGATCGGCGCACCTGCGCCTCGCAACGAAGCAGCTCCATCAGCCGAAGACGCCGCCTTTTTTGCGTTTGAGCAGGGTCAATACCTGACGGCGCTGACGCTTGCGGGAAAACGTGCCGAGATGGGCGATGCGGCCGCCTGCACCCTCGTCGGCCGGATATATGACGAAGGGCTTGGGATCAATAAAGACGCGGTCGTCGCGGCCCGCTGGTACAAGAAAGGCGCCGATCTGGGTGACATCGAGGCGGCCTTTGCCCTCGGCGTGATGTTTGCCGAAGGGCGCGGTGTCGACAAGGATCGCACGACTGCCGGACAATTGTTCGAGCGTGCCGCGATCAAACAACACGCGCTCGCGAACTACAACCTCGCACAGCTTTTCTTATCCGGGCAGGGTAAGCCGGAAAACCCTTATCGGGCAGCGCAACATCTCACCTTCGCCGCGCAAAAAGGGGTTGCTGCCGCACAGTATGATTTAGCGACGCTCTATCAGAAGGGACATGGCGTTCCGGCAGACGCTTACGAGGCGTCGCGCTGGTTACGCCGTGCCGCCGAACAAGGCATGCCGGAAGCAGAATATGACTATGCGGTCCTGCTGCTGAAGGGGTACGGGCTCAACGCCGACATGCCGCGCGCCATCGATTATCTGAAGGCGGCTGCGAATAAGGGTCTGCCCGGGGCTCAGAACCGCCTCGCTCATGTCTACGCGGAAGGCATCATGCTGCTCGACCGGGATTTGATCGAGGCCGCGAGGTGGCGGATTCTGGCGCGCGAGGGCAAGGTCGTGGACGAAGCGCTGGACGCGATCGTCGCGAAATTGTCGCGCAGTGATCGCGAGAAGGCCGAGAAGGTGGCGCAGACGTGGCGCGACGAGACGGCTCTCGATCGCGTGCAATGAAAAAGTGAAGGGTGCCAGACCGGTCAGGCCCAGCACCTCAATCGATATTCAAGCGGTCTGGGCGTTGGCGGCAGCATCGACATGCTGGGCGAGTTGCGCATCAATGCCGAGCTTGGTTGCCAGATCCGATAGAAAATCGTTCTCTTCGTTGGTGTCGAGATCGATTGCAATGCGCGCGGCCGTGAACACCTGCACCGCCTGTTCGTCCGATTGGCAGGCGGCGGCCAGTTGATCGGCGGTCGCCGGGTTCTGGATTTCCTGCGCGATGAAATCTTGCGCTTCCTTCTCGACGCCCGCTTGCGACAGGGCGCCCATGATCTTCTGTTGTTCAGCAGGGTCGATGCGGCCATCGGCGGCTGCAGCGGCGATCATCGCGCGAATATAAAGAACAGCCGTATCATTGGTGACCGCTTGCGGCTCGAAACCGGAACCCGATGGGGCCTGCTCGGCAGCGAACCCACTCGCGGTGTTGAGCATCGGACGGCCTTGCGAATAGTTCTGGTAGGCCTTGTAGGCGAGACCCCCAATAAGCGCGAGCGCACCGAGCTTGGCGGCTCCCATCGCCGCCGACCGGCCGGTTCGGGTGCCCAGAACGACCGCACCCAGTCCACCGGCTGTTGCCGCAGCGCCAGCCTGATGTTGCGCGATCAGCTCCTTGAGTTTTTCCATCATCTGCTCGGGCGACTGACCGGTTGTTTGAGTGACCGCCTCGCGCCCGCGACTGCCGAGGCCGGTCGCATCCTCGACGCGGCTCGCGCCTTCCTTCACCCCCGAGGTTGCCTGCCCCAGAATCTGGCCGAGGATGTCGGCAATGCCGCCGCCACCTTGCGCGCCGCCGGCGCCTCCGAGCTTGCCTAGGATATCACTAAGGCCACCGCCCGAAGTGGGGGCTTGCCCGCCTTGTGGCGCGCCTGCGCCCGGCATCATCTTGCGCAACATATCTTCCAGTCCGCCCATTCCGCCGGCTTGGCCGCCTGGAGCTGCATGCTGTGCACCGGCTTGGCCGCCACCCATGATCTGGCCGAGAAGGTCGCCGAGACCACCCATTCCGCCGGCTTGTCCACCCGCTTGTCCCGCCGTTTGCGCCTGAGGCGCGGGGTTCGCGCCCTTCATGAGAGCTTCGAGAAGGCTTTTTGCGTCAAACATCAGACAAGCTCCGTGGTTGAGGGAAAGGCGTTTTTCAAGTGACTTAAGGCCTAAGCTTGGCCGTCGCAACAACTGTCCGCTTGCGGCGCTTTATTCGGCCGCCATCGGACGGCTCTGCTGCGGCACAACTTCCGGCGAAACCTTGACCGGACCGTGTCGCGTTTCTGAACGAGTTGGCAGCGCGCTCTCGACCGGCGGTTCGTCGGTCGGCCCGACCAGGCCACCGAATATTCGGCCGATCAAACGGCCGAGATCGTCCATAGCTGTGAAGAATGACGGCACGAAGACGAGGCTCAGCACGGTGGAGACCAGCAGGCCACCGATCACCGCGATCGCCATCGGTGCACGGAATTCACCGCCGTCACCGAACGCGTAGGCGCTCGGCAACATGCCGGCTGCCATGGCGAGCGTGGTCATCACGATCGGACGGGCACGTTTTCGGCCGGCATCAATCAATGCTTCGGTGCGCTCGACACCACTGGCGATTTCTTCCACGGCGAAATCGACGAGCATGATCGCGTTCTTGGTGACAATACCCATCAGCATCAGCAGCCCGATGTAGACAGGCATACTGATCGGATTACCTGTCGCCAGCAATGCGATCACAACGCCACCGAACGAAAGCGGCAGTGACAAAAGAATGGTGATGGGCTGGAAGACACTGCCAAACAGCAGAATCAATACGCCAAGCACGATCATCAATCCGGTGCCCATCGCCGTGATGAAGCCTGACGCCACTTCATCTTGTATTTCGGCATCGCCGGCTGGCTGCAGACGAACGCCTGTGGGGAGTTTCTGATCCTCGACCACCTTCAGGAAGGCTTCGCGCGCATCGCTGAGAGCAAAACCTTGCACGAGGTCAACGCCGATCAACGAGCGGCGGGCGCGGTCGTAGCGGTCGATCGTACCCGGGCCTCTACCGAAACCGACATGAGCGACCGTCGATAGCGGCACTGAACGACCGCCGGCGTTGGTGACGCGCAGATGTTCGATCGATGCCAAATCGGTGCGAGCGCGCTCCTCGATCTGAACACGGATTGGCACCAGGCGATCACCCGCGTTGAACTTCGCAAGGTTTGGGCCGACATCGCCGATGGTCGCGACCCGGATCGTCTCACCAATTGCCTCGGGCGATACGCCGAAATTGGCTGCCTGGTCGAGCTTTGGGACAATGCGAATTTCGGGGCGTTCGGTGGCCCCGCTTGCGGCGACGTTGGTGAAGCCGGGAACGCGGCGCAACGCTGCTTCGAGCGGCCCAAGCGACTTGAGCAGCTTGTCGCCGTCCCGCGACAGCAGAGCGAACGACAATTCGCGCTCTCCGCGTTCGTTGACATACCAGGCGCGCGCATCGGGCACGTCGGCCAAGGCTGCGGAAATCACCGCCTTTAGTTGTTTTTGCGACCGATTGCGTTCGTTCTTCGGCACCAGGCGCACGATGATCGCGGCTCGTCTGATCTCGCGCAATCCGGTCGGTGTCGTGCCACCGAGCACATAAACCGTTTTGACTTCTGGAATTTTTTTCAAAATGGTGGTCATGCGGTCGCCGACGACGCTGGTGTCGGCAAGCGTTTCACCAGGCGGCAGTTCGACCGAGACGACGATCCGGCTGGTGTCCTCATCTGGAATGAAGCCGGTTGGCAGCAGTGATGTCGCGTAAATCGATCCAGCGAAAAGGGCGACGCCGCACGCAAGCGTCACGTAGTGCCAGCGCAGGGTGGTGGTGAGAAAAGAAAGAT
>JANLXZ010000385.1:0-15427 GCA_031365375.1 Hyphomicrobiaceae bacterium | reverse complement strand
GTTTTGCCTTCGCGCATGGCTTTTATGGCCGCTTCGACGATATTCGGTGGGGTATCGAAATCTGGTTCGCCCTGACTCAAGGTGATAACGTCGCGCCCGGTGGCTTTCAGCTCGCGCGCCTTCGTCGACACGGCAATCGTCGCGGACGGTTGGATGCGGCTGAGACTGTCGGCAAGAAAGCCCATGGCGGCTGAACCTTTCGTGAGGCGAGTTGAACGAGCGTGGCGCCAGAGCGCTTTAGCGCGGCGGACCCTACGCCTCGCCGAGATGACTTTCAAGCAAGCCTGCTCAATCATGACCGCTCAGCCGGCGGCATCGACCGGCTTAACATGAACTCACGATGAACAAACAAGACACAGGTGCCTGGATGGCACAGCAAACGTGCCTCTTTGTTTCGTCACAAAAACCCACGAGCCGCGCCACATTCCTGGCTCAACCTCAACACGTTGTAAGTTGAGCTTTAGCGTCAACGAATTTGAAACCGAGGATGCATAAGCGCGTATCTGAGATAGACGGGGAAGTTATACATGATCCAGAAAGCGAACGCCTTCCGACAATGCCGGGTAGTACGGTGCGTGCGTGACTTTTTGACCGGCCTTGGGCTTTTTGCACTTATTTTGACCGCCAGTTCCTACTTACCGCACCGCTCCGCGAACGCGCCGGTTCCAATCTTTACGGCGCGCGCCCATGCGTCTTCGCCGCACGAGTATTCGCCCGCAAACACATTGAACGCTGCGAGATTCGAGGCAAAGCGGTCCGCTGCGGTCACAATCGCCAGCGACGAGCGTCGCACAAAAGTGATCCTCGCTCTCGTTTTCGCCTCGCTCGTGACCTTTAATCTTGCCTTCCTCAGACACCTGCGCCGCGTGTACGCCTCCCCGCGGTGACGGTGCGTGGGGGAGCGGTCTAACGAAAATTTGTCTGGAGCAATTCAGATTGGCTATCGCAAGGCTTCTCCTCCACACCTATGTTAAAATGCGGTAATGTTGTTTTTTGCCGGTTCGAACATTTCGGCACCAATTCAGGAGCTAGCGCCAATGAAAAGCATTCGGATCGCGTGTGCAGCGATTGCTCTCACCGGCGTGTCGCTCGGCGCGGTTGCAGCGGCGCTTTCATCGCCTGATCGCCTGCTCGGAAATGCGTACGACCGTGCTTTATCGTCCGCTCATAATTCGATTTCTGGCACGTTGGCTCGCGCCGCCAATGCACCCGGCAGCGAGCATTTTTGGTTGACCAACCATACCGGCGAATCCGGTCATGCGATTACGAGCGCCGCGATCGTGACCGATGCTGTCGCCCTTGCCGATATCAAAAAAGCGATCGCAACCGCTGGCGCATTCGATTCTGGTCGCGTCGAGGTTATTGACGTGCAAGAGCTGCCGCGCGCCGCATTGCACGGTCAATCTCCGGCAGGCCGCGCCCTTCTCGTAACGGCCAATGTCAGTTCTGACGGGGCAGGCGAACAGTCGGTTCGGTTCGTGCTCGACATTGACACCGTGCCGCTGGCCAAGGCTGCCAGCGCGTTGTGAACTATCTCCGTTAAAGCCTAATCAGTCCTGCTCCTCGACCGCTTTGCGGTAGGGCCCGTACTCGGCGAGCATCTCGCGGTGTTCGACAACGGCGCGACGCTCTTCATCCAAATAGCATGACACAGCGCGCCTCAGGCCCGGATCGGCAAGCCAATGGGCGCTGTAGGTCGCCGATGGCATGTATCCGCGCGCGAGCTTGTGTTCCCCTTGGGCACCGGCCTCGACACGCTGCAAACCGTGCGCAATCGCAAAGTCGATTGCTTGATAATAGCACACCTCGAAGTGCAGGCAGGGATGGTGCTCCCTCATGCCCCAGTAGCGACCAAACAAGCAATCGCCACCGATCATGTTGAGCGCACCGGCAATGGGCCGTCCGTTGCGCATCGCAAATACCAGCAGGCAGCTATCAGCCATTGATTGTCCAAGTAGCGAGAAAAATTTCCGATTGAGATAGGGCCGGCCCCATTTGCGACTACCAGTGTCCATGTAAAACTCGAAAAACGCATCCCAGTGCGCTTCCGTGATCGCCGGGCCGCGAATATGCTCGATCGTGATGCCGGCAGCCAATGCCTGGTTGCGCTCCTTGCGGATCGTTTTGCGTTTGCGCGACGACAGCTCGCTCAAAAACTCATCGAAGGTCGCGTAGCCGTCATTAAGCCAATGGAATTGCTGGTCAGTGCGGCGCAGATAACCGAGCTCGGTCACGCCGTTCCACTCGTCCTCGTGCATAAAAGTCATGTGCACGGATGACAGCTCCAAGCGACGTGCAAGTTCTATCGCACCGGCGGCTAGCAAACCTGCGTTGTGCTCAGCCTTTGGGCCTGGTCGCGCCAGTAGTCGAGGGCCGGGCACCGGAGAGAACGGCACCGCAACTTGCAGCTTCGGGTAATATTGCCCGCCAGCACGTTGATAAGCCTCGGCCCAGCCGTGATCGAACACGTATTCACCTTGGCTGTGTGTCTTGACGTATGCTGGCATGCAGGCCGCAACGCCGCCCGTTTGATCTTCGACAACGAGATGCTGCGGCAGCCATCCCGAACGCCCACCGACGCACTTCGCGTCTTCTAGCGCCTTTAAGAATGCGTGCGTGACGAAAGGGTTGTAGGTCGCCCGATCCGGGTTGGCGCAAGCGTCCCAATTGGCCGCCGCGATCTTTGCAATAGCTGGTTCGACCCTGACGACACCGGCAGTCTTGGCACTCATCGATACCCTCGCAGATTGCCGCACAAAACCAGCTTAACAGGTCTTAGCGCCCTTCACGCGAGGCATCGCACTCGCTATATGTGCGACACTGTGTCGAGAGGTTGGGAGAACGATCCGATGCGATTGCGCAATTTAGGTCCAATGACGTTCGTTGCGGTTGCGCTGTTACTGGGCGCACCGGCCGCATCGCGCGAGCCGGAGGAGGGCGTCAAGCTCAGAAACCCAGGTATTGTCGGCCGTACGATCCGCCTGCTCGCGTCTCCCGAGACGTTGGAGCGCGCCGGCGAGCAGCAGTACGCCCAACTCACGCGTCAGGCCTCCCAAAAGCACGCATTGCTTCCCAACGAGCACCCCCAGGTCGTGCGTTTGCGCAAAATCTTCCAGGATTTGTTGCCGCACTCTTATAAGTTCAATGAGCGCGCGAAGGACTGGAAATGGGAGGTCAACGTCGTCAACTCGCCGCAAGTCAACGCCTTCTGCATGCCGGGTGGCAAGATTGCGTTCTTCACCGGTATTCTCGATAAAATGAAGCTCACCGACGACGAAGCCGCAATGGTGATGGGCCACGAGATCGCGCATGCTCTGCGCGAGCATTCCCGTGCACGCGCGGCTAAATCAAAGCTGACAAGTTTCACCACGATGGCCGTCGCCGTTCTCGTTGGCGGCAATGCCGGCGAGCTTACCCGCGTTGGTGGCGGATTGCTCGGCTTGCGTTTCTCCCGCTCGGATGAGACCGAAGCCGATCTCGTCGGCATGGAGCTCGCCGCCCGCGCCGGCTACAATCCGGCATCGGGCGTCGCGCTGTGGGAAAAGATGGGCGCCGCAAATAAGGGCGCACCAATGGAATTCATGTCAACGCACCCTTCCGGCACGACCCGCATCTCCACCATCAAATCAAACTTGAACGATGTAATGCCGCTCTACGAGCGCGCGAAGGCGAAGCGGGGGTAGTCGAGCACCTTAGCGTTCCATCAGTCGCCGCGCCGACCGAGGGGTTTGACGGCCACCCTCAAGGTAAATACCCTTCGAACGTCGGCGCATCGGCCCAGTCGGCGGCGGCCTTGCGGTCGGCAGCCGTGCGCACGGTCCAGCAGAACAGCGGCATCTGCAGCCCCTCCCGCAGGAACCGCGTCACGGGTGTCGGTAGCGCCTTGACGTGGTAACTGACGAAGCTCGGCTGCACGGGACCGTTTTCCAATAAGTGTGTCAGCCGATAAGCGCGTTCGGCGCTCAAGCGGTCGAGCCACCAGCCGTCGCCCTTGTAGATGCCCGACACGATGCCGCGTGGAACGTCCGGGCACAACTCCCGCATGCGGGCCATCACCACCGGATCAAATGACATCAGGGCGAGTGGTCCATCGTAATCCTGGCTAAGCGCCGCGATGGCTTTGAGGAAGCGCATATTAGGCTCAGTCCATTCGCTCTTGATCTCGACCAAAACGGGCACGCGCCCGCCCGCGAGGTCCAAAACATCCGCAAACGAAATGATCCGCGTGTCACTGTCCCGGTAGCGCAACTTCTTGATTTCCGAACGCGAGAGCGTATCGATTCGACCGGTGGCGTCGATCAGCCGATCCAATGTCTCGTCGTGAAAGATCATCGGCGTACCATCGGCGAGCGGCTGCAAATCGCATTCGATGCCGTAACGCGCAGCGATCGCCGCCTCGAATGCCGCCTGGGTATTTTCGATCCTGTTCTGCGTAGCTGAATGCAAGCCGCGATGAGCAATCGGCCTTACAAACGTCTCGATATCGAATGAACTCATGCTGGTTCCTCAACAGAATCGCGAAATTCGCATCACATTCCCTCTTTTGCGCCTTTGTGTCGCGCTCATCCTCGTGCTTTCTTTGCAAGAACACGGTTGCGCATTAAGTTGGGCACGCAGGCCGTTTGACCGCTGAACGAATGAAGGACCGCACCGCATGGCGCGCTTTGTAGACAGCCGACGTAACATTGCAATCGTGCTGGGGTGTCTGCCGATTGCGGCGCACGCGGCCGGGCCCGCTGAACTGGCGACGTTGGCGCCGCACCGTGCCGTCTATGAAATCACGCTCGACAAGGCGCGTGCTGGAGCAGGCATGTCGGATCTGACCGGCCGCATGGTGTATGAGCTTACCGGCAGCGCGTGCGATGGCTACACGCAGACGATGCGGTTCGTCACACGCAGCATCAGTCAAGAGGGCGATCCTTCGGTCAACGATCTGCGCTCCACCACCGTCGAAGACACGGGCGCAAAAACCTTCAAGTTCAACTCCAGCCAGTATCACGACGACCAGCAGACCGAGACGACATCGGGCGACGCGGTTCGCCCCAGCCCCGATGCGCCAATCAAGGTGGAGGTCGTCAAACCTAAGAAGCTCGCCCTGACGATTGGCGCCGATGCGCTGTTCCCGGTGCAACACTCGATTGCGTTGCTAGGAGCCGCCCGGGCTGGCAAATCGCTCTTTTCCGCCGACCTCTACGATGGCTCGGAAAAAGGCGAAAAGGTTTACGCGACCACTGCTGTCATTGGCGGGCGCGTGGCTCCCGGCAAAGCCGCCAAGACGCCCGACGTAAAGAATAGCGAGAAATTGGATACACTCGCTGCGTGGCCGGTCTCGCTCAGCTACTTCGACAAGAAAGCCGAAAAGAGCGATGGCACCCCGAGCTATGAGTTGGCGTTCTTGTTCTTCGAAAATGGCGTTAGCCAGCGCTTGTTCATCGACTACGGGGAATTTTCGATCCGCGGCGCTCTCAAGGATCTGACGTTCCTCGATGCGCCGGCTTGTGAAAAGAAGCCCTAGTTCCGCGAGATCCCATTCGATGAATTTTGCACTGACCGACGACCAACTGGCGATCCAGGAGACGGCACTCAATTTCGCCAAGGAGCGGTTAGCCCCAAAGGCTGGCGAATGGGACGAAACGGCGCACTTTCCCGTCGACGAGATCCGTGAGACGGCGGCACTCGGCATGGCGACGATCTACGTGCCCGAAGAGAAGGGCGGATCGGGTCTCAGCCGGATGGATGGCGCGCTCATTTTCGAAGCGCTCTCGTATGGCTGCCCGGCGATCGCGTCCTACATTTCGATCCACAACATGGTCGCTTGGATGCTGTCGAAGTACGGCTCTAAAACGCAGATCGACGCCTGGATGCCGAAGCTCAACTCGATGGAGTGGCTGGCGAGCTATTGCCTGACCGAGCCCGGCGCGGGTTCGGATGCCGCTGCCATGAAGACGACGGCCAAGCGCGTGGGCGATCATTACGTTCTCGATGGCACCAAGCAGTTCATCTCGGGTGCCGGCGCCACCGATTTCTATTTCGTTTTTGCCCGCTCCGGTGGCGAGGGCTCAAGCGGCATCTCGGCGTTCGTCATCATGAAGGACACACCTGGTTTCTCGTTCGGACAACTCGAGCGCAAGATGGGCTGGAATGCGCAGCCGACGCGCCAAGTCATCATGGAGAATGTGAAGGTTCCGGCGGGCAACAGGGTCGGCGAAGAGGGCCGCGGCTTCAAGTTCGCGATGTCGGGGTTGGACGGCGGGCGCGTGAACATCGGCGCATCGTCTTTGGGCGCAGCGTGGGCCGCACTCGACAAGTCACGCAACTATATGTTTGAGCGCAAAGCCTTCGGACAGGACCTCGCGCAGTTCCAAGCCCTGCAATTCAAGATCGCCGATATGGCGACAGATTTGGAGGCCGCGAGATTGATGATCTACCGCGCCGCCGATGCACTCGACCGCGCCGACCCGCAAGCCTCGATGTACTCCGCGATGGGCAAGCGCTACGCGACCGACCTGGGGTTCAATATCGTCAACGAGGCGCTGCAAATCCACGGCGGCTACGGCTACCTAAAGGACTACGGTCTGGAAAAACTCGTGCGCGACTTGCGCGTCCACCAGATCCTAGAAGGCACCAACGAGATCATGCGCGTCGTCATCGCGCGAAAGGTCTTAGGTGGCAATCGGGGGTGAGGTAGCATCACCCGGGCGTCCAATGCCTGTTGCCATCGACACTGAAGCACATACTTGGGTTGGAATGCCAAAGAGGAACAAATCGCGCAACGTTCGACTTAAAACCGCCGATAAAAATGGATGAGGCTGCCGCGATCTGTGTCTCCGCGATTAAGCTCTTCAAATCGTCAGCTTTCTCGACCGGGCTCATCGAGCTGAAACGATCTTGAGAATATCCGCGTTGATGTGACTGACACAACGTAATCACATTGTATCCACGACCGACCTGCGAAATCTCCTCAACGACGGTAAAATCGTCCGTCATGACAAAGATCGATTTTATGTCGGGGGCCTTTCGAGCCAGCATCGCCAGATACGCATGCGGCAGAATGCTATCGCCTTCGATGACCAGTTTCCGTCCTACGCGATAGCCGTTCGTCTTGTCGCCCCGGCGAATATGAAACGCGGCAAATTTCGGCGCCAATCCAGCAGGAACTTCACAGGCTGCAGCAGGACGGGTGATAATGGCGGCGAGCAATCTCTTGACTTGTAAAACCCGCCCTAACATCCCCATATCAGAAACGTAAATCGGCAAGTGGAACCGATGTCGGCGCTCCGCAAAATTTCGAATTTTCGCAAAGTTTGCGTGCTTTGCTCCTGCGATGTTCCATTCTGTCGGCACATCAGCAATCGAAAGGGTCGCGGTCGTAGGCAGTCGTGAGGCAAAGAATTTAGTCCAGTCGGCAATATCAGACTGGCTTTCATCAACGATAAGTCGCCGCTTTTTCTGCAACCCGTACATGACGGCGTTCAGGAGATTGTTTGCTTCGGAATAGAAGCCTCTTTTGGTCAAACAAAAAACGAACGGCGACCCGAAGCTTTCATTTAGCGTCAGATAGCGCGACAATAGGGGATGCTCGACGTTCACGTTTATTATTCCGACAGTTCGACGCAGTGAATTGACGTTGCCAGCCAATCAAGGCTGACCAACCAGCGCACCGAGCTAGCGGTCGGGGCTTTAGGTCTTGATCTCGGTCATGAAAACTTTCTGGGCGATCTGCCAGCGGCCGTCGATCTTCAGAAGCGAGAGCTGATCGGTGAAGAACTTCGGCGGGATCGCGCACTTCACCTTTACGAACGCCATCGTCGGACCCGGTTGATCAATCGTGAGCACATGGTCGTGGCGAGTGAGGCCGGTTTTCTTCGGCGAAGGCCGCGAGCGCACGGCCGCCAACCACTTGTCACGCGGCGTGATGACGAGCTCGCCATCGGTGATGCCGGTGAGCGCGCTCGTCGAATGAAACACCGATGCGATCTTATCGGCATCGCCCTCGTAAAGTCCGTCGAGGTAGGTTTTTACGACGGCTTCAATTGCGCCGATCTCATCGTTCGCTGCCATGCTGGTTGCTCCTACAAAACATACGCGTGAAGTTACGTTAGAGGTGCCAACGATACTTGTCACCACGGACAGTCTACTTCACATCAACGGTTTCGAAGATCAGCTGATCGACGACCGTTCGTAACGCAGCTTCTTTCGACTGGCCCCCGGCTATTGCGCGTTCGTAAGTTTCGACCTGACGATCGGCGCTCGTTCCGATCGTGGCGATTTGCCGAACACGGGCTATTTCCGCTTCGCACCCAAGTGCTGCGGCATCCTCAGCGACGCGGCTGACAATCTCATCGATCAATTCGGCAAACGGCACCAACGTACCTTTGCCAAAGTCGAACAGATCACCTTTGACTCCATAGCGCTGCCCGCGCCAGCGGTTCTCTTCGAGCAGGAACACCGGATAGGAACGCCACGAAAGGTTGTCGCGCCGCAACCGCGTAAGCATGCGGGCGATGCAAACATAGAGAGCCGCAATCGCAATCGTGTCGTCGAGTTTGGTGGCAACATCGGTGATGCGCATCTCGAGCGTCGGAAAATGAGCTGAGGGCCGCAAGTCCCACCAGATTTTGCTGGCGTCTTCGATCACGCCACCTTTGACCAGAACGTCGATGGTCCGCTGGTATTCATCCCAACTTGAGAGTCTCCCTGGCAGGCCGGTGCGGGGGCCTTCGTCGACGATCGCCAAGCGATAGCTCTTGAGACCGGTATCGACCCCTTTCCAAAACGGCGACGAGGTCGACAACACCAACAGATGCGGCATGAAATAGCGGATCTGATTCATTACGTCGATGCGGCACTCGGCGTCCTCGATACCTACGTGGACGTGCATTCCGCAAATCGCCATGCGCCGCCCGATGCCGGCCAGATCTTTGGCGAGGACCCGGTAACGCTCTTTGTCCGTGGTCGGAAGGTCGACCGTATCGGCGAACGGGTGCGTCGCGGAAGCGATGGGTGCCAATCCGTAATCGTTCGCGATCTGGCCAATTGCCGATCGCAGCCGCGCAATCTCGGTTCGCGCTTCGGGGAAGGTGCGGCAGACGTCCGTTCCGATCTCGATTTGCGTCGCCAGGAACTCTGGGCTGACACGCTCGCCGAGGCGCCGCTTGCAGGTCTCCATAAAGCCTGGCGGTGCTGCCGCCAAATCGCGCGTTTGCAAATCGACGAGGTGGTATTCCTCCTCAATCCCAAAAGTAAAGTCGGGCATCTTGTCTGTCATAAGGTGAAAACTCGCACGCGCTTTTCTTAAGCGCCAGCCTTGAATCGACGCGCCGCCGCCCTAATGCTCGATGCGACTGGGGAAGTTATCCACGGTCCGGTGCGTGGCCTCATACTCCGTGCAAGCAGAACTAAACCGCAGCCCGGTGCTCGCAACGAGGATTGTCTGAACCATGTCCATAACCGAAAGCCCGAACCTCGTGTTGCCCTATATCTTGCCCGCTCAAGCACAAAAACACGTCACTCACAACGAAGCCGTGCGGGCACTCGATGCGATCGTGCAGCTGACCGTTCTCGATCGCGATCTGGGAACCGCGCCTGCCAGCCCGAACGACGGCGACCGTTACATCGTCGCAAGCGCGCCAACCGGGCCATGGACCGGCCAGACGGGCAAAATTGCCGCATTTCAGGACGGAGCCTGGGTCTTTTTCATACCCCGCGAAGGCTGGATTGCTTGGGTCGCCGATGAAAATCTGCTGGTCGTTTTTGATGGTTCTGCGTGGTCGGCGAGCGGCAGCGTCGGACCGGCTGGACCGACTGGACCGACAGGGCCGACAGGAACGACAGGAACGACAGGCCCGGCCGGACCAACGGGTGCACAAGGTTCGATCGGGCCCGCAGGATCAATCGGCGCGACCGGCGCGACTGGATCGACGGGCACCGCAGGATCAACCGGACCAGCGGGTGCAACTGGCCCGACCGGGCTCACCGGACCAGCGGGCGCAACCGGCGCGATCGGCCCGATTGGCCCTGGTGTGCCTATCGGAGGCGTCGCCGGCAAGGTGCTGGTCAAGGCGTCGGCCACGAACTTCGATGCAACGTGGCAAGACGCGCCGGTCAACCCGACACCGCTCGTCGGCGTCAACGCTACGGCGGATACGACGAACCGTCTCTCGGTATCGGCGCCAGCAACGCTGCTCAACAACGCCGGCAACGGGCATCAGTTGAAGATCAACAAAAATGCCGCGGCGGACACGGCCTCATTGCTCTATCAAACTGGATTTTCCGGTCGTGTTGAAATGGGGACGACGGGCGACGACAACATGCATCTCAAGGTCAGCGCCGACGGTACCGTTTGGAAGGAAGCCATCGTCGTCGATCGCACCTCAGGCGCGGCGACGTTTCCGTTTGGCAGTGGCCAGACCCAAGTCGACGTATTCACCGTCAACGGCACATGGACCAAACCCGCGTGGGCCCGTCGCGTGCGGTTCATTCTGATGGGAGGCGGAGCTGGTGGCTCATCCGGACGGCGCGGCGCCACCGCCACCGAGAGACGCGGCGGCGGCGGGGGAGCCAGCGCGGGCATTATCGATGAAGAACTGCTCGCAGCCGAATTGCCAGCTACACTTTCCATTGACGTCGGCGCCGGCGGTGCCGGCGGGGCCGCGATTGCCGTCGATACCACCAACGGCGCTGCTGGCGGCAACGGTGGAGTGAGTGCCGTTCGCGATGGCGCATTGACGGTGCTCTCTGCATCTGGTGGCTTGGTCGGAACTGGCGGCCAGAGCGCTGCTGGCGGCGTCGGAGGATCAGGCTGGGTCGGCTCGTTTGGTTCCAGCAACAACGGCGGATCGGCGTCAGCTGGAGCCGGGGCGCAAGGCGTGTACTGGACCTGCGGACGGGCGGGTGGCGGCGGCGGCGCTGGCGGCTCGCTCTCCACGGGCAACGTCACGGCGGCGGGAGGTGCCGGCGGTGAAGGCTATTGGATCGGCGGCGCCTCGCGCAAAGCCAACGCCGTTGGCGGCGGCGCAGCATTGGCGGCCGGCATCGCCGGCACGGCAAAGGCATGGCAGCGCGGTGCCGGCTCCGGCGGTAGTGGCGGCGGATCGGGCGACGCGGCCGGGACGATCGCTGGCGGCACCGGCGGTGCGGGCGGAATTCCTGGCGGCGGCGGCGGTGGTGGTGGCGGCTCGACCAACGCCGCGTTATCTGGCGCCGGCGGGGCCGGCGGCCGCGGTGAGGTGTGGGTGATAAGTCTGGGGTGAGTATTTGTTTTTGTTGACGCCTTCCGACTCTGCTGTCGCACAGGCCGGAAGGCGCAGGCTAGCCCGCTTCGGCGGCCGGCTCCCCGAAAAGGGAGTCGCCGAGGTGCTCTAAAACTGTGCGGTGCGTTATCCTGGCTATCGTTCTAGCGACGCGGATTGGCTATAAGACCTCTTATGACAACAGCACCCATGATACCCGATACCACCGTCACGATTGGCAAAGTTGCTTTCGGCAACCATTTGCCGATCGCGATTTTCGCGGGCCCCTGCCAAATGGAAAGCCGGGCGCACGCGCTCGAAATGGCAAGCGCCCTGAAAGAAATCACCGGACGGATTGGCATCGGCCTCGTCTACAAGTCATCTTTCGACAAGGCCAACCGAACCTCGATCGCCGGCAAACGCGGCATGGGCCTCGCAGCGGCCATCCCGGTTTTCGCCGAAATTCGCGAAAGCCTTGGACTGCCGATCGTTACCGACGTGCACGAGATCAGTCAGTGCGCGGCGGTGGCACCGGTGGTCGATGTCCTACAGATCCCCGCGTTTCTGTGCCGCCAGACGGATCTGTTGATCGCGGCGGCAAAGACCGGAAAGGTCGTGAAAATCAAGAAGGGTCAGTTTTTGGCACCCTGGGACATGAAAAACGTGGTGGCCAAGGTGGTGGAGAGCGGCAACAGCCGCGTTCTTTTAACTGAGCGCGGCGTAAGCTTCGGTTACAACACGCTCGTCAGCGATATGCGGTCCCTGCCGATCATGGCGGAGACCGGCTGCCCGGTGATCTTCGATGCGACGCACTCGGTGCAGCAGCCCGGCGGCCAGGGAACCTCGTCAGGCGGTGACCGGCGATTCGTGCCAGTCCTCGCCCGTGCGGCTGTGGCGGTAGGCGTCGCGGGCCTTTTCATCGAGACCCACGAAAACCCGGACCGCGCACCGTCGGATGGACCGAACATGGTGCCGCTGCATCAGTTCGAAGCCTTGATGGCGGAATTGATCGCCATCGATCGCGTGGTGAAGGGGCTGCAAGCCAATCGCCCCTCGATTTGAAGCCTAGCGAATTTATCTCCGCTCAAGCGGGCGGGTGAAACTGGCTTGGCGCGCGCCTGGAGTGCATGCTCGGGGCCGACGGCTTGAATTTCGCCGTGGCATTAGGTTCGCACGTTCGACAGAGCAGCGGTACACCGCTGGTATTCATAGCGCCGGCCGCAGCGAGTGCGATGGAGGTCGCAAATAAACTCGTTACTGCAAGGGTCGCAAAGAAGGTGGTGAGACGCATGACTTCACTCATCATCGACTTACTCCTCAACTCGACACCGTTGGCTTAGCCCTGGTGCAGCAAGCAGCATGGCCGCCAACGTCGATTGATGATGCGGTAATCTTGGTTAAAAAGGAGTGAAAGTCCGGAGGATATTCAGCGATTATTTACTACGAGGCAACATCGACGTTTAAATCGGACAACTGCCCCTACCGAGGCTCGGCGAATAAATCGCCGAGCGGATATATCCGCATTTTATGCTGCCGGGCGATCGTGGAAGATCCACATGCCACCATCCTTGGCGGCTTGCACCCGCACCCACAATTCCCGATCGCGATCTGCAAAGTCACCAATGAAAGAAAATGAGATATCGAGCTTGCCGGCGCGCAATGCTTTCTCGATACGCCCTTTGAAATAGCCGTTGTCCATGCATGGCGCTATGTCGACGAAAAACTTTCGACCAACCGTGGGCCTATCCCCTCGACCGGAAAGACGGCCCTCCGTCTTGTTGTAAAGACGGACCATTCCGTCGGCATCGAGCGCGATGACACCGAATGGCAACGCGTCTATTTCCTCGGGCTTCAACGATTCGATCAAGCTACCGAGATTGGTTGCGTGAAAATCTGGTAAAGATTTAGTAGCCATTGCTATCATAACCCTGCTTATCAACTGCTGCCTACTTTATTCCCGCGATCAGAAAGAAAGCAATTGAACGACGAGTCAACTGTTCAAATTCATTTGCGGGCGTTAATAATATTTTCAAAAAGAATACGACCGAGCATGCCTTCGCTAAACATGGAATATGATACTCGCTATCTTCTCCCATCCAAACTTATTCGCGGACAACGATGCTCTGCGCATCAAATTTTATTCTCGGGCGAATCTGTTCGACCTTCGAATACAACGATCCCGACCACATGAGTCGGCGTGTGATCCAGGGAAGACGAGAAAGGCACGAGCAAGCATTCGAATGTGACAGGATCGTCGTCGCCGAAATCGAACCGCATAAATTCATGACAGGGTTCGGCTTTGTGCGCGCATTGCAAGTAGGACTTGGCGCGGCGTTGGAGGTCCCCCTCCTGAGATTGTCTAATCTCGGCGGCGGAGCTGCCCAGCCGTTCCGTTAACGCACGCCCGATTTGGACGAATTGAACCGCGCCTTCCGGGCTAATCTTGGCAATCGAAAGCGCGCCAGTCGCCGCAAACCGGGTCCAATCAAAACCGGCTAGTTTCGGTAGTCCTCCATCCGACCCGCGTTGACGGACCCAGCATTCGTACAGCGAACGCACGATCGGGTTTTTCAAGTTCCGGCGTATCGGTGTGTCAATAAGTAATGTCCCGATCCGGGCCAATGGAGCCTCGATCGTGTATTGAAAACCCCGATCGGCATAGATCAACTTAGGATCGCAGCCGAACTCCGCACCGGCGACCAGGGAAATCAGTGTCGTCCCGAAACCGCGTCGCGTCGGTGGTTTGGACGGTGGCCCCCCCACTTCGCGCCATTCCAGCTGAAGTGCGAGCGATGCCGCGTCGCCGACAGTGCGCCATGTAACGAAGACGCGTCCGGTGACCACGGACAACGCCCCGTATTTACACGTGTTGGTTGCGAGCTCGTGAGCGACGAGAGCAACGGTCTGGGTGGCTTTGGGAGACAACAATATTCGCGGCCCCTCGAAATGCACGCGATCACTGAACGAGGCCAACTCGTTTTTCAGTAAGACATCCAGCTCCACTCCATCGGATGCTGGATTGCTCAACGTTTCATATGTGTGAGACAGTGCCTGCAAACGCCCGATCAGTACCTCTCGCGCTTGCTCCAAGGTGCGCTCGCCCGATAACGTACGACGTGAGATCGACTGGATCACGGCCAACAAATTTTTGCCGCGGTGCGACAGCTCGCTCAAAAGCGTTTGTTGCCGCTGTTCGTCGAGTTTGCGATCAGAAATGTCATCGACACCTGCAATTAGAAATTCGATGTCCCCGGCACTCGAACGAACGCAGGCCAAAGTCGAAACGACGTGAACGACTGATCCGTCCTTCCGGATGAGACGTTTTTCGAAGCTGCACTTGTCCGACGCGGCAGAGCGGATCACTTCCATGTGGGCGACGCCTACATCGCGATCGGCTGGATGAACCAATTCTTGCATCCCGATAGAGGCCAATTCGGCTTCGGTGTATCCGGTGATCTGACACATTCGTTGATTTGCGCTGACACATTTCCCTTCCGGCGTGAAATGAGCGTAGCCGGTCGGGGCAATCCTGAAGGTCGCGCGCATGCGCTCTTCGCTGTCTTTAAGCGCCCGCTCCGCCACCTTCCGCTGAGTAATATCCGAATAAGAGACGATCACAGCGGATCCCCCGCCGGGAACCAGAGGTGACACGTTCATCACATACCAGCGTTCTTGCGACCGGCTTTCGCAAAGGTATTCGATTTCGAAGCGCGGAAGTTTGCCGGAGAGCACTCCTTTGAGGCCATGCAATGCCTTCTCGGTCTCAGGCAGTACTTTTGCAGCTTGCCGGCAAACCTCGAGATAGTTTGCACCGATCGTCAAGGATGCATTATCGGCCGAAGAGTTGGCTCCGGCGAACGCGGTCCACGCATGATTGACGAAAACGATAATTCCCGACGCGTCCAATACCGCGACATGCGATTCAAGCGCCAGCAAAGCCTTGCGATACAGGTCTGATCCGGTGGGGAGGGGCAGTCCGGCGACAACGTTTGCCCCGGAGACAGAAAAGTTAGAGTGGCCGCTGCCTCCAAGCCAACCCAGATTTACCGGCACGGTGTGAGCCTGGTCTGGCCCGACCAGGGTTGCAGCTGGATCGTCGCACCGCTCGGCTGGGACATCGCTACCTAAGTCGATATTCACGCCCGACAGCAGCAACGGTTCACCGTCGGCGCCGCAGCGCAATCGCGCGCGACTTA
>JANLXZ010000370.1:0-1975 GCA_031365375.1 Hyphomicrobiaceae bacterium | reverse complement strand
GCCGAGGATATCCTGCACGACATGGGGGCGCTGTCGATGATGTCGTCGGACAGTCAGGCGATGGGGCGGATCGGCGAAGTCATCACGCGCACGTGGCAGACGGCGCACAAGATGAAAGTGCAGCGCGGCGCGCTCACCGAGGATAAGGGCACCGGCAACGATAATTTTAGGGTGAAGCGCTACGTCGCGAAGTACACGATCAACCCAGCGATCGCGCATGGCGTATCGAAGCACATCGGTTCGATCGAGGCCGGCAAGATGGCCGACCTGGTGTTGTGGTCGCCGGCGTTCTTCGGCACCAAGCCTGCCATGATCATCAAGGGCGGCATGATTATCGCCGCGCCAATGGGCGATCCGAATGCCTCAATCCCGACGCCGCAGCCGGTGCACTACCGGCCGATGTTCGGTGCCTTTGGCAAAGCGTTGACGGCGACCTCGGTGGTGTTCACGTCGCAGGCGGCGATAGATGGCAAGTTGGCGCGGCGCGCCGGTATCGAGAAGCGCCTGGTCGCGGTCGAGAACACGCGTGGTGGTATCTCGAAAAAGAGCATGATCCACAACGACGCCACGCCCGACATCGAGATCGATCCCGAAACCTACCGCGTCACCGCCGACGGTGAGTTGCTGGTCTGCGAACCCGCCAAGGAACTGCCAATGGCGCAGCGGTATTTCATGTTTTGAGGGGGATAGTGAAAACGATCATATTTATTTATCGGGCGTCGAAGGCACTGGATCGACTGCCTGACGATGTACAGAAGCGCGTGACGAATGCGTTGGTCGAATACGCAATTCACGGCAATGGCGACATCAAGCAATTGTCCGGGCGGCCCGGATATAGACTGCGTGTTGGCAGCTATCGGGTGATTTTCAGCGAAGATCAGACTACAATATTGGCAATCTATATCGGCACGCGTAGTACGGACGCTATAAGCGTAACTAGAGAGCAGCCCAATGGACGAACCACAGATTATCAAGACCCCAGCAGGGGGAGAGCTCGTAGTGCTGACCAGGCAGGACTACGACAATATATTGCACGAACTCGCCGAGGCAAAGGAAGACCTTTCAGACATTGTAACTTACGATGAGGGTATAGCCGAGCTCGCAGCTTCCAAGACGCCGTGCCTGCCTGCCGAGGTTTCCCCCTATCTGCTCAAAGGTCACAGCCGGGTGTCTGCCCTCCGCCATTGGCGCGGTCTCTCACTTGGTGACATGGCCAAGGCAACTGCAATCAGCGAGGCGCTCTTGGTTGACATCGAGGCACGCCGATTGACCCCGACATCTGAGCAGGCCACCCAACTTGCAGCCGCGTTAGAGATCCCGTTGGTCTGGATCGAGCCCTGATGATCCGCGCCACAACAGTCGCGCCCGCCGGTGCCTGGAGCAAATCTGCGGCCGGCACCGTCATCCTCGACTTCGATCAGCGGCATCGCCGCCGCATCGTCATGTGCACCGAGGCTGGGTTGGAGTTCCTGCTCGATCTGGAACGGGCGCACCGGCTGCGCGAGGGCGATGCGCTGGTGCTCGACGACGGCCGCCACATCGTGATCATCGCCGCGCCCGAGCCGTTGGCGGAAATCCGCTGCGATGATCTGCGCCATCTGGTGCGGGTTGCGTGGCACCTCGGCAACCGGCATCTGCCGACCATGCTCAATGGCGACCGGCTGGTGATCCGGCGGGATCACGTAATCGAGGATATGGTACGCGGGCTGGGAGCAGCAGTGGCTCACATGGACGCGCCATTCAATCCCGAAGGCGGCGCCTATGGCGGCGGCCATCATCACCATGTCGATGATGATCGAGAGCCAGCACTCGCCAAGCGGCCACCACCGGTGTGGAGCCCGAAGGAAGGCGCGCCGTGACGCGGACGAACTCGGCGTATACTGCGCATGCCTCGCTGCCGCTGATGATCTGGCTATCGCCGGCGTTTCCGGTTGGGAGCTTTGCCTATAGTCATGCTCTCGAGTGGGCGGTCGAA
>JANLXZ010000332.1:0-7630 GCA_031365375.1 Hyphomicrobiaceae bacterium | reverse complement strand
TGACTTTCGAGTTGGGCCCCAAGCTTTTGCAGCTGATGCACGAGTTGGTCCCCGCGGCGACCAGCATGGCGCTGCTCGTCAATCCGGAAAACCCCGCCATTGCCGGACCTTTTCGACGGTCGATCGAAGCGTCGGCCGGCACGCTGGGATTGAAACTCCATGTTGTGCAGGCGAGCGACGCGCGCGGGATCGAGGCGGCCTTCGCGTCCGCGGTGCAACTGCAGATCGGTGCACTGCTTATTGCGCCGGATGCATTCTTCAGCGCCCAGGTCGCCCAGCTCGGCGCGCTGACCGTCTCCCACCGCATTCCCACGCTCTCCGGCCGTCGGGAATTCACCGCTGCCGGCGGTCTGATGAGCTATAGCGGCAACTATCAGGACTCCTATCATACTGTCGGCCAGTATCTCGGTCGCATCCTGAAGGGCGAGAAGCCGGCCGAATTGCCGATCCACCAGTCGACCAAGCTTGAGATGTTCTTGAACCTCAAGACCGCCAAGGCGCTCGGCCTCTCCGTGCCGCCACTCCTGCTCGCCCAGGCCGACGAGGTGATCGAGTGACTCCGAGAGGCATTTGCTGCGTTGCAGCGATGTCGGCTCGGGGTCACGAACGCTGTTTAGGGGTGCCGACTGCCATTCCCGCTTGGCCCCGAAGCACCGACCGTCCATGTGAACAAACGAGACGTCAGCAGAGCCCCCGTTCGCGACGCCAATCGCTCCGTCTACGACCGGTGAATCGCCGACGCGACAGCGGTGGTGGTAAGTGGATTGTGCACTGACACCGGCTCGGCTCGGGTGGTCGGGGCAAATGATCAGCAAAGCCATTGCAACCAGAACGTTCGCTTAAGGACGAGGTGTGTCAGACAAGGTGCGTTGTCAGGGCAAGCTCTGCGCGCTACCTTGAATTCGTAAACGTTCTGCTGGGGGGATGTCGGCATTCAAGCGCGCCTGCGCTTGGCACATTGATTTGAGCGAACTAGGTGCGGTCAAGTTCCAACCGGCTACGGCGTGGCCCCGAACCGAAGCAGGATCTTCGTAGCGTTGCTTTTGGACACGCCAAGACTGTTGATGAAGGTAACTTATGATGTCAGCGATTGAAAAGAGCGTGGCTGTTGTAACCGGCGGTGCGAGCGGCATTGGCGAAGCGTGTGCCCGCAGGTTTGCACGTGATGGCTACGACATCGCTATTCTGGACCAGAACGAGGCTCTCGGCCGGAAGGTCGTCGCGTCTCTACAGGAAGCCGGTGCCAAGGCCGCGTTCTATGCCTGCGACGTTGCGGATGCGGCGGCGCAGGTGGAGATTGCCCGGCGCGTCGAGGCCGATCAGGGGCCGGCAACCGTACTCGTGACATCGGCTGGCATGCTCGACAAGGTCGAGACATTGATGTCAGTCGATCTCGAACATCACGCCCGCGTGTGGGACGTCAATTACAATGGCACTCTTCATTCGGTGCGTGCATTCGGCGTCAAGATGCAGGAGCGCCAGCGCGGAGCGGTCTGTACGGTTGGCTCGGTCAACAGCTTTATTGGTCTGCCGCTGCCCGCCTACAATCCAGCAAAGGCTGCGCTGAAGCGCATGACAGAGCTGTTGGCGATGGAGCTTGGCCGAGCAAAGGTGCGCATCAATAGCGTCGCCCCCAACTACACGCTGACCCCTGGATTGAAAGCAAAGATCGATGCGGGCGAACGCGATTCTGAAAATATCAAGCGGTCGGGCGCCCTGTATATGTTGATCGAGCCGGAACATGTCGCCAATGCTGTGGCGTTCCTGTGCTCAGATGAAGCGATCGCTATCACCGGGCATATGCTGCCGGTGGATGCTGGTTATTTAGCAGCCGCCTATTACCAGACATTTGCTGGTGGTTTGCCCTGGAAGGAATAGGGCCGATAGCCGCAAATGTGCATACCGAGTGATCGGGTTTTGTGACGGAAGATGCCTTGTTGTTTGGTCGCAGCGGCGGCGCCATGGCGCAAGAGCCACTCACCGGCGCGCGTATGTCTATCGCTGACAGCAATACCATCGCCTGCGAAATCGTGGGGCTCTACTTCTGAGCACCGACCGTTGTAGGCTGCGAAGTTGAGTACATGGCGAGCTTCCACTGGAGAGTTTTGGCGCGTTTACGAGCGCTTGTCGAACGACGACGCGATAAGTTCGAAAGCTGAAGGTCGGGCCGGGTGGAACTAGGGCGGTCAGGGCCACCTACGGACGTCCCGAGACACGGAGGATCAGGCAACATGTGCTTTCCGTGCGTACCGAGTTGGTCGTCGTCGCGAGGAAAATCGCTTCGGCGCAGCGAGAGCATGGCGAAGAACCTATCTTATTGTGCGGTAGTTAGAGAAGTTCCTTGTCTCGGTGCAGTCGTCCGCGCCGCCCGGCAACGAACTGATTTCGGTTGCTTCGCTGCGCGCAGTCGACGCAATGGCTGAACTGGCTTCGAAATAGCGCACTCGCCGGCCAGTGCCGATTGTGACATGCTCACAGGCAACTGACGCCGGGGGGATGATGATCGAACTGATTGATCGCGGTATCGGCGCGCTCATCGCAATACTGAAGTGGGCAGCGCTCGTCGTTGCTCTGTTGCTGTTCGTGCAGTGGCCGCTGCGAGAATGGTTGCAGGCCTATTCGCGCGAAGCCAACGATCTGGGCCAGTGGCTGTTCGCTTTGTTCGTCGCAGCGAGCGTGACGGCCGCAACTCGCGCTCACCGCCACATCGCCGCCGATGGCCTCGCTCGCAACTACAGCGCAGGGACACGCCGCGTCATTGCCGCCGTCGGCATCGTCTTCGGGCTGCTGCCGTGGGCTATGTTTGTCGGCTGGGCCGGGTGGCCGACGGTCAACCGCTCGGTTGCCGTGCTCGAACGCTTCCAGGACACCGGTAATCATGGATATTTCCTGGTCAAGGTGGCGCTCCTGTTGCTGCTCGTATTGATCGTGCTTCAGGCGATCGTCGAACTGATCGGCAAGCGCACTACCGCTGGCCCGACAGCATGAGTAGCCTCGGCCTGATTCTGATCGCCTTGGTCGCGATCGGTGTAATTCTCACCGGCCTGCCGGCCTTCGTCATGCTGTTGATCGCTGCCAGTATCGGCGCACTCGCCGGACTTGCCAGTGGCACTTTCTCCGTCGGCGTGCTCGGTTCAGTGCCGCAACGTCTGATCACACTGCTCGAGAGCGATATTCTGCAGGCACTTCCGCTCTATCTTCTCATGGGCGCACTGCTCAACCGGCTGGGTCTTGCCGAAGCGATTTTCCGTACCGGCACGACTTTAATGTCACCCAGCCGGGCTGCACCAATGGCGTCGAGCTTCTTGCTCGGCGCAATGCTTGGACCGATGAACGGCTCTGTCGGCGCAAGCGTGCTCGCACTTTCGCAGACGCTCGGGCCACGCCTCGTCAAAGCCGGCGTAGCGCCTGCATCCCGCGAGGCGATCGTCGCCGTCGCCAGCACCCTCGGGGTCGTGGTGCCACCATCACTCGTGCTGATCCTGCTTGGCGACGCGATGCTCACCGCCCACACCATCGCCATCAACGCGACCGGGCGCAGCGATCGCATCGTCAATACGCAGGACCTGCTGCGTGGTGCGTTGGCGCCGGCAGGCCTGTTCATCCTCGCCTGCTTGATCGTGTCGTGGCTGATCGGCCGCCGGATTGCGACTGCCGATGCGCAGGTGCAGGAACGCTCCAGTTCGCGCGATCGATTTGTGGCGGGCCTGACCGTGACCTTCTTTGTGTTGTTGCTAGGCGGCGTCGCGCTCGGCAAGTTCTTCGCCGTAGAGGCTGCGGCATTGGGCGCGGTCACGATGTTCATCGCTGCATCGGTGGCGGGCAAAATGCGCCGCGGGGCACTCGGTCTGCTGCTGTCGGAGACGATCGCTTCGACCGGAGCGTTGTTTGCGCCATTGTTGGCGGCGACGACGTTCACCCTGATCTTGCGCCTGCTCGGCACCGACAAGCTGATCAACGATTGGGTGGCGGCATTGCCCGGCGGCGAGACGTTGGCGGTGATCTCCATTCTCGGCGCCATCGCGCTGGCGGCTTTCGCCCTCGATGCCTTCGAGATCATCTTCGTCGCGGTGCCGATCCTGGCGCCGCCGCTACTGATGCGTGCGCCTGACGCAGTATGGATCGGCGTGCTCATCCTGTTGGTGCTGCAGATGAGTTTTCTGCTGCCACCGTTCGGCTATGCGCTAATTTTAGCGCGTGCAACGCTGCGCGAACCGACCAAGCTCTTCGACGTCATGCGGGCGCTGGCGCCATTTCTGGTCGGCCAGATCGCGGTGCTGCTACTGGTAATCGCGGTGCCACAGATCGTGCATCTGCTCGATCCGCCGAAGCCCCCGCCGATGGTGGAGCCGACTTTGAGCAAAGAGGAACTCGACGCGCGCTCCAAATCGATCACCATGCCGCCACCACCGCCATTCGGTCTGCCGGGTCTGCCACCGTCGCTCGGCGGCAAGCCGTAATCAGATGAACTTATCCGCGGGCCTCAGGCGAATCTCAATCCATATTGCAACCCGGTCCTGATCGCTGTCGCAGACTTTGTTGAACGTTGCAGATGCGAACCACTATGTCACCGACAATTGGCGCAACACGCCGGCTAAATTGTTGAGGGCCAAACGGCAACACCAGTGTTGAGCGCCGGCACCACGGTGATGTGGGTCAGCAAGAGCCCTGAACAGCGATCAGTCGTCTTCCGCAGCACCCCCGATACCGCCCAGTGTGGTCGGAGCGCATGATCGGCGCCGCGATGGGCCCGAGACCGACCGCCACGCTGCGGCGCGGTAGATTTTCGAGATGGGCCAATAGCGCCACAAGTCAGTCACGGATGATCAGACGGCGTGTGTTTTTTGTGTGCGCCATCCGCAAGGTCGCAGCCTCAACTTTGCTGCACCGCAATCGCATCGGCGCGAATTTAGGATGAGAACGGTCGGTGTTGGATGATCATCGAGCGCCGCCGCCCTCATTGACCTCAGACCGATTTCGGTCGAGGTTGACCCCAACCGCTTTTGTTCCAGTCGCACAGTTTCGTCCGCTTCAGACGGCGTAGCGTCGTTGCTAGACCGCTCATTCGGTAGTTGGAGTTTATGTGGCCGATTGCAGCCAGGTCGAGAATGCCTGGATGATCTTTTCGCGTGGATGATCGTGCCTGCGGACCACATGGAAGGAATAGCCGGGCAGGCTCAGATCGAAGGCCTTGACGAGGCTGCCAGCAGCAAGCTCCGGCGCGACGAGGACATCGCTGAAGATCCCGATACCCTGCCCGGCGATGACCGCCTCGATCGCATGCAGTTCCTCCCTGAAACTCAAATGCTCCAGGTCCTTTGCCTGAGGCACACGGCGCCATTTCCTTTCTGCAGCGGCGAGCCATCTTGCCCAGGTCGGCGCCTCGATATCGGACGGCGACCAATAGCAATGAACGAGGACATGGCCACTCAGGTCGGCGGCTCGCTTGATACCCGAGTGCAATTTCGGACTGCAGATGGCGTAGAACGTATCGCTCAGGAATTCTTTCGCGATACCGTCCGAAGGCGCGGCACGCGCATACCGGATGGCAACGTCGGCATCACCGGCTTGGAGGTCGAGCACGCTGTCGGTGCCGATTACCTCAAGCGGCGCATTGGGATGCAGTCTTCTCCAGCGGGGCAAGCGCGGCACGAGCCAGCGACTCGCAAAGGCATTCGTCGTGGTGATGCGGAGCGGCTGTAGACCGGCATCGCTCTTGATCGAGGCAATCGCATTCGCGAACGCTTCGAGCCCGTCGCGGATGACAGGGAACAGTCGGGCGCCTTCCTCGGTCAATGACAGCGGTCGAGGCCGACGGCGAAACAGCGGGCGCCCGCAATAGCGCTCCAGCAATCTGATCTGGTGACTGATCGCGGTCGGCGTGACGCCGAGTTCGGCCGCCGCCTGCTTGAAGCTCAAGTACCGGGCGGCAGCATCGAATGCGCGCAGCTCGATGAGGGGTGGCAGCTTGTTCACGCGTTGACCAAAGATGAATGTGCTTCATCTAGGGCTGAATTCTTCGCGTTTGCAATGGTCGCCGTTGCGAAGCGACAAGAAATGGCGTCTTAGGACCAAATTTGGAGAACGCCTCATGCCGTCAGTTCTATCCGTAACCGATGCCGCCGCTGGGCTTGCTCCGACGTTTACCGGAGTGCTGCTGAAACCTGGCGATATCGGCTATGACGAAGCCAGAAGGGTCCACAATGGGCTGGTCGACAAGCGGCCGGCACTGATCGCCAGATGCCGCGGCGTGGCCGATGTCATCGATGCCATCAGCCTGACGCACCGGCTGGGACTTGAGGTGGCCGTTCGTGGCGGCGGTCACAATGTGGCGGGCCGGGCGACCATCGATGGTGGTGTGATGATCGATCTCGCGCTGATGAAAGGTATCCATGTTGACGCCAAGCGCCGGACGGTGCGGGCCGAAGGCGGCACGACCTGGGCCGAGGTCAATCGGGCGACGCAGCTGCATGGCTTGGCGGTCACCGGCGGCGTGGTGTCCAGCACAGGCGTTGCCGGCCTCACGCTCGGCGGCGGGTTCGGCTGGTTGATGGGCAAGCACGGCCTTGCCCTGGACAATCTGCTATCCGTCGAACTGGTCACTGCCGAAGGCAAGGTTCGGCGCGCGAGCGCTGAAGAAGAGCCCGACTTATTCTGGGCGGTGCGCGGTGGCGGCGGAAACTTTGGCGTTGCCACCAGCTTCGAATATCAACTTCACACTGTTGGCCCGACCATCGTCGGCGGCCCCATCGTCTATCCGTTCGAACGATCGCGGGAGGTGCTCGAATTCTTCCGGGAAAGTACGCGATCGCTACCTGACGAACACACGCTTTTCGCATCCCTAACGCATGCGCCCGATGGGTCCGGCAAGAATGTGGCGGCGCTGGTCACCTGTCATTGCGGCCCATCGGCGGAAGCTGAGAAAGCAATGCAGCCGCTGAAGCAGTTCGGATCGCCGCTATTGGATGCTGTCGCACCGATGCCCTATTGCCAGCTCAACAGCATGCTCGATGCCAACTACCCGAAAGGTGCCCTCAACTATTGGAAGTCGAGCTTCCTCACGGAATTGAGCGACGCCGCAATCGAGATCATGATTGGCTGCTTCGCACGGTGCCCGACGCCAATGGGCCAGCTGCTGCTTGAGCATATTCATGGCGCGGCGACACGGGTCGGCGTCGGCGACACAGCTTTTCCTCACCGGCGGCAGGGTTATAACTTCCTCGTCCTCGCCCAGTGGATCAAATCGGCGGACACCAACCCATGCATCCGATGGGCGCGCGAAACCTATGAGGCTATGCAGCCCTTTTTCACCACCGGCCGCTACGTCAACTACCTGGACGACGACGAGGCGGGTGACCAGGTTGCAGCTGCCTATGGGCCCAATTACCAGCGGCTACAGAAAATAAAGGCCAAGTACGACTCGAAAAATTTCTTTCGCATGAACCAGAACATCCGGCCACTCCACTGAAATCAGCGCGAGTGCCACCGATGTAAAAGCCGGAGCAATAATCCCTCACAGAAGTGGCTGATTTGTTTGGCTGCGCCGGACTAAAAGTGCGGCAGATAGAGCCCTGTGCCTGCGTCGGTGCGAGGGCGGGGGATGAAACAGGTGGAGATTTACGCAAGGGTC
>JANLXZ010000268.1:0-19517 GCA_031365375.1 Hyphomicrobiaceae bacterium | reverse complement strand
CACCGGCACCTTGCGGATCTCGGTTGTGGCGAAAATGAACTTCACGTGCGCCGGCGGTTCTTCGAGCGTCTTCAGCAGCGCGTTGAACGCTCCCTTCGACAGCATGTGAACTTCGTCGATGATGAACACTTTGGTGCGCGCCATCAGCGGCCGGTAGCGCGCGCTCTCGATGATCTCGCGCATATTGTCGACGCCGGTGTTCGACGCGGCGTCCATCTCGACGACATCTGGATGCCGGCTGGCGATGATCTCGGCGCAATGCACACCATAGCCATCCATCGTGACGGTGGGGCGGTCCGGCAACCCAGGTTTCGAATAGTTGAGCGCGCGGGCGAGTATGCGGGCGGTCGTCGTTTTGCCGACGCCACGCACGCCCGTCAGCATGTAGCCTTGGGCGATTCGATCAGCCTTGAACGCGTTTTCGAGCGTCCGCACCATCGCCTGCTGGCCGATAAGATCGTCGAACGTTTCGGGGCGATATTTGCGCGCGAGGACGACATATGGCTTGGCCGGGACCTCGGGCTCCGGTGTGATTTCCGCGTGCTGTTCGTCCGATGAATTTTTCGCCATGCTGCCTTGGCCGCCTGCTTTACGCGGAAGGGCCGGCGGCACTGAGGCTCACGCGGCGATAAGCAAATTGAGGAAGCTGACCAACGACCCATATCCGGCTCGTTAGGGCTGCTACCTTCCGGTCCTGACCCGGTTGGCGAGAGACACGTCCGCAGCCAACTTCCCCACCGCTATATGGCGGGGAAAATCGCCGAGGGCAAGGGTTGTTGAAAGTAGCGAAATCTAAGACAGCAAAACGCCCGCTCGATTAGGTCCGAACGGGCGTTACATCTTCAGTTAACTAGAAACTTAGATTGGATCGACCATATGGCGTACTCCTGACTACTAAACATCGCGAAGGTACGATCACTTCGCCGGTCACCACTGACATTAATATAAGCCATCGACGGAGTTTGTGCAAGTTGCGACTTGTCGGCGTGACCTGAGCCCCAATCATCCCCCAGTTAGAGTGAGAGTCCTAGGTTGAAGTTTTGGCTCGTGCCGGTCTTGGTGACAAGGCCCAGTTTGTGGGCTCGGAACTCTTCCGGTGTGCGATTGGCCAATGCCGAATGCGGCCGCACGCGATTGTAGTCGTCGCGCCAATCGGCCAGCAGCGTGCGGGCCTCGAAGAGCGACGAGAACGCCGTTTCATTGAGGCATTCGTCTCTGAGCCGACCGTTGAAGCTCTCAACGAAAGCGTTCTGCTGCGGCTTGCCGGGCGCAATGAAATGCCAGTCGACACCGGCGATTTTGCTCCAGGCGAGGATCGCCATGCTCGTGAACTCAGTGCCATTATCAGACACGCAGGTCTGAGGCTTACCCCGACGCGCGATCACAGCGTCCAGTTCCCGCACCACCCGCGCGCCAGACAGTGAGGTATCCGCCACCAAGCCTAAGCATTCGCGCGTACAGTCGTCGATGATCGCCAGCACACGGAAGCGCCGCCCATCCGTGAAGCTGTCCGACACGAAGTCGAGCGACCAGCGCTGGTTCGGCGCTGACGGCAGTGTGATCGGTGCGCGCTGGCCCAAGGCACGCTTGCGGCCACCGCGCTTGCGCACCTGCAAACCTTCTTCCCGGTAGAGCCTCCGGAACCGTTTCTGGTTCATCTTCACGCCATCCTTCTGCAAGAGAAAATGCAAACGCCGATACCCGAAACGACGCCGCGCACCGGCGAGCTCGCGAATGCGCAACCGAACATCGGCGTCACTGGAGCGAAGGCTGCAGTAGCGGATTGTCGAGCGATCCACGTCGAGGACTTGGCACGCCCGCCGCTCGCTCACATCGTGCGTCTGACACGCGTGAGCGACGGCTTGCCGCTGGGCAGCGGGCGTTACCACTTTCGCGAGTTCACGTCCTTCAGGATCGCGTTGTCCAGCATCGCCTCGGCGAGCAACTTCTTCAACTTCCCGTTCTCATCTTCGAGCGCCCGCAGCCGTTTGGCATCAGACACCTCCATGCCGCCGAACTTCGCTTTCCACTTATAAAAGGTCGCCTGGCTGACGCCATGACGGCGGCATACATCTGCCGTCGCTGCACCCGCTTCCTGCTCACGCAGGATCGCAATGATCTGTTCTTCCGTAAATCGTGACTTCCGCATCGTCCGCCTCCGTTCTGGAGTTGCGGACTCTACCCAAATTTGGAGGAATTTGCGGGGCTCAGGTCAGGCGCAATGATCCTTACTTGTCTCGCTTCTCTCCCGTGAGAGAGAGCGTTACGGATATTTCGCAGAGCAATCGGCAACGTTTTCGGCAACGCCTTAGCGAAGTCCTCACCTTTCATACTTTTTGGGACGAGGGCATCGATGGTCACACCGCCATCGAACACGGTGTCTTCCGCAAAGAATTCCTTGTGCTTCTCAATGGCTTCCCAAACCAGTTTGGGATCGACCGCCCGACGCAACGTCCAATCAATCTTAACACTATCCTGCACTTTCGTGTCTGAGAGTAAATCGAGAATCTCAGCTATCACTACTTCTGCGTGATCAGCCACGTGTGGCGCCGACAGGTATTTGCGAACGCGAGACCTAGCTTCCGTCTCAAGCGCGTAGTGCGCTGCGTACTCCAAAATCTGGTACCCATACACAAACTTTCGCGCCTCGTCGCCACGGAGGCTTGCATGCCACAGATGTAACAACTCATCGTCAATTCTTGAGGCTCTGATCTTTGAAGGAAATGACTTGTGTCGGTATCGTTCGAGCGGTGTCAGACTCGGGTCATCGATTGCTTGGTCAACCAGATTGATGTTAGGCGAACCTGAATCGTAATAAGACATGTAAAAGTTCAAATGCCGAGCCAACTCGTATAGCTCGTCGCCGGCAGCATCTACATTCGAAACCCAGAACGAGCTAGGCTTCGTGTAGCCAAACCGCTCGAGAAATTTCGGATCGTTCTGCATGCGGACATACGGTTCAATATAGACAAGGTTTCGATAGTCCGACTCCGTTCTTTTGCGAGCTGGACGGAAACAGCCTGCGATCGCGAGCAGGTCGGCACTGCACTCTGCGTAGCGACATTTATGTGACTTGCCAGCAAGATCAAAGGTAAACTCGCGTCCCGAAAGATACGAAGAAAGGGGAAGCGCTGAGTAGATAAACTCGATCTCCTGCGTGTCAGGGTGAAAGATTGCGGAGAAACGCTCAAGCAAAACTACGTTATTGAGCGCGTCGCTAAGAGGCTTGGAGTTAGTGTCTATCGCAAGTAGAACCGAATCGTCGTTCCATGCTCCTATGATTGCTAAACGGTGCTTCGCATCATCGATGAAGTCGATTTTTGCTGATGGGTGTGCCAACAAGAACGGACTGAATTCACTCTGTTTACTCTGCAGCACTTCATTCTTTGTCATATTCGTCCCGCGGTGCCTTGGTAACGTTCAACGTATCACGCTGCTGTGAGCCGACCAATACTCCCCGCACACGTTCAATCGCCCCGCAACTGCCGGGTCGCGACCGGATAAAGCCCCTCTTGACCGAGCATCCAGACCGACAGCCCATCATCGCCGAACAGCGGCACGAAGGCCTCATCGAGCACATTGAGCCCGCCGGCAAAGGCACCGAACGCGGGTAACACCAGCCGCAGACCATTGCCGACGAAGCAGGGGCGACGGAGTGTACTGCCGTACAGCGACAACCGCGCCGCCGGATGCATGTGGCCGGCGATCTCGTGCGTGACACGGCCCTGGCTTGGCACATGACGCAAGCTCACGCCTTCGAGCTCCAACTCATCGACCACCTCGCCGCCGAACTTTTTACTCAACACCGGATCATGGTTGCCGGTGACCCAGATCCAGCGCCGATCTTCTTGCATGATGTGCAAAATATCGAGATCGTCGCGCGAGATTCGGCCGCACGCGCCGACGTCATGCAAGCTGTCGCCCAAAGCGATGACAGTGTCGACATCATACCGGTCGATCGTCTCGGCCAGCCGCATCAGCGTTTGCCGCGTATCGTAGGGCGGCAACATGCAGCCACGCCGGGCATACGAGGAGCCCTTCTCCAAATGCAGATCGGTAATGATCAGCGCCTTCTCGGCGTGCCAATACAGGCTGCCCGATTGATCAGCGATAAATGATTTTCCGCACAACGAAATCGGCTGCGTATTAAAATCCTGCAAGCCGAAACGCTCGGGCTTTAATTCAAGCATTACTATCCCCCCATCGCCTCCGCGATCAGCGCTTCCGAAGCCTCGCGTAGCAAACTATCCCCGCCTTTGCCTGCAACCGACTCGCGGCCGATCTCCAACAAAATCGGCACGGATAGTGGCGACGCGCGACTCAGCGCGTGATGATTTATACTACCCTTTACGCGGCTGAGAAATTCGGCCAATCGACGAATATCCAACAGGCCCGTTGCCGCATCTGCCCAAGCCGCTTCGAGCAAAATGTGATGCGGATCATGTTGGCGCAGCACATCGTAAATCAGGTTCGTCGAGATCGTCACCTGCCGGCCGGATTTCTCTTTGCCCGGAAAGCGCCGGTCGATAAGCCCGGCGATTACGGCGCAAATGCGGAATGTGCGCTTCATCAGCGAACTCTCGGCGAGCCACGCTTCGAGATCGTCGCCCAGCATGTCCTCGGAGAACAGCCGGTCGAGATTGAGACGCCCATCGGCGATCATGGCCGAGAGATCACCAGCCGCCCAAACCGATATGCCGTAGTCGTTGGCGACGAATCCTAAAGGCCGGGCGCGGGCGCGTTCGAGCCGCCGCGTCAACAACATACCGAGCGTCTGGTGGGCAAGGCGCCCCTCGAACGGATAAGCAACGAGGTAATGCCGGTCCTCGCGCGGGAAAGTTTCGACAAGAACTTCCGTTGTGGTCGGAAGAGCGGACTTTATCGCTTGCAGGCCAAGCCATTCTCGCACTGGCAACGGCAGGTTGGACCATGATGAACTGTCCGCCAGCATCGCGCGCACGCGGCTCGCCAGATGCGTCGACAATGGAAATCTGCCGCCACCGTAACTGGGCACCATCGGCGATTTCGCCCAGCTACGGGTGACGTAAACCTCGCTGTCTTTCACGCCTTCGAGCCGCAGGATCTCGCCGGCGAAAACGAACGTGTCTCCCGGCGTCATTTCGCCGGCCCACCACTCGTCCATCTGTCCGAGCACGCGGCCGCCCATCATCGGCATGCCGCGCTTACCCGGGCGCCCGTCCGCCGATGGCGGCCGCTGGCCTTTTCCAATCAGCCGTACTTTCAACATCTCGCTATCGACGATGGTGCCGACATTCATGCGGTGTTGTTGGGCGAGCCTGGGATGGGCGAGGCGTAAGCGGCCATCATCGGTCGGGCGCAGGCGGGCGTAACGTTCGTAGGAGCGCAACGCATATCCGCCGGTCGCGACAAAATCGAGGACGCGATCGAAGTCGATGCGCGTCAGTGCGCAATAGGGCGCGGCGGAGCGTACCTCTTCGTACAACTCGCCCGGCACGAACGGCGCACTGCATGCGATGCCCATCACGTGCTGGCACAGGACATCGAGCGTGCCGGAGCGGAGCATCTGAACGTCCTGCACGTTTGCTTCCGCCGCATCGAGCGCGGCGCGGCATTCGAGCACCTCGAACCGGTTGCCCGGAACGAGTATCGCGCGTGATGGCTCGTCGAGACGGTGATTGGCGCGGCCGATGCGCTGGATCAGCCGGCTGGCGCCTTTCGGCGCGCCGATATTGATGACGAGATCGACATCCCCCCAATCGATACCCAAATCGAGCGTCGACGTACACACGACGGCCTTGAGTTTCCCAGCTGCCATCGCCGCTTCGACACGCCGCCGCTGCGTTGCATCGAGCGATCCGTGATGCAGGGCGATCGGCAAATTATCCTCGTTCGCCTTCCAGAGTTCCTGGAATAAAATCTCGGCTTGACTGCGGGTGTTTACGAACAAAAGCGACAGCTTGTAGGCTCTAAGCGTCTCGTAGATTTGCGCGACGGCGTAACGAGCCGTGTGCCCAGACCAAGGCAATGGCTCGTCGGTTTCAAGGATCGTGATGTGCGGTTTGGCACCTCCCCCCGTGAACACGAGATCTCCGAGCATCGTGCGATCGTGCGACATCGTTTGTGGCACAACGAAAGCCTGCAGCTCGGATGGTCGGGCGACGGTCGCCGAAAGTCCGATGGTAATCAGTCCCGGCGCCAATGTTCGCAGGCGAGCCAATCCCAAAGCCATCAAGTCACCACGCTTCGACGCGGCCAATGCGTGCAACTCATCGAGGATTACAAATTTCAAATCGCGGAATAAAAAATGCGCATCCTCGTGGCTGATCAGAAGCGCGATCTGCTCGGGCGTCGTGAGCAGTACTTCCGGCGGCTTCGAGCGCTGCCGGGATCGTTTCGCGACGGACGTATCGCTGGTTCGCGTCTCGATGCGGATCGGCAGCCCCATCTCGGCGACCGGCTGCGTCAAGTTGCGGGCGACGTCGACGGCCAGCGCCTTCAACGGCGAAACGTAGAGCGTGTGTAGACCAGCCCCCTCAGCCGGCTTTGCCTGGTTGGTCGTCAAATCGACGAGGCTCGGCAAGAAGCCAGCGAGCGTTTTACCGGCGCCGGTTGGCGCAATAAGAAGCGTCGAGCGCCCGGCACGAGCCCGCTCCAACAGGGCTAACTGATGCGCGCGGGGCACCCAGCCACGCTTCGCGAACCAGGCTTCGAACACTGGCGGCAACAGGTGCCGCTCAGCCGTTCTGACCCGCCTTTGCTTTGCGATTACGCCCACTCTATCTTACCTTTCGGCGCACCTTTCGCGCCGGTCGCATCAGTCTGCAAAATATGTTACCGCAAAGCCGTGTCGCCCCACGGCGCGACCAATTGACGATGCGACGTTGGAGGATATCAACGATGGACCGCGAGCGAATTTTCGGCGGCAATCCGGTGGGCGTTCTGATCCGCCTGGTGATCATTTCGATCGTCGTCGGGATTGTGCTGCAGGCGCTCAATATCTCGCCGCCGGATATCCTCTACCGCCTCGAGATGCTGGCACAAAACATCTACAGCATGGGCTTCGGCGCCTTTCGGGGGCTGATAAACTATTTCCTGATCGGTGCGGTCGTGGTGATCCCGATCTGGTTCATCGCCCGCCTCTTAGGGGCGTTTCGCAATCCTTCGAAATAGGATCGAGTAAAGCTGCTCAGCGCCCAATTACCTTCTTGGGAATGGTCGTTGGGTGCGGTTGCCCGTCAGGCCGCAATGTCCCATCGCCCATACCCGCGAGTTTGGCGATGCTCGCCGCGATCGCTGGTGGCAATCCCTCGAGATTGGGTGGCGGAGAGTTAAAGATCGGCGGCTGCTGACGTGGTGGCTGGCCTGGCTGCGCGGTGACGTACGGATGGGTCGGCTGCGGATAGTTCGGCGGCGCCTGATAAGCTTGCGCCGCCATCTGACGGGCGGTCTCAAACTGCGGCGCGTTGGGGGACTGCGGATGTGGCCGAATGGCAAGCGGGGCCACCGCCGGATGCAAAGGCGTTGGTTGCAAATGCGGCGCCTGCGGCCGGGCTGGTGGCTTGGTGCGATTTGGAGGCGGCGTCAATTCCGGGGCTCGCACAGGCTCTTTCGCCGGCTGCGGATTGCGTGGACGCAGACGGACCGCAGCCGCCGGCAAATCGCCTCCCAAGCGTGGCCGGGCTGAACCCGGAGCCGACAAATCAGCAACTTTAAGGGCAGCTGCGACCGCTTCCGGAGAGCCTGGCGCCGGTTTCGATGCGGGGTTGGGCTTGGCCTGCTTCCGTGGCTTCGCGGCAATCTCATGGGTGACCGCCTCGTCGGTCTTCGGTGGGACCGGCTTAGGTTTGGTGCGGAAATAGCCGCGCCGTTGCAATTTGCGTTCCGATTTTCGGATCACACGCAACATCGACATGACGTCGCGCTCGGACATCGGTTCGCCGTAGTAGAAACCTTGCGCGTACTCGCAACCGATCGAGCGCAGGAAGCCCACATCCTCGGCACGCTCGACGCCCTCAGCGACAACCTTGCGGCCGAGTTCGTGCGCAAGGGCGACGATCGAGCGAACGATCGGCGATCCGGTGCCGTCCGCATTGCCACCTTGCACCAGATCCTTATCGATCTTGACGGTGTCGAATGGGAAGCGTTGCAAATAGGCGAGCGACGAATAGCCCGTTCCAAAATCATCCATCGACAGAAGCGCGCCGGCGGCCCGAAGCCATTCGAGAATTTCGACAGCCTGCTCCGGGTTTTCCATCACCAGGCTCTCGGTAACCTCGAGCCGCAACGAGCCCGGCGGTACCAAATTACGTCCGAGGATATGACGAATTTCCTGAATCAAATCCTGCCGGAACAGTTGCCGGCTCGAAACATTGACGCTGACGAACAGCGGATTATCGCTCCGTGGCAATTCCTTCTGCCAGCGAGCCGCCTCGCCCGCCGCCATCGACAGCACGTACGAGCCGAGTTTGACGATCAAATCGCTTTCCTCGGCGACAGGTACGAATTCGGCCGGATTGAGCAGACCATGCTTCGGATGGTCCCAGCGCACCAACGCCTCGAAGCCCGCAAGTTCTTCCGTCGGCAGCGAGATGATTGGCTGGTAAACGACGCGCAACTGCTTTTTTTCGATCGCCGTTCGCAGATCGCTTTCGATTGCGACCCTATCGTCGCGGTCGGCCCGCATTTCCGGTTTGAAGATCTCGATCCGATCCGAACCACTGCGTTTGGCCCGGTACATCGCCATCTCGGCGTCTTTCAAGAGATCTTCCGCATTCATGTCGTGCGACACGAACGCGGCGATACCGATCGAGGCTGTGAGCACAATATCCTGACCGGCGATCTTGATTGGCGAGCGCAGGCTTCGGCGCACGCGCTCGGCCAACATGGCAAGTTCGCGGGGATCCTGCTCGGTGAGCAACAACAGTGCGAACTGATCGCCGCCGACGCGAGCCAGCGTATCCAATGGTGACAAGTGTCGCGATAACCGGCGCGCGACGGTCAGCAGCAGGCTGTCGCCGACGATCAGACCAAACGACGAGTTGACGCTCTTGAATTTATCGAGATCGATGAAAACGAGGGTCGGATGGATCTGACTTTCGGACTTCGCGCGCGCGACCGCCGTTCCTAATCGATCGAGAAACAGCGCCCGATTGGGCAAGCCCGTCAAGCTGTCGTGCACCGCATCGTGCATCAATCGTTCTTGCGAGCGTTTTTGATCGGTCACGTCGCGCATCAACCCGACGCAACGCAGTGCACGACGATCGGCGCCGGGCACGCTCGCTGCATCGAGTTCGAACCAGCGATACGAATTGTCCGAATGGCGCATGCGAAACTCGGAGCGCAGGCCGCCGCCGTTCTTCTCTTTGGTCGACCACAACAGCAGCTTGAACCGCTCCCTGTCAGCCGAATGCACATGCTTTACGAAGTCGTCTACCTTGCACGACAGCTCGCCTGGGTTGAGACCGAGGATCGCCTCCACGAACGGTGATGTCCTCACCTCATCGCGTCGTGCGACCCACTCCCAAGTTGCAGCGCCCGCGCTTTCGATCGCCTCGGACCGCAATTGCATTTCATTGGGAGAGGCGCCGTAGAGCGGCTCCAGAGTGCGGAAAGCAAACTGGGTGACCGTGAAACCGACCAAAACAACGAGCATCACTAGACCCGCCATCAATCCGGAGACGGCGACATCTCCAGATAGCCGGCCGGTAACAACGACACCGGCACCGAAGGTCCACACCAACAGCAGCATCCAGGTCGGCACCATGGCCAGCGCACGGTCTTGCCCGCGTAAGGCGAGGAACATCGTGAGCAAGCCGCCGACAACGCCAATGGCGACGAACGACATGCGCGCGAAGCTTGCTGCAAGACGTGGATCGATCACCGCAACGGCAACCAGCGCCAGTTGTCCGACCATCCATACACCCATCATCATACGGATGAAACCGTGCCAGGATCCGATCCTTAGGAATGTGTGCAAGAAGATGACAAAGCTTGCCGCCATCGCCGCCTCGGTGCCGGCGCGATAAACCGCGTTGTCTTCGGGTTTCAACTGGAACAGCTTGTGGAAGAAGCCGAAGTCCACGCAAAGGTATCCCAGCACGCACCACGTAAGTAGCGCGGCCGATGGGAAAATTGCCTTGTGGTTCGCGGCAAAAACCGCCGTCAGGAATACTGCGAGAAGCCCGGTGATCCCGAGCAATATGCCATTCAAAAGCTGCCGGTCCCGTGCCTTCACTTCGTAGTCCAGCGGCTTCCACAGATAAATCCGCGCGAACCGATCATTCGAAAGCTCCGCGACATAGGTGACAGTTTGCCCGGCATCCAAGGTGATGCGGAAAATGTCCGCGCGGTCGCTCTTGATCCGATCGGGGAGGTAGCCGAGCGAGGGTGTCACGGCTTCGACCCGGCGCGCATCGAGATCGGGCCACACGACGCCTGAGCCAATGACGCTGTAACGTTCAGCCGTGATCCAGCGCTCGATCGGCTTGTTGCTCGGATTGTGCAAAGCAAACACCACCCAATTCGGGTTGGTACCAGCCGTGGTTGCACGCACCGACATGCGGCCGGGCACACCATCCGTACCAGCGGCGGTTTCGGTTTGAAGGCTATCGCCACGCCCCTCGAACAACTCGCCGAAAGCTGTGATTTCAATACGATCTTGATCGGCGGGCACAGCCGTCGCTTGCAGGGCATGCGCCGAATTCGATGCGAGGACGAGCAGGCACACAAGGCTGAATGCGATGCTGCTCGACTGGCGCCAACCGGCGGCCAGCATTTCGAACCAAGCGCTTATGGATTTGTCGGCTGGCCATTGGCACTTCATTTCCGATCATCCCTCACCACCAGTGCCAATCTGCGGGGATCGTCGCTGAGCAGCGCAAACAAAAGATGATCACGCCAGATGCCGTCGATTTTCAGATACCGGCGCGCAAGTCCTTCATGTTGAAAATGGTTTTGCTCAAGAACACGAATTGACGCACGATTATGAAGCAGGCACGCGGCTTCGACGCGGTGCAACTGCAGTTCGTCGAAGATGAATGTTGTGACAGCCGAAACCGCTTCAGTCATCACGCCGCGTCTGACGTAGGGTGCGCCGGTCCAATAGCCCAAAGATGCTGCCTGGGTTACGCCGCGACGAACGTTACTGAGCGTCAGGCCGCCGAGCAACGCGCCGTCGCCGTCGCGAAAAATGAACAGTGCGTAGCCCAGATCGTCTTTCATTTCGCGATGGTAATGGCGCAGCCGGCGTCGGAACGCTGATCTCGACAACTCGTCGCGCGACCATTGCGGCTCCCATGGGGTCAGATGATCACGACTTCGATTGCGCAGTTCCGCCCAAGCCGAATAGTCGGCCGAGACGGGCGGGCGCAGATGCACCCCGCGGCCTTGGATGTGAGGCTGGATATCACCGATCAATCCGCTGCGCAGAAATGCCATCCCCCTCAGCCTTTCAAACGACAGCAGTTGGTAAAAATTTTGCGTATCCGGCGCCGGTTTGTGCGGCCGCGTCGGCAAATCGTTTAGATCGTTTTCCAGCGCCTACCACAGCCACCGAAGGAGCGTCGGAACTTAGAAGATGTTCAGCCAGCATGCGGATCTTCTCGGGCGTCACATCGTCAACCCGTCCGATGATCTCTTCGAGCGGCATCAAACGGCCGGCAATCAGCAGTTGACGGGCCATTTGTTCGGCGCGCGCCGAGCAACTTTCGAGACCCATCAAAAGACCGGCTTTGAGTTGTGCCTTGGCACGCACGACTTCGCGCTCCGGCGCCTGGGTTGCGGCCATACGATAGAACTCGGTGCCGCAGACATCGATCAGTTCGGCCATCATGTCCGCGCCAGTCGCCGCGTGGATCGCGAAGATCCCGGTGTCGGCGAGCCCCCACACCGTTGAATAGATCGAATAACAAAGGCCACGATTTTCTCTCGCCTCCTGGAATAAACGCGAAGACATGCCGCCACCGAGAACGCCGGATAAGACTTGCGCGGGATAGAATGCGGCATCGCGATACGAGGGGCCATGGAATGCCATGAGCAAATGGCTTTGCTCGAATGCCTTGACGGAATGGCGCACGCCACCTCGATATTCCGCCCCCTTCCCCGGCGCTTGCGAATCGCCATTGAGCGAACCAAATAGGGCTGCAGCATGGCTGGCCAACCGCGCGTGATCGACCGCGCCTGCCGCCGAGATCACGACGTGGGGACCGCGATAATGCGCGGCCAGAAAACTGCGCAGATCATCAGCCGTGATTGCGCTCACGCTTGCCGGCGTGCCGATGATTGGCCGGCCTACCGGTTGGTCCGGATAAGCCGCCTCCTGGATCATATCGTATGCGAGCTCTTCCGGACTGTCCTTAATGCCGGCGATTTCCTGGATGATGACTTCTTTTTCGCGGAGCAGATCCTCCGGCGTGAACAGGCTCTGCCGCAGAATATCGGCCAGAATCTCGAGTGCCAGGCCCTCGTCGCCCTTGAGTACGCGGGCGTAATATGCCGTCATCTCCAGGCTTGTCGCCGCGTTCAGATCGCCACCGACCTGTTCGATCTCTTCAGCGATTGCACGCGCAGTGCGTTTGGCGGTCCCCTTGAACGCCATGTGCTCGAGCAGATGTGAGATGCCCTGTTCTGCCTCACTCTCGTGCCGGGCGCCGGTCGCGATCCAAACCCCCAACGCGATCGTCTCCAGGTGTGGCATCAAATGCGAGACGACCCTGACGCCGTTCGGTAATGTCGTGAGTTCAGTCCCCTGCGGTAAAATCATGCAGCCCCCTGGCGGACGGCGCGCGCGCGGGTCCTGACATATTGTTCGATCTCTGCGGCATTGTTGGCAATCGTATCGAAGCGTTCGGGGTCGGTCATCAAATTCGCCAGCCGTGGGGGCAAGGGAGGCCGCACACCGGTGATCGCCTCCATTGCATCGGGAAATTTCGCTGGAGGGGCGGTCGCAAGAATGACCATCGCGCTCGCCCCGGGTTGCGCGCACTTCTCAGCGGCGACTACGGCACACGCCGTGTGAGGATCAACCGTATAACCGCTGGCGGCAACCGTGCGAGTGATGGCATCGGCGACTTCTGTTTCGGTGGCGGAGGCGGCCGCGAACTCTGTCTGCAATGCCCTGGTTGCCGCTCCGATATCGAACCGGCCCGATTGTGAGAGGCTTGCCATCTGATTGCGAATGAGCGTTGCGTCGCGACCGGAGGCTTCGAACAAGTACCGCTCGAAATTCGACGATACCTGGATATCCATCGACGGCGATGATGTGACATGAACGCCGCGCGTTTCGTACATGCCGGTTGCAACCGCCCGCGCCAAGATATCGTTGCTGTTGGCGGCGATCAGCAGCCGATCGATCGGCAACCCCATTTTCTTTGCAACGTAACCGGCGAGAATGTCGCCGAAATTACCAGTCGGCACTGAGAACGATACGCGCCGGTGCGGTGCGCCGAGTGCAGATGCTGCAACGAAATAGTATGTGACCTGCGCAACGATGCGTGCCCAGTTGATCGAGTTGACGCCCGACAGCCGAACTTCATCGCGAAACGCGTGATGATTGAACATGCCCTTCACCAGGGCCTGGCAATCATCGAACGTGCCATCGATAGCGACCGCATGCACATTCGGCTCGACAGCCGTCGTCATCATGCGGCGCTGTACATCCGATACGCGGCCTTGTGGATAAAGGATGACGACATCGACGCGTTTCGAACCACGAAAGGCTTCGACAGCTGCCCCACCGGTATCGCCCGAAGTGGCACCCACGATGGTCGCGCGTTCGCCGCGCTTTTCCAGCACGTAGTCCATCATCCGGGCCAGCAATTGCATGGCAACATCTTTGAAGGCGAGCGTTGGTCCGCGGAATAGTTCGAGCACCCACGTATCACGGTCGATCTGTACCAGCGGCGTGACCGCCGGATGACCGAACGAGCCATACGCAGCCTTCGCCATGGCGGCCAGATCGGCGCGCGAAATTGCGCCTCCGGTGAACGGCTCGATGACCTCAACCGCCACTTCATGGAACGGCCGGCCGGCAAATCCCGCAATTGTCTTGGCCGACAGTTTTGGCCAAGTCTCGGGTACATAGAGGCCACCGTCGCGGGCAAGCCCGGCGAGAAGTACATCTTCGAACCCGAGGGTCGGCGCGATACCGCGCGTCGATACATATTTCAAGGGGAAAACCTAAGCTGATCCTGCGGAATTATCGGTTGCCAAACTAGAGGCATGAGCGCCACACAACAAGTAATGAACGATATGAGTTCACGTTCGCGCACAAGATGGTTTTTTTGAAGATTTGCGCCGGCTTGCGCGTCATCGAGGGCACTCAAGGCGTCGCGCGCAACCGGCCGGCTGCAAATACCGCAAAAACGCCGAGTAACGTCAGCGCCAATGCCCACCACGTGAGTGCGTATTCCAGGTGCCGATTGGCAATATTGATCCGCCCCGCCGTCGGTTGTGGAAGGCCTCCGGCTGGCACCGGTTTCAGCAAATCGAGATAAAGTTCCGGCCGCGCGATCGCTGGTTGGTCCGCAACGGGGAAAAGCTCAGCCGGATTGCGCAAGTACCAGATGTTTTTGGCCGGATCGTTTGCACCCGTAAAAGTGGCTCTGGGCTCGGCCGAGCGAATGAGACCGGTGAATTCAAATTGCGGGGGCGGTTGCCCGTCGAGACGGCTTGCCGGATCCTTGCGCGTCTCGGGCACAAATCCGCGATTGACCGAAACAGTCTGACCGGTCTCGGAGATCCGGAAGGGCGTCATGATCCAAAAGCCTTGGCCACCGACGCTGGCGCCGGGAGGCTTATCGATTCCGGTATAAATATACCGATCGTTGGAGAGATCGAATGTGCCAGTGAGACGAACGGCTGTGTAATCGCACGACTTGGGCAGCCCCACCGCTTCAACTGCCTCACAACGCAGTTTAGCGAAGGCCGTCGCATCGAGAGGACGAGCCGTCGATCGCGCTGCAATGGTCGCGACCAACTCTTCCTTCCACGCTTTGCGGTTCCACTGCCATGTTCCAAGTCCCAGCAGAAGGGCGAGTGCGCAAACCGTCGCGATCGTCGGAACGAGTAGCCCCGAACTCATTAAGCGCGACACCCAACCGCCCGAACCCATCATTCGCCCGGCACCGGCATCGGGCCTGCGCCGTGTGTCGGCGTGATGCCAGACCGCCGTTCGGCGAAACCACGGATCACCACGTAAAACACCGGCGTGAACAACAGACCGAACAAAGTCACACCGATCATTCCCCAGAACACCGCTGTTCCCAGCGCAATGCGCAACTCGGCGCCGGCACCCTGCGCGATATAAAGCGGGATGACACCGAGCGTGAACGCCAGCGACGTCATCAAAATCGGACGCAACCGCGATTGCGAAGCCTCGACTGCCGCCGTTATCCGGTCGCGCCCCTGTTCTTCCAACTGCTTGGCGAATTCGACAATCAGAATAGCGTTCTTTGCCGCCAACCCGATCAACACGACAAACCCGATCTGAGTGAGGATATTGATATCGAGCCCGTGCAGCCACACACCGAACACCGCCGACAATAGGCACATCGGCACGATCAACATGATGGCGAGCGGTAGCGACCAGCTTTCGTATTGAGCGGCCAAGGCCAGGAACACGAACAACACCGACAGCATGAAGATGTAATAGCCAGTGCGGCCGGCGCGTTTTTCCTGGAAGGACAAATCCGTCCACTCGTAGCCGACGCCAACCGGCAGCACGCGGGCGGCAACTTGAGCCACCATTTCCAGCGCTTGACCGGACGAAACTCCAGCGGCGCCTTGACCGTTGATCTCGACCGTCGGGAACAAATTGTAACGTGGCACACGGTCAGGCCCGGCAATCTCCTTGAAGGTGACGAGCGATCCCAACGGCACCATCTGGCCATCCAAATTACGCACCTTGATCCGGGCGACGTTATCGGGATCCAATCGGAAGTTGCCATCGGCCTGCGCGGTCACCCGATACGTCCGTCCGAACATGTTGAAGTCGTTGACGTAGGCCGACCCCATATAGATGCGCAACGCCTCGAAGATATTGCCGATCGGTACCCGCAACATTTGCGCCTTGGTGCGATCGACATCGACAAAGATCTGCGGGGTAACGGTCTGGAACGTCGTGAACGCGTTGTTCAATCCCGGGGTTTGGTTCAGGGCCTGAATGAACTCGTTCGCCGCGCGCGAGAAGTCGTCTGATCCGAGCCCACCCTTATCTTGCAGACGGATCGAATAACCAGAAGCAGAGCCAATGCCGCGAACGGGCGGGGGAATGAAGACCAATGCTTGGGCTTCCTGGATCACCAACAAGCGCTGGCGCAGCTCGGCTGCCAGTTTCTGCACGGTTTGATCTTTTTTCGCGCGAACGTCGAAATCGTCGAGCACGATGAACATGGCAGCCGCGTTGGTCGCATTGGTGAAAGTCGCACCCGATCGACCGGCAAAGCCGGAAGTAAATGCGATGCCGGGTGTGGCGAGAATGATCTCGTTGGCGCGCCGCATGACCTCATCCGTCCGCTCCAACGAGGCGCCGGCAGGAAGCTGTAGCGAGGCGATGACGATACCGCGATCGAGCGCCGGAATGAACCCGGTCGGCGTTTGCTGCACGAACCAGACGGCCAGCCCGATCAGACCAACGTAGATCAACAGCATCAGCCACGAGATGCGGATCAGTCCACGGACGAGACGCGCGTATCCCCGCTCCAGCGCGCCAAATACGCTGTTGAATCCTCTGAACAGAAGATGCATCGGGGCAACAATAATTCGCATCAAATTGAAGCGCGATGTCGCTTTATCGCCATGCGGTTTGAACAGGATCGCCGCCAAGGCTGGCGATAACGTCAGCGACACGAACGCCGAAATCAACGTCGCCGTCGCAATCGTGACGGCAAACTGCCGGTAGAACTGACCGGTAATGCCGGGCACGAACGCCGTCGGAATGAAGACCGCCGTCAGCACCAGCGCAATGGCGATCAGTGCGGTTCCAACTTCGTCCATTGTGGCGCGCGCGGCTTCGATCGGTGCCATCCCCTGCGCCAATTTACGCTCGACGTTTTCGACCACGACGATCGCATCGTCGACCACGATGCCGACGGCTAGAACCAAGCCAAAGAGGGTCAGCGTGTTCAGTGAGTAGCCTAGCGCCAGCATGAGCGCGCAGGTGCCGATCAGCGACACCGGGATCGCAACCACAGGAATGATCGTTGCCCGCCACGTCTGCAGGAACAGCAAAACCACGAGCACGACGAGTACGACCGCTTCCAGGATGGTCTTGTTCAGCTCTTTGATCGAAACCTCGATGAACTCGGTCGGGTTGTAACGGATGCGATATTCGAGCCCCTTGGGAAAAGAGGCGCTCAAATCCTTCATCGCGGTTTTTATGTTGTTGACCGTCTTCAGCGCGTCGGAGCCTGGCTGTTGGGTCATGACCACAACCGTTGCCGGATCGCGATCCTGATAGCCGTAGGTCGTATAATTGAGCGCACCCAACTCTATTCGCCCGACATCGCGCAGTCGTACGACACGGCCGTCAGCACTAGATTTAACGATGATATCTTCGAACTCACCGGCTTCCTTCAGCCGGCCCTTGAGTTGCAGCGATTGCTGGAAGGCACCCGTCGCCTTGATCGGCGGCTCGCCAATCGACCCGCCGGCAACCTGCAGATTTTGGGCTCGTAGCGCTGCTACCACCTCGTCGGCCGTCAATCCCAGACCAGCGATGCGCTCCGGATCGAGCCAAATGCGCATCGAGTATTCGCGCGCACCGAACAGGTTGACCGCGCCTACGCCCTCGATGCGCGATAGCACATCGCGCACGTTGAGCAGCGCGTAGTTCGAGATGTAGACTTGGTCGTAGCTCTTGTCCGGCGATACCAAGTGCACGACGACGAGCAAATCGGGTGAGTTCTTGCGCACGGTCACGCCCGACCGGCGCACTTCATCAGGCAACCTCGGCTCGGCGGAGGCGACGCGATTTTGGACCAGCACCTGTGCCTTGTCGATATCGGTGCCGATTTCGAATGTAATGGTCAATCCCATCGACCCATCACTGGTCGATTGGGAATACATGTAAAGCATGCCGTCGACGCCGTTGACTTCCTGCTCGATGATGGCGGCGACCGTGTCGGCAACCGTCTGGGCGCTCGCACCGGGATAGGTGGCCGATACCGAAATTGTCGGCGGCGTAATCTCAGGGAACTGCGTCACCGGCAGGCCGGTGTAGGCAATCACTCCGATGATGGTGATGAACAACGACACGACGATGGCAAAGATCGGCCTGATGATGAAGAAGCGGCTGAAACTCATAACCCATACCTCACGACCGTGGCCGCTGTTACTGCTGCTTCACGGCGGGCGGCATCGTGTCTGCCGGTACGTTCGACAGCTGTAAGGGCTCGCGCTTGGGATTGACCTTTTGGCCCGGGCGCGCGCGCTGGACGCCCTTGATGATTACCCATTCTTCGGCAGCCAGACCGGTCCGAACGATGCGCAATCCGCCGTTGATCGGGCCGAGGGTCACCACCTTGCGCGACACCGTACCATCCTCGGCGACGGCGTAGACGAACTTGTTGGCTTGGTCGGTTCCGATCGCATCATCAGGCAACATCACGGCGCGATAGGGCTGCGACCCGGCAATGCGGGCGCGGCCGAACATGCCAGCCGTGAATAATCCTGCTTTGTTATCGAGGATGGCTCGCGCTCGCAGCGTTCCGGTCGCGGTATCGAGCCGATTGTCGGTAAAATCCAATCGACCGCCATGGGGAAAGCCTTTGTCGTCGGGCAACGCAATTTCAATGGTGGCACCAGCTTCACCCGGTCGCGGCCCTTTCCCGGCAACCAATCGCTTGTATTTGATCGTATTGTTCTCACTCACGTCAAAATAGAACTGGATCGGATCCTGCGTGACGATCGTGGTCAGTAAACTCTGCGCCCCGGCCCCCCCGCCAATGACATAATTGCCGATCGAAACGAGGTTACGGCTCGCGCGTCCGTCCAGCGGACTGGTAATCTTTGTGAATGACAAATCGAGTTCGGCGGTTCGCAACTTAGCTTCCGCAACGCCGACGGCCGCTTCGGCTTCACGCTTCAAATTCTCACGATCATCGAAGACTTTTTCCGAAATGATCCGGCGATCGAGGAGCGGCTTGCCGCGCACCACGTCTTTGAGCGTGCTTTCCACTTTCGTCTTCGCGGCCAGAAGTTCAGCCCGCGCCGAATCGAGCACGCGTTCGAACGGCCGCGCATCGAGCGTAAAAAGCGGATCGCCCTTCTTGACCATCTGCCCATCGGAAAAGTGCACTTGGGTCAGAAACCCGGAGACGCGCGTCCGTACCTCTACGAGGTCGACGGCATCGAAGCGTCCGGTGTACTCGTCCCATTCGACGATATCCCGGGTGATCGGTTGACTGATTGTGACAAGCGGCGGTGCGGCTCCCGGCCCGGTCCCGGCTGCGGGCGCACGACCCCGTTCTGGCCCCGAAGTAAACGCACCTGAGATCCACTGCCATTGCCGCGCGAACCAGCCAAGTTCAGCGTCGCCC
>JANLXZ010000256.1:0-6135 GCA_031365375.1 Hyphomicrobiaceae bacterium | reverse complement strand
TTGCAACGGTGACGATTGCCGATGTCACGCAATCTAACGGTGTCATCCACGTGATCGACCACGTTTTGATGCCGAAGTAACGGGAACGCCTACCCCATCGAAGCAGGCTTCGCGGAGGACATTCTGCGAAGCCTCTACTTTTTTGGCTCCGTCGTGAAAAAAAATAAATGCTGACCTATCGAACTATTATATTCGCGTTTTTCATCTAACCCATTTCCGACCGAACGGATAACGGTTTCAATTCAATATTGAAGATAGCGTCGGGCAACGGCGAGATCCTGACTTGAACACTTTCTTGATTTGCGATGGTCAGAGTAATCTGCACCCTTCAATACCCCCGCTTGAGACAATCCGCTCTACCGATGAACCTAACACGACGGGAACAACTGGTCGATCTCGCCTTCGGCAGGACAGTTCCGCCGCTGGGCGACAATGACGCCGCCAACGATCCGATTCTCGCTCGTAATTGCTGGGATTGTTTTTTGCTTGTGTACGCCTCGCGTATAAGCACTTGATCATCCACAGCGACGCTTCTCGCGTTGCTCAACGTTCGATCCGACGAGCGGACCTTGCATGGATGTAATCGCCGGTCGTCGTGGCGTTGCCGATCACGTCCGCTGTGCGGGATTTTGCGTTGTCGGCATGCGTCGCCAATCAGATCTCGCTTCGCAACGAATTGGATGGCGTCGCGCTGTACCCAACGTAGGGATTCCCTCACTTCTCCCGTCCAACGAATCGCGCGCGACGCTCCTGATCCGGTGCGGACATCGCACTGTGCCTTTCAGATCTTCCTGTCGCCCGAATAAATCAGCCCCTAAAATTGAAACCAGGGCCGCATTTACTGCGACCCTGACGGCCATGCTTTTGACCAATTCCGCGCGTTTCGGACTACCACCAGCGGTTCCAACGACGCCAGCCCGCATTCGCCTCATTGTGCTTCAGCCGGTAGATATCGGCGCTTGCTTGGTCGAGTTCGCGATTGAGTTGGCGACGCTCTTCTCGCGAGACATAGCCGTCAGCTTTGGCTTGACGCTCATGGTCGGCGATGCGCGACTGTTCGCTCTTCAGCAAATTATATTCGCGCCAAGTCAACTGACCCGAGCGACGGCCTTCCTCGATCCGCCTTATTTCGGTGGTGCGACGAGCGTCAATGTCGCTCGTGTTGGTGCTTCGATAGTCGTAGGCGCCGGCTGCGCTAACTGTAGCTGCGAGGGCCAAGCTGGAGAGAATGATACGATTCATAAGGCACGTCCTTCGGTTGGAATTTCAAGTCACGCATCTGGGGACAAGAATAGGAGTGGTCAGCTGAACTGGCGCTGAAGGCGGCATTTATCGGCTGTTCATGGCGGCGCGCACACCGCTCGCTCGAAATCAGGAGTCCGTTGGCACGGGAGACAATTGAAACCTGAGCACGTTGCATGCTGCGCTTGCGGACTACGTCTTTTCTGGCCCATCGACGAACTCTGTCTCGTCCGCCGTCCTCTCGTCGGCAGGGGTGTCGCGTCGGCGTTCGTCGAACACTCATAGGTTTGGCGGCTATAGAGGCGTAGACCGTCCGACGTCGGCACGGTAGCGTGAAGGTGAGTGTTGACCCGTTTCCGAAGTCGCGACTGCCGAGCTTGCGTAGGGCTGTCGTGTCGGCTGAAAATCATTGCGTCAGGTGAGAGCCGGCAAGACCGTTGCAAGCCGAGATCACATGGCGATGCCGACAGCGGGCGTTACCGCCGGAGCGTATTCGTTTGCCCGGATGCCCTTCTGGATCGTTTTGAAATTAGTGCCGGCACCGTGGGCGCGCGCAACCGGTTCGGGATCGAAGAAACAGCCGATCGGATTGGTGGTGAAGTCCGTCGAAGTTCGCTTAAACTCGCTCGACTTTGCCCAGTCGCCGAAGTTGGCGCTCTGCAACTCGACGAAGTAGCCTTCTGTATCTTTGTAGTAGAACGAAATCGTCAACCCGTGATCAAGGCTAAACGCCGGAACGATGCCGCCTTTCGTAAGTCGTGATCAGGTCCGTGAAGCTCGCATACTGGAAAGCGCTGTGATGCTTGCCGTTGTGCCGTGGCTTGTCCGGGCCGTCGGTCAGTGCTGGCGTCGACAGGAAGGCAACCCGATGGTTGGCGGCGTCGTAAGTCGTCCCGGCATTGTTCGAGTCTTTGAACTGTACGCGACCACTTTTACGGGAATGACATTGGCGAAGGGCGGAAGTCGCTCCACTAATTCTGCCGCGTTTCGTCCTCACTCGGATCAGTGCCCGGCGGAGCGCTTGCTGTTTTGGGCAGGTGCTCAGAGAGCAGCGCGAGTAGTTTGTCGATCGGTAGCCCCATGGAGGCAGCCAAGTCCCGTATCTGCTGACTGCCGAGAGCCGTTTGCAGCTGTTCTGGGCTGATCGGTAAGTTCTGTCTATTTTGATCTAGCCACGAACTGACATGCTCTGCCAATCCGCCCGCTTGTAGTTTGCCTAGAATCGATTGTAGCCCGTTGTCGCCAAGTGCCTTTTTGATCTCATCAGTCCAACTCATTCGGCAACTCCAGGTTTAGGCTGTAGAGTTGTTCAGGATAGGCCAACGGGCGCCCAATGGCTACGAGCAATTCGTCAGAAATCCATTCCCACAACAAAATAGCTCTTTTTCACTTTGTCGCACGCGATCATTGTTTGCCGACTTCGTGTCTCGTGCGCCAAACAGGCACCGCTCCGAACTTCGCTTCGTACAACTCGATCACTTCAATGACAATCATCGACTCGTGCTTCGCGAATTCACCGACGAAGACGTGAAGGAAGAAGAGGTGAAGTCGAAGACTCACAGACGGTGATACGAAAAGTGCCCTGCGCTCACCAGCCTCGGCGCTGCATTCGGCATCCAGAGTGAAGTATGGCTTGATCAGTAATCGGCATAGGGGGATGAAAGTTTGCGCCTTCATCTCCCTGCCACACCACCCGGCAGGCGGTTCCGCACCGGGGCGGTAGGTTCGCTCCATGCTTCCTTCACGCCGTCCTCACGGCCGCCGCTCTGCACTTCACTTCGCTCGCTGTGGCCAGCTCGCCGGAGGACTTTCACCTCCAAGTCAGCGCCCGTGCCAGGCGCACCAAAAGTGAAGGCCGCTCCTTATGGGAGCGGCCTCGCTAGCCGGCCAGGTCGCTCAAGATCAAGCGCCGGTATCACCTGACCTCGCGACGGCCTCGAAAGCACGCAATCGACGGAGGGCAGGACACGACCGCTGTTCACTGTATCATGCGGTTTGTTTGCGCTTCGTCACCGACTGGTCGAACTCGAGGCGCGCTGCAAAGTACTCGCCATTGCCGCAGGTCACGTCTAGCGGCGCCCACGGCGACAGAATATCGAGGTCGGGCCGCCAGGCAACGCGCACCGTCGCTGGCATGCCTGGCCGCACGCTCTTCAATCGTGATTGATCACCCGCGTCGCCTTTCAAACGGAGGAGCATTCCGTCGCGGCCGGGTGGCACAGATTTAAAACTGAGCAGTCGGCGCTGCGGATGGCACCACGCGACAATGCCGTCCACCGTCATCTGTGTTCCCTTTGCAGGCATGCCAGCAACTGCCTGATTGGCGGCCAGACCGCCAGCTGCCACACCAAGGCCGCCAACGATCGCGCGGCGCGAAATATCCTGGTTCATCGTTTATCTCCTGTGAGGCTCGATTAAAGTAATTTTCGTACATCGTATCGAATGGCGATAACCGGCAACGCCGCGGCTGTCGCCAACTCAGCCGATTTGTGCTACCTTTTGGACATGACCAAGACGCAGGAACAGATCCTCGAATTGATCGCAAAGCTGCCGCTCTCGGAGCGCCGCGAGGTGGTCGATCATATCCATGAAGCTCGGCTTCTGGATGACAGCTTTTATGACAGTATGTCGCCCGATCAGCGTGAACATCTCGACGAAGGTATTGCAGAGGCTGAGCGCGGCGAAGGTGAGCCAGCGACCGTCGTGTTCGATCGCATCACCAAGCGGCACGGCATTTCGCAGGCATGAGGGTTATCGTCACCCCGCGTGCCGAGGCCGATATTGATCATCAGTACCAATGGGGCGTCACGCGTTTTGGCGAAACGATCGCCAATGCGACCTTTGCCCGCGTTCGCCAGTTCATCGAAGTGAGTCTCGAAACACATCCGCGCACCGGCAAGCTACTCCCCCGCCCCAACCTTTACGAATCCTGGATCCCGAAAACACCGTTCGTGGTGTTCTATCGCGTGGATGAAGCTGCCGACACCGTGTGGGTGTTGGCGCTGTTCCATGCAGCACAAGATCGGTCGGATTTTGATCCGGCCTGAGATATTTTACAGTAGTTGACGTTGATGCAGGGCCTCGGCGCCTGCCACTGCGGCGGCATCGCGCTCTCGTAAACCGAGCCTATAGTGGTCTCGGCCATTCGGCTTCGATCGCTGGCGCTAATCGAGAATCGTGAGATGTCGTGCAGGACATCTATTTTGTGCTACCCCATAGCCCAGTCGAGGGTCTTCATTGACACCAACCGATGCATTCGGCCTCGATGCGTGGCCAGTGAACGCGCTTATGAGTTCCACGATCCCCGCTACCCTCTGCCATCGGTCTAGGCTGCACTGGTTCAGTGCGTCTCAGCGTGCGCTGACTGCGCGATGGTTGTTATCTTTCACGATCAACAGAACGGTAGTACAAATTCTGGTGTCGTGGCAGAAACACCCTGATCGCACGCTTGAAATCAAGTTGGTCACTATTGAATGAAGAAATCGGCACCTGAGTCAATGAGAGGCTTGGCGCGGCGATTACTGGCTGTGGAAGCAGCGAGCCGCAGCGCCGCCGGTACACAGGTACTCGATGGGGTGCTGGTCTGTGAGAAGCTGCAAATCTCAGTGACAAAATTCGCCGGTTCCGAAGGCTTCAACTCGCTCCTGCGGCGGGCGCTGGCGCTCGCCCGCGCGGAGGTTCCCGAGCTGCAAACCGTAGAGGTCGGGCCTGACGGCGGCCTGCAAGGTTGTGAGGCGCTCGCGGTCGCGGCCGCGAACGGTGGACCCGAGGATTTAGTCGCGCTCATTGCCCATCTGCTCGGGCTGCTGGAGACTTTTGTCGGCGAACCCTTCACGCTCCGTCTGGTGCGCGAGTCTTGGCCCGACGCATCGTTGCACCATTAATATTCAGGGATCGAGGCTACTCATGAGCCTGCAAGGACAAGATCAACGACAAGGCCGGGTGACAATTCGGCGACTACCCACCGGCGTGCCGGGCCTCGATGAAATTCTCGGCGGCGGCCTGCCCGAGTACTCCTTCAATATCATCGCCGGCGCTCCCGGAAGCGGCAAGACCACGCTCGCGCACCAGCTCATGTTCGCCAACGCCACACCGGATGCTCCCGCGCTTTACTTCACCGTGCTGGGCGAGCCGGCCATCAAGATGCTGCGCTACCAGCAGCAGTTTTCATTCTTCGACCAATCCAAACTGGACGGCGCGATCCGCTTCATCAACCTGAGCCAGCTCGTTCTGGATCAGGACCTCGGCGCTGTTCTGGATGCGATTATCAAGGAGGTCGAAGCGTCCAACGCCAAAATCGTCGTGGTGGATTCCTTCCGCACCGTGGTGCGCAAGGCGCTGACCAGCGCCAGCGAAATGGAACTCCAGGGGTTCGTCCAGCGCCTGGCGCTGCACCTGACCAGTTGGCAGGCCACGACGTTCCTGATCGGCGAATACGTCGAAGGCGAGCTTCGCGACAACCCGGTGTTCACTGTCGCCGACGGTTTGTTCTGGCTCTACCAGAGCGTCGAACGCAACTCGATCGTGCGCAAGATGCAGATCATGAAACTGCGCGGCCAGGAGTCCGTGCCTGGCCTGCACACTTTCCGTATCACCGAGGGCGGCCTGCAAACCTTTCCGCGCACCTTCGGTCTCACGAATAATAAATCAGAACACGTCAAGGGCCGGCGGCGTCTTTCCACCGGCGTCCATGCCCTCGACACGATCATGGGCGGCGGCATCCCTGAAGGTGACAGCCTGCTCGTCGCCGGACCCTCCGGAGCAGGCAAAACCGTACTCGGCATTCAGTTCATCGCGGACGGCCTGCAGCAGGGCGAACCGAGCATCGTTGCCATGTTCGAAGAGCTTCCCAACGAGTTCATGCAGCGGGCCGCCTCGTTCGGCTTCGACCTC
>JANLXZ010000251.1:0-13312 GCA_031365375.1 Hyphomicrobiaceae bacterium | reverse complement strand
CCGAGTTCGCCATCCATCGCCGGCCACACCTTATCGTATCCCGACCAGGCGAAACCGACGCCGTTGATCGAGGCTGCCGGCACCAATGTCGCCAGGATCAAGCCCGACAGCGTGAAGAACTCGATCGCACCGGAGCGCAGCTGGCTCAGCATATCAGTGTCCGACCCCAGCTGGTTGTTGGGAAACATCTGGATATCGACCTTACCGTCGGTCTCCTTCTTGATCTTCTCGAGTGCCTCGCCCGCGCGGATCACCAACGGATGCGTGACGGGTGAGTTGTTGGCAAATTTGAAGGTGAACTCGGCGGCATTCGCCCGGGTCACGCGCATTAGAGCGGGCGCGGCAATAGCGATAGCGGCGGTGGTCGTCAGCAGTTTGCGGCGATGGATCATAGGCGCTCCTCGTGTATTCCCGCTCCGCCGCTTGAGCGCGACGTGAGTATTCGCGCGGCACTATGCGGTAGCGTTAAAGCCGGAGCAAGCGAACAACCAAACGATTGGCCAAGGGGAGCTGTTAACCATGTCGGACTTAACGGCTGGTATCATTAACCGATGTTGCGCAAGCCTCCAACTGTTCTACTGCCCAAGCCTTGGGTTGAGTGAACTAATCGAGCGACGTGCCCACCTTGTCGGGCTGCGACCTGCACACAGCCGAGCGCTGCATGGATCGCGTTGCGTAGAGAAAAGGATTTGAAATGCGTTTTTCGAAACAGCACCGCTCCGGTGCGCTTTTTGCTGTAGGGCTCTGTCTGACGTTTGCACTAACGGGCACGGCCGCGGCGGACCGCGAGTCGGTGCGCAATGCCAAGAGCTGGTCTTATCAGCTGACCGGCGATATGGCCTCAACGAAACGGTCGAACGCCGATGTCGCAGTGGTCGATCCAGACCATGCCGGCAACGCCGACAAATACAAGTCCAAATCCAAGGGCGGCAAGCGCCAGGTTCTGGCGTACATCTCCGTCGGCGAGGCCGAGGAAGGCCGCAGCTATATGAAGGGCTCCAAGCAGTCCTGGAACACCGGCCGCACGCAAGGCTGGTCTGGCAACTACGCCGCTAAGTACTGGGACGAAGACTGGAAGCGGATTGTCAAATCGCGCGTGCGCGAAGCCTTGGCCAAAGGTTACGACGGCGTTTATCTCGATCGCGTCGACACATATGAGAAGTCAAAAGCTCCGGGCGGCTCGCGCCAGCAGATGGTGAAGTTCGTCAAGGAAGTCGCGGCCGAAGCACGATCTAAAAAAGGCAACGCCGCAGTCGTCGTGCAGAATGCCGAGGAGCTGCTGTCGGACAAAAGTTATGTCGCGGCAATCGACGGCATCGCCAAGGAAGATCTCTACCACGGCATCAATCACCGCGGTGAGCGTAACAGCCAGAACAATGTCAATTCCAGCAAGTCGTATCTGAAGTCGGCTAAATCGCAAGGCAAAGCAGTGTTCGTTGTCGAATATCTGAACGGTGAAACGGCCAACAAAGTGGCCGGCGAAGCGCGTCGCGACGGTTTCGTGCCCAACACCCACGCGCCACGCAATTTGAATAAAACCGCCGAGGACTGAGATGCTTTGGCATTCGGTCTCAGTGGACCGAACCGCGCCGGACCATTACATAGAGGCTCATGACCACCGAGCCCGAACACGCTGCTGAGATCACGCAGCCGGACGCTGCTCCGCGTCCGGCTGGAACTGAAGTGATCCAGCACTATTTGAAGCAACTTCCATCCTCGCCCGGCGTGTATCGCATGATCGATGCGGCGGGCGACGTGATCTACGTCGGCAAAGCGCGTTCGTTAAAAGCGCGGGTGTCGAACTATGCGCGCCTAAATGGTCATGCCAATCGCATCGCGCGCATGATTGCATCGACGGTCTCGATGGAGTTTGTGACGGTCGGCACCGAAGCCGAGGCGCTGCTGCTCGAAGCCAACCTAATCAAGCGTTTCCGGCCGCGCTACAATGTTCTCATGCGGGACGACAAGTCGTTCCCCTACATTCTCATCTCTCGCGACCACGCGGCACCGCAGATCATGAAACATCGCGGTGCGCGTAATCGGCGCGGCGATTACTTCGGACCGTTCGCATCGGCGGGCGCTGTGAACCGCACCGTGAATATGCTGCAGCGCGCGTTCCTGCTGCGTTCATGTACCGACAGCGTGTTCGAGAGCCGCACGCGGCCTTGCCTGCTACATCAAATCAAACGCTGCTCAGCGCCGTGCACCGGCGAAATTTCGCTCGAAGATTATGGGCGCTTGGTCGATGAAAGCGTGCGCTTCCTGCGTGGCGAAAGCCAAAATGTGCGCACGATGTATAAGCGCATGATGGAAGATGCGGCGGAAAAGCTCGAGTTCGAGCAGGCGGCGAAATTCCGCAATCGGCTGTGGGCGCTGGCACACGTGACCGCCGATCAGGCGATCAATCCGGAAGGCATCGAGGAGGCGGACGTGTTCGCAGCCCATCAGGAGGGCGGGCATACGTGCATCCAGGTATTCTTCTTCCGCACCGGCCAGAACTGGGGTAATCGGGCGTACTTCCCAAAGGCGGATCGAGCGCTCGATGTCGGCGAAGTATTGGATAGTTTTATCGCCCAGTTCTATGACGACAAGCCGGTGCCGCGTTTGATCCTGTTGTCGCACGAAGTGCCGTCGCGCGCACTGCTGGCCGAGGCGCTGTCGATCAAGGCCGAGCGCAAGGTCGAGATAAGTGTGCCACAACGCGGCACCAAGATCGGGCTCGTCGAGCACGCGACGCAGAACGCGCGCGAAGCGTTGGGCCGTCGCATGGCGGAAACGTCGTCGCAGAAAATTCTGATGGAAGGTTTGAAGGATCGCTTCGGGCTAGCGCGGGTGCCTCGCCGCATCGAAGTCTACGACAACAGCCATATCATGGGCACCAACGCTGTCGGCGCAATGATCGTCGCCGGCATCCAAGGCATGGTGAAAAACCAGTACCGCAAGTTCAATATCAAGTCGGAGGGTCTCACGCCCGGCGACGATTACGCGATGATGCGCGAAGTTTTGTGCCGCCGCTTCAAGCGGGTCGCGGCGGAGCTGCGCGGCGAAAATGTCGAGGACGCTCCGGTCGAAGAAGTGATCGGCTTGCTTTCTCCCGCTGAGGAGGCGACGGAACGAACACGCATTATTCCAGCGGCGACGCCGCCGCGTGGGCAGCGTGGTGCGGATGCAATCGCCTTTGGCGTGCTGCGCGCCGACAACGCCGCTTTGCCCGGATCGGAGCTTGTTCCGCCCGGCATCGATCCGGACGACCCCGACGATACCGATGATGAGGTCATCGTCGACGCTGAAGAATTTCCGACGATCCCCGATCTCGTATTCGTCGACGGTGGAGCGGGCCAACTTTCAATCGCTCTACAGGTGCTGGCCGAGCTTGGCCTCACCGGCGTGATCCCGATTGTCGGCGTCGCCAAGGGACCCGACCGCGACGCGGGCCGAGAGCATTTTCACGTGCCTGGCCGCGCATCTTTCATGCTGGAGCCGCGCGATCCGGTGCTCTATTTCGTGCAACGATTGCGCGACGAGGCACATCGTTTCGCCATTGGCACGCACCGGGCGAAACGCGCCAAGGCACTTGGCGTCAATCCGCTGGATGAAATCGAAGGCATCGGTCCAACCCGCAAGCGCGCGTTGCTCAACCACTTTGGCTCGGCGAAAGCGGTCTCTCGCGCCGGCATCGAAGACCTTAAAGCGGTGGCCGGCATTTCCGCTCAGATGGCGCAATCGATCCACAATTTCTTCCACGAGAAGAAAACCTAGAACTCATGCATCGATAATTTTTGCGATCACCGGCCAGTATTGGCGACCAAAACCGGCGTCGATGGCGGCAGCCAACTTGGTACGCGCGACCGCAGCTCCGTTCAGGGTCAACCCGGCATCGCGCGCCAGATCGAACGCGTAGTCTAGATCCTTGAGCGCATACTCAGTCGAGAATGCCTGTTCCGGATAGCTGTCGGGCAACATGGCTTTCATGCCGTGATTGCGCAGCGCAAAGCTGTCGGCCGATCCTTTGGTGAGGGTTTCGAACAGCACTGCACCGTCGAGCCCATTGCGGCGCGCGATTGCCAGTGGTTCGGCCAAAGCGACCACGGTTTCGATCAACACCATGTTGTTGAGGATCTTGACCAGCTGCCCCGAACCGACCGGGCCGCAATGAGTAATCTGCGATCCGATGCAGCTAAGCAACGGTTGCAGTTCGTTGAAAGTTTCGACGGACGCACCGACCATGATGCTTAGCGTGCCATCCTCGGCCGCCTGACGGGTGCGGGCGATCGGCGCATCGGCGAAGGTCGCGCCGCGCTCACCAAAAGTCGCGGCAAGCTGCCGGGCGAGGGACACCGGCGAGGTACCGAGATCGACGATCAGTTGCCCCGGACGAGCGAGCGCACACAGCCCCGCCTCGCCCTCGCAAAGATCCGCGACGTGACGGCCGCTCGGCAACACCATGAAGATGATGTCGGATACGGCTGAGACCTCGGGCAGCGAATGAGCGATCGTTACGCCGTGAGCGGCAAGCCGTGCGAGCGGCGGAGCCCTGCGATCAAAGGCAACGATTGGGAGCCCGCTCTTTTGCGCCAGATTGCGGCACATCGGTTCGCCCATTATGCCGGTGCCGATAAAACCGATCGTGCGTGCCATTGGTTATTCTCGTCCTCGCCAGGCACCACAGTCGCTTATGGCCTCACGCCAATGGGCGCAACCTGTTCGGCCGTCAGTCCAATCTCGTCGAAGGCGCGGCGGATTAAACCAGAGGCTTTTGCATCCTCGATAAATGCGCTGACGTAGGTAAGCGCGGCCGGCCGGCCCTTGGTCACTGCCACCGCCGTCGTCGAGTTGAGGAAACCACCATCGAGCGTGCGCGCGCCGGGGATCTTGGCCAGCAGCCCACCTAGCGACGCCCGACCTAGCGCGATCGCTTCGGCATTGCCCGCGCGCATCGCCTCGACTGCCTCGTCGACACCGCCCAGAATAATATGAGTGGCGTTGGGGGAGCTCCGCAGCGAGGCGCGCAAGGTGGCGGTATCCTTCACCCCCGCAATCCGCACGCCTGTTTTGTTGGCATCGGCAATTGCTTGTATCGTCGAGGTCGGCGCCACGAGATAAGTGCTCTGCAACACATGATAGGAACTGCCAAAGTCGACGAATTTACGCCGCTCGTCATCGACCGGCATGAACGTTACATCCCACACGCCTGAGGCCGCGGCGCCCTGGATTTCGCCTGAGCCAAGATAGGGGACGTACTCGATTTCAACACCGAGCTTCTCGGCGAGCTTCTTCGATAGATCGATGGTAACGCCGCGATACTGCCCGAGGCCGCGTCTTTGAGAACATAAATTCCGGACGGGGCCGGGCCGACGGCAATCGCGACCCGCAGTTTGCCTGTCGGCGTCAATTCAGTCCGTGCAGTCGTGTCATCGGCACGGGCAACTGTCCCCGCCATGAGCACACCGGCCAGAATAGCAACGAACGATAGCGACGACATGCTGCTCTCTTCTATGTACGTTTTTCACGCTTGCGCGCAGAGAGTGCCGCGCCGAATTCTTCGAACAACGTCCGGTTTACAACGTTGCGTTGTGAATCGTATTCCGCATGCCATTGGACGCCAAGAGCAAAGCCAGAAGCTTCGGCGATCCTGATCGCCTCGACGGTGCCGTCTTCCGCAATGCCTTCGATGACGACGCGCTTGCCCGGCACCAGTATACCCTGACCGTGCAGGGAGTTCACCCGGATCGTCTCCGTTCCGAGGAGCCGCGCGAAGGCACCGTCAGGGACAAGAGCGACGTCATGGCGTTCGGCAAACACCACCGTCGGATCTGGGTGAACCTCGCCCGTATCCAAGCGCGGCATACGATGATTCATGCGACCCGGCAGGTCGCGGATTTCCGGATGGAGCGACCCGCCAAAAGCGACGTTCATCTCTTGGAAGCCGCGGCAGATGCCAAACAGCGGGATCCCTCGTGCCACGCAGATTTCGATCAAGGCGAGCGCCATCGCATCGCGACGCTGGTCGTAGGGTTCGTAAGATGGGTGCGCCTCGGCTCGAAAGTGGGTTGGATGTACGTTGGCCCGCGCTCCGGTGAGTAAGATGCCGTCGACTACCTGCAGCAAGTCTTCGATATTGGTGATCTCGGGGGCACCCGCAAATACCAACGGCAGCGCTCCCGACACTTCGGCTACCGCGCGCAGATTGCGCTCGCCGGTCATCTGGACGGCAAACCGGTTTTCGACCATCAGCGCGTTGCCGATCACGCCAACTACGGGTTTCGTCATCGCTCAGGCCTCAAAGTTGAATTGCTCCATTCGGCATTACCTCACCGGCGCAAATCCGCGAACGCTGCTTCCAATCGCCCGAGGGCTTCGTCGAGTATCGGGCGCGGTGTCGCAATGTTGAAGCGCAGCCAGGTTTCTCCGCCCGGTCCAAACTGCTCACCCGGGCTGGCAAAGATGCGTGCGTGTTCTTTCACCCTTGTCGCAACTTCTTTCGCTGGCAACCCGGTTCCAGAAAAGTCCACCCACGCGAGGTATGTCGACGCGAGGCGCATCGAACGTGCGCCGGGCGCCGCAGCTTCAATCCGCGTATCGAAGGTGTCGCGATTCTTGGCGAGATATGGCAGCAGGGCGTTGAGCCACGCGTCGCCGGTTCGCCATCCAGCTTCGGTCGCGATCATGCCGAAACTGTTGTACGAGGCGAGCCCGCTCGCTGCGATCCGTGCATCCAGACGGCGCTTCAACGCCGCGTCAGAGGTGATGCACGCACCGACATGCGCGCCGGCCAAGTTAAACGTTTTGGTCGCGGCGACACAGGTGATCAGACGGCTCGCAATTTCGGGCGCAGCGGTCAAGGTCGGCGTGTGCTTTGCGCCGTCCAAGAGGAGATCGCAATGGATCTCGTCGGAGACCAAAATCAAATTGTGGTCGCGACAAAACGTTGCGAGCGCGCGGATCTCTTGCGCCGACCAGATCGTCCCACCGGGATTATGCGGGCTGCAGAAGAACACGACTTTCGTTTGCGGCGAGATCTGCGTTTTTAAAGTCGGAAGATCCATGGCGTACCGGCCGTTGGTCTCGACCAGCCGGGCATCGAGGATGCGACGCTCATTGGCCAGAATGATCTTACGAAACGCATGGTATCCCGGCGTAAACACAACGACTTCATCACCGGGCGCAGTCACCGTTTGCAGAATAAGCCCCATGGCGGAGACGATGCCGGGCGTTTGACTGACCCAGCTCGGATCGACCTTCAGATCGTGCCGCCGTCCCATCCACGCGCACACCGATTGCGCCCACGTGCCGGTATCAGCGTAGTAGCCATGGGTGGCGCGGGCGACCTCCTCCATCAGGGCCGCCGTTACGCCCGGCGGCGCTGCAAAATCCATGTCGGCGACCCACATCGGGATCGCATCTGCTGCATCGATACCGGACAACTTGGCGATCATGTCCCACTTCGTGGCATGTGTGCCGCGCCGCTCGATAACGCGATCAAAATCAAACATCAGAATGCAGCTCCCAAGGGCCAATTGCGTGAACGAACATTCTTGCGGGCGTCGAAGCTGTCGGTCAAGCAAGCTCGCCGCACAGCCTTTATGCGAAATGTTACGCGTGTCGCGCGTTGAAAGCATTGCGTAACGCACCGGCAAAATTTTCGATCGCAAGTTTGCGGATCGATGCTTCAGACAGTTTGCGCTGTTCAAACAATCGCACGACCCGTCGAAGGTCAGCGAAAGTCGCGATCGCCGGATTAGCCAAAGCGTTCATGTCGGTACCGAAAGCCACGTGATCGTGACCAAGCCAATCCGCCAATTCGAGCAGGCGGCCGGCATAACTTTCGACCGTCCGGCCGACGTCATTGCCGAGTGCCCACAAGCCGATAACGCCGCCTGCATTTGTGATCGATTTCGCGCCATCCAGCGTCAGTTGCCGTGCTTGCCACACGGGGCTGAGCCAATTCGGCGCGCTGCCGCGTGTGACCGAACTATGCGACCAGACGACCGGCACTTTCGATACGGCAAGGGCGTCGGCCACGGCTTTCGGCGAACAGTGGGCGAGATCGACGAGGATGCCGAGCCGATTGCATTCGGCGACGACTTGGCGGCCGAGCTCGGTCAGACCGTTGTGCTCCGGTGGCTCGGTCTGGAAATCGCCGATCGGATTGCGGATGTAATGCACGAGCTGAATTTGCCGGATGCCGAGATCGTACGCGCTTTGTAGCTGGCCCAAGCCACCATCAAGGAAAGTTGCCCCCTCAACTGCGAGCACAACGTGTCGCTCCCCGTTCAAGGCGCGATCGATGTCGGACGGTGACAGTGCGATCTTTAGACCCTGCTCGGCGATGTGGCGCTTGATCCGGTTCAGTTCCTGATGGAACCACGTCACGGTTTGACTGGACTGCGGCGTGCCCGATTGCTTGAAGCCGCCGCTTGCGAGGCGCAGCCATGGGACGTCGCCGACCAGAGCCCACGAGACCAGCGTAGCGTTGCCCGCGACCATTGCCTTGCCCAACGGGCGCGATGAGGCCGACTTCGGACCGAAGAAGAACAAGTGGGTGTGCATGTCCCCGATGAAGATTGGTTGCTGCGCCCGTGCAACGGTGGCGAGTGAAAGCGGGAGCGCCACTCCGCCCACTAGAAAATGCCGACGATCCATTCGCTACTCGATCACGATCGTCGCCACGTAATCCATCGTGCGATTAACGTTGTCGGGGGGCAGCAGCGTATTGATGAGATACGATGTTGGGGAATAATTCTCCGGGATCGCCCGGTTGAAAACGCCGCTGGTAACGCGTGCTTTCAGCTTCTGCAGCATGTTGCCATTCATGCCCAGATAATAGTCTTCCAGTTTTGCAAACTGCGGCTGCATTTGCTCAGCAACCTTCTTGTGACCAGCAGATAGTTTTGCCGTATTGCCCGCAACAAAGATCGATTTCAGCAGCGCTGTTTGCTCTGCTTTCGGCAATTTCAATGTATCGATTACCATCAATGGGCCATCGGCAAATCCCGATTGAGAATTTCGATTTCGTTTGGTCAGAAAATTGCCTGTTGCCTCCATCGGCTCCATGATCGGCTTGACACACGCCGGAATGCCGCCGTCCTTGAAGTTATCGCTGGACGAAGCCGGGTCGCAATTGCGCAGCGCCAGCACCGACCATGCAAATTCCGAACAGAACATACCAACATTTCCTGGAGGGTTTTGTCCCAACGCGATCTGACCAAGATGCTTGACGAATTCGACAGGCTTGCCCGGTTTGTATTTCGGGGCGTTATAGTCGTCGTTGAAACTGACTTGGCTCGGGTATATCCGTCGCGCGCTGCTATTCAGCCGGCTGGCCCAAGTCGCTAGATTGGCACGCTGCGTGTCGGTCAACTCGCGTGGACGAATGACGTGAATATAATTGAGGGTCCGATAATGTTCGCTGGTCAGATCGGCACGCATCCCGGCTCCCAGATACTCCTCATTCAACGGATTATCCAGATTATGAACGACGCCATCTTTGACATAAGCCATACCGGTGTGACTGACGCCCATCTGCACGTTCGGGTAGGCGCCGGCACCGCCCCATTCGGTTCGAAACGTCAACAGCAAATCGCCGGTTTGAACCAGTCCGCTCTTCGCCAATCGCTGCGCCATGCCGGCGCGCTTGACGTTGATTATTCGCAGGCCCACTTCTCCCGCACCGCTTTTTGAATCCGGGTGTTTGAAGTCGACCAATATGTCGGTGGTATCAAAACTTTCCGGGAGGGCTGCGCGAGCACTTGCGGGAAGCGCAAAATAGATCGGTATCTTCATCTTTTTTGCCAGACGCTCGTTCGCCTTCGCACTAAAGGTGAACTCCTTGGCCTGCACGGAGCCGCCGCCAATCGGGAGGCCGGCGACAGCAAAACAACCCAGTGTCAGCAATAATGGTGACAATCGAGCAAATTGCATCGAGTTCGACATGGTTTGAATCTCCCCACACGACCAAACAAAGTTCAGCATATCATGGCCCAGCAGCCCAACAACCCTGCGTCGGCTTCGCGCGACGAGTAGACGTCTGACTGTTGCACAGTGACGCCAAGTCTAATTTCGGATACGGATTTTTCGTCACGGCCGAGGGGGCTGCTACGTGCGCATTGTGAAGTTGATCGGAAGGCTGTTGGCGTTGGCTTCGGCGCTGGCAGCGCTCGGAGTTGGAGTAATCGCTTACTTCGGCATTGATGATGGCAAGCCGAGCGTCTGCACAGGCGGCGTTGTGGGCGGGCACCTCGTGAACGGCAAACGACTACCGCTGTCGGGGGCGAACTTCAGCGCCTATCATATTGCCGGCTATCTGGCCGGCCGCACGTTCATGCATGGGCTTGTACGAGACGCTGTGTTGGATGCTTATAAAGCATTGGCGGACAGCGCACCCGATCAGCGCTACGTATATGCGGAATCCGGTTGGCCGTTCGGCGGTGCGTTTCCTCCCCACCGGTCGCACAGCAACGGCACATCGGTGGACTTCATGGTGCCGTTGAGAACGGACCGAGGCGCCATGGTGCAAGTACCGGCTTCCGTGTTCAACAAGCTCGGATACAACGTTAAATTCGATGATGAAGGTCGCGGCGCCGGCGGACTGCGCATCGATTTCGAGGCAGCCGCACAACATCTGCTTGCTCTGGACAAGGCCGCCAGAGGACGCGGCCTAAAAATCAACCGCGTGATTTTTGAGTCTGCATTGCACAAACACCTTTTTGCAACGGCTCAAGGTCAAGCGCTGCCGCAACGAATGGCATTCATGGATCGCCCGGCATGGATCCGGCACGACCAGCATTACCACGTTGATTTTTCAGTTCCCTGCAAATAGAGCGAGCGCGCGACCCCGGCACTTACAGCACACTGCGGAGCAGCCACGCGTTTTCATCAACGGTTTGCCCGTGTCGCGACACAGTTCGAGCAAAGATGCAGGGGCTAATAAGGCGTTCGTGTGTTATAAACCAGGAGGAACCAATGAGGCATCTCTTCCACGTTGCGCTCGCCGTCGGCGCCACTTTCAGTTGCGCGGTGGCAAATGCTCAGGGCACCAACGATGCGCCGCTAACCGACAAATGGTCCCCCACCGAATGGGGACCTGATGACAAAGTAGGATCGCCGAACCGGACGACACCGCAAATGGTGTTAAAGGCGCTTGGCCTCGTCAAGCAAGGCAAGGTCGCGACGCTCGGTAAAGTCTACGCCACAGACGCTCCGGCGTTCGGCACGCGAACCTGGAAACTGCTCATTCCGGGATTGCCCACAGGCGGGCCGTTCGGCAGCCAGCAGATGGTCTACAATGACGAATACGTGGCAACCGAGTTGGGGCAGATTGGAACTCAGTTCGATGGGCCGGGGCACATCGGTGTCAAGACATCGAAGGGCATGTACTATTACAATGGCCGCTTCTTGCACGATAAGGAGATCAGCTCGACCGGGCTGGGGCCTCTCGGAGTTGAGCACGTCGCCCAGAAGGGTTTCGTCTGCCGTGGCGTTCTGCTCGACGCGGTCGCCCTGCGAGGTGGTCAACTGCCGGTCCCGAAGGAAAATAGCGCCAGCGATCCAGGCATCGTCACAGCCAAAGATATCGATGACATGATAAAGCGCCAAAACATCGCGCCAATCGGCGAGGGCGATTGCGTGTTCTTGTATACCGGACACGGTGATATTTGGCATCCGAAGGATTGGGAAGGCTACGACGCGGCTGAGAAGGCGAAGCGAATTGCGCTATTCAATGCTGGCGAGCCAGGTTTCGGCATTTCCGCGTGCGAGTATTTAGCGGAGCGCAAGATTATATTGACCGGCGGCGACACTTGGGCCGTCGAAGCAGTCGGCAAGGGATCGGGCGGCGAAACGCCACAGCCGTTCGAGTGCCACATCAAGATGCAAACCAAGCGCGGCATCTGGAACTTGGAGAATATGGATTTATCCCAACTCGTGGCCGATAAAGCTTACGAATTCTTGTTCGTATGGTCACCCTTGAAGATGAAAGGCGCGACGGGCTCGCCTGGCAATCCGGTCGGCCTTTATTGAGGGACCGGACAGCCGAGCATCGGCAAACACTGATCGACGTAGATGCATGTGACAAGCGCATCTACGTCACTTTTTCTTGCGCCACCCGCATTTCAACTTGTGAAGGTTGAAATCGCGCTTTGTACCGCTGCGAAATCAAATGGTTTCGAGAGCGTTCCGGCATCCTTGAAACGCGAATCGATGCTTTCGGCGCCATGTCCGGTCGCAAAGATGACCGGAACCGAGCGTTGCTGCAGAGCTTCGGCGACCAGATAGCTGTCTCCGGTACCGAGCGTGACATCGAGAAACGCACCATCAACCTTTCTTCCGTCGAGCAATGACAGTGCCGCATCGACAGAATGAGCGGGTCCAACGACCTCGCATCCGAGTTCGATGAGCCAATCTTCCAAGATCATCGCGATCAGTGGTTCATCATCGACGACAAGAATGCGTCGCAGTTGCATGATTTGCGCTCACAAATGTTCCCTAAGATAACGATAGTATATGTTGGCCGTGCGGTAATCCAGCGGTTATCTGTGAGAGATTCCGATCGAGTGGGGCCAGACGACGATGCATCGGTTTGTCAAAGATATGATTGCTTCAGGCGAGACAGCCGCGCTCCCGCGATCGATACCGGCGCTGGTCATTGGTTGCTTCAGCCTACTTTGCTTCGCTGGCCTGACCGCCCTGATTGTCGCACAACGCGCGGATGATGCTTCTGGTTGGGTTGCTCATACCATCGAAGTGCGCGAGGCCACGCGCGACGTGATGGATTCATTGCAGGATGCCGAGACCGGCCAGCGCGGATATCTGCTGACCGGCAACACGAGCTTTCTCGAACCATATGAAGCTGCCGAAATTGCTCTCCCCCTCGCCTTAACGAAATTGCGCACGCTCACGAGCGACAATGCCGAACAGCAACGAAACATCGATCAGCTGTCACCGGTTATCTCCGATCGCCAAAACCTGTTGCGAGAGTCGATCGGGCTGCTACGGCAAGGCCGGCGTGCCGAAGCCATCGACGATGGTCGACTGAACGTCGGCAAGACGCTCATGGATGACATAAGGCTCAAGATCAAGTCGATTGATGCTCTTGAACAAAAACTGCTGGCTGATCGCCGGATAGAAACAGAGCGTTTGCGTAATTGGCTGCTTGGAATACTCGTATTCAGCTTCCTCGCAGCTGTTACCTTAGCCTTTGCTGGTGCCCGGGCTGTTAGGATTTATATTGAAACTCTCACTTCCTCGAAATCGGCACTCGTCACCGAAACTAACCTGAGGCACGAAACGGAGGCGACGCTTCGCCAGTCACAAA